>NZ_VFMS01000001.1:3600000-3900000 GCF_006715165.1 Arthrobacter sp. SLBN-122 | reverse complement strand
CCTCTCCAATGACCTGCACCGCCGGATCAAAGCTTCCGAGCTGATCATCTACCCCGACTCCGGACACGCGGGCATCTTCCAGCACCATGCTGCGTTCGCGCGTGCCGCCGTCGCATTCCTTGGCGACTGATCCAGGTGCAGCCGCGCCGTTTATACTCATAACTGAGTCCAATCAGTTAATCCAAGGAGTCCCTGTGCCTGTCCCTTCCCAGCCTCCCGGACGGCGCGAGCGGAACAAGCAACAGAAGCTGGACCGCATCACCGCCGCAGCCAGTGAGCTGTTCGCCGAACATGGCGTTGAGGAAGTGACGACACAGCAGATCGCGGACAAGGCCGATATCGGCACCGGGACCCTGTTCCTTTACGCGAAGTCCAAGGGCGAGCTCCTTCTGCTGGTGCAGAATGCCCACTACGCCGAAGCGCTGGAGCGGGGCCGCGCCGCTGCTGAAACCATTCCGGATGAACTCGATGCCGTGATGGCCATCCTGCAGCCGATCGTGGAGTGCAACCGGGTCCAGGTCGAAAACGGGCGCACCTACCTGAAGGAGATGGTCTTCGGCGATTCCACGGAGCCCCGCCATCGGGAAGCCCTGCACATCGTCGCGCAAACCGAGGAGGCCATCGCTGCCGTCCTGGCGCGCAAGGGCAGGCTCAGCGCCGCTGATGCCGCCACCACGGCGCACGTCGTCTCGGCAATCATGTTCCTCGGCATGGCCGGAAGCACGGATCCCGCCACCCGCGTGGAGGACATTGTGCAGGACATCAGGACCCAAGTCCGCCTACTTCTTCCTTCCCGTTGACGAAAGAAAGCCCTGAGCCTGTCCCTTTGTGGATCAGGGTGAGTGGAACTTCCCTTCGCCCATCGGATTCTTTGTTGAATCTCTCCAAAACGGAGTCGTCAAAGGAGAACTAGCGTCTGTTTCGAGGAATATTCCAGGTAGACGTGAAGGACGACTTAATGACGATCCAGCCAAACAGGTATGAGATCCTCGAGACCGCGCGCGTGCAGGTCCTCGAGGACGGCATCGGCCTGACCCAGGCCCAGCTCGAAGAGGTCCTTCGCCTTCCGGACGAGGCGCTCCCCGCGGCGCTGGAGCTGGCACACCAGGTCCGGCTCCGGCACTGCGGCGAAGACGTGGAGGTGGAAGGAATCATCTCCATCAAGACCGGCGGCTGCCCGGAGGACTGCCACTTCTGCAGCCAGTCCGGCCTCTTCGACTCCCCCGTCCGCGGCGTCTGGCTGGATATACCGGAACTGGTCAAGGCCGCCAAGGAAACAGCCGCCACCGGAGCCACGGAATTCTGCATAGTCGCCGCCGTCCGGGGTCCCGACATCAAGCTGATGAACCAGATCAAGTTCGCCATCGACCGCATCAAAGCAGAGGTGGACATCAACATCGCCTGCTCCCTGGGCATGCTCACCCAGCGCCAGGTGGACCAGCTCAAGGACTGGGGCGTCCACCGCTACAACCACAACCTGGAAACAGCGCGCAGCTACTTCCCCGAAGTGGTCACCACCCACACCTATGACGAACGGCTGGAGACCTGCGCGATGGTCAAGGAGGCTGGGATGGAACTGTGCTGCGGCGCCCTGATCGGCATGGGCGAAAGCCTGGAGCAGCGTGCCGAACTCGCCGCCCAGCTCGCGGCACTGGAGCCGCACGAGGTACCGCTCAACTTCCTCAACCCCAGGCCCGGAACCCCCTTGGAAAACCAACAGATCATGGACGGCAAGGACGCCCTCCGCGCCATCGCCGCCTTCCGCCTGGCCATGCCCCGCACCGTGCTGAGGTACGCCGGCGGCCGCGAACTCACCCTCGGCGATCTTGGCACCCGCGAGGGACTCCTCGGCGGCATCAACGCCGTCATCGTGGGCAATTACCTCACCACCCTGGGCCGCCCCGCCACCGCAGACCTGAACCTGCTTGTGGACCTCAACATGCCCATCAAGGAACTCCAGAAGACGCTGTGAACAGCGTTCCGCTCCCCGCAGGTTCAGCCGCGGGAAACTTTTGCGGACACTGCGGCGAGGCGTACGACGGCGGCGACGGGCCGCCGTCGTACGTCCACCACCGCTGCGGCGAGCGCCTGACGATGGAGCCGCCGCGCTACTGCGCGGCCTGCGGGCGCCGGATGAAGGTACAGGTAACACCACTGGGCTGGACGGCGGAGTGCTCCCGCCATGGAGCGGGCGGGGAAACGCTGGTCCAGGAAGGCGTCCAAAGATGACATCGCGTTAGGCTGGCTGGCAGCGAGCCCCCCATTCGCGGGCCCATAGCGTCGCAACGGTCGATTGCACTCTGAAGAAACAGCATCAGGGAGCCATCCGAAAGGACCCAGTTCATGAACAAGAACCGCCTCGAAGCGTTCAGCGACGGCGTCCTGGCGATCATCATCACCATCATGGTGCTGGAACTTCACGTGCCCGAGGAACCAACGTGGGAAGGTGTGGCCGGCATCCTGCCCACCTTGTTCAGTTACTTGCTGAGTTTCGTGTACGTGGGCATCTACTGGAACAACCACCACCACATGATCCACCTGGCGAGCCGGGTGAACGGCGGTATCCTGTGGGCCAACCTCCACCTTTTGTTCTGGCTGTCGCTGTTTCCGTTTACGACACGGTGGATGGATGAATCCGCCTTCATGCAGGTCCCTGTCCTGCTTTATGGCATCAATCTGCTGTTAGCCGCGATCGCCTTCTTCATCCTCGAACGCCGGCTGATCGCCGTGCAGGGCAGGGACGGAGCCCTCGCCAAAGCTGTTGGCCGGGACTGGAAGGGCAAAGCGTCCCCGCTGATCTACCTTCTGGGCATCGCGCTTACCCTTGCCCAGCCCCTGCTCGGGATTGCCGTCTATACAGTCGTGGCGTTGATCTGGCTGGTGCCGGACCGGCGCGTGGAGCATTTCGTCGCCTCGGCCCACCACGGTGAGGTTGGAAACAGTTAGGGCGGCACCCCCAGAGATTCCCGTTCTGCTTTAGCCCCTGAGGTCTATCGTGGCGTGCCAGTAGCGGGCGTTGTTTCTCGCGGAGGCCAACACCACCAGGCCGGTCTCGCTGTTGACGTTTTGTTTGGTTGAGGTGGGGTCGTTGATGTCGGTATCGGTACTGCTGCTGATAATCGGCGTGCCGGCGCCCGCCGCGAAGGAAACGTTGTTAAGCGGCGATTTCTTGTAATAGATGGTGCCGCCTTCCTCGGGTGCGACTGCGAACATCCAGACCTGGCCGTGCTGCTCGTCGATCATGACCATGGGCCGGGTATGGAGGTCCTGCACCTGACCGAACTCAGCGCTGGTCCAGTCCCCCTTGCCGTCGCGCACCAGCAGCGCCACCAACGTTTGGCCGACGTTTCGGTTGGCTGTCTTGATCGCCGCGAAGAGGCGGCCGCTGCCGTCGCTTGTCAGCTGCCTGAGGTTCAGATGGTCGTTCGCGCATCCGCCTTTGCAGTTCTTTCCTCCGCCGTAGGCCACCTCTGTCTGCCACGACTTGTCCGGCTGGCCGTCCTGGTGAACGGCAAAGTAGAACTTCTTTTGCCCCGGCTTCTGGTTGCTCCACATGATGCCGATCTTGTCGCCCTGGAAGGACGTGACTGCGGAGATGTCGTCGTAGTGCACCTGGGCGTTGGTTGTGGGCAGGACGAAGGGAGTGCCCCACGCCGTGTCGCTGGTCGTCGAGCGGTTGACGTAAACACGGTTGGTGTTGTCGGACGAGACAGTGGTGTAGGTGACCCAGAGTTTGCCGAGGGAGTCCTTGGCCACCGTTATCGATTCCGTGCTCCCCTTGTGAAGGGTGACCGGGAAGCCGGCGTCTTCTGAGTACACCTTCGCCGACGCGTTGTAGCTGAAGCGGTGAAGCGCTGCGGACCCGGAGCTCACCGCCTGTTGGGATGGTGGCGAGTTCCACTCGGAGCGCACCGTGGTGCCGGACACGACGTAGAGCTTGCCGTCCTTTGCGTCCCAGAGAGCGTCCGCGCGCGCACTGGACCGTGCGTCCACAACCGTTTCGGTCTCCTGCCATGCCTGCGTGGCGGCGTCCAGCCGATGGATCGTCGTCGCATGTGCCGACGTGCTCCACAACAGCCCCCACCAGCTCCCATCCTGGAACCAGAGCTTGCTTTGGGCCTTGTCCGCGGTCGGGGTTTTCACGCCGTCCCCCGCGTAGGACGGCCCGGGAATTCCGACGTCGGCAGCCTGCGCCGGCACGGGGAGTGCGACAGCGCCGGCCGCCGCGAGCAACAGAGCGATTAAAAGGCGTAGCAGACGCATAACGGTCCCCTCAGAGTTATGTCGGTGGACTAATTCTTTTTGCTGATAAATTCCTTCAGATGCACCGGCTGTAACCATGAATTGCCGATGCCCAGTTAGTGGCGTTGGGAATGCTGTGGGTGGAATACGAAGGGAGGCTATTTCATTACCTCCAGGCAGGAACACTGTACGTCCGCCGTTCTTCCGCCCGGGATACCCTGGGCTGCATCGGAGCCAAATGGGGGAGGTTAAAGGGGGCACGTTAGGTAGCCATGTGCATTATCCCCTTTCCGCTGACGAGCAGGTTCTGGGCCTGGTATATCGTTTCAACGGGAGGGGACCAACAGGACCCGGCATGGCCTCTATTTCCCGGCTGGCGCATGTTGACCCGGTTCTCTCCATACGCTTGTAATTGAGGAAAAAGAGCACGTCCTCGTTCGCTTAAGCGTGGAACGACGGAGCGATAAGCAGAAGGCGGGCAAAACCGTGAAGCAGCATGATGTTCCCGACGACGGTGTCACATTCGATCAGCCCACTTCAGATCCGAGCGACTCCCCCGGGACTCTTACTATCAACCAGCTGCTGGTTGAGAGCCGCATCGGGCTCGAACGCGTTCACCCCGGGGATCTCGAGCGGGAGATCGCAGAGGGCGCCCTTGTTGTGGACACACGCCCGGTCGATCAGCGGGACCGCGACGGTGACCTTCCCGGAGCGGTCATCGTTGACCGAAACGTCCTCGAGTGGCGGCTCGATCCTTCCAGCCCCCACCGGCTCCCAATCGCTGACGACCCCGGCCGCCGCATCATAGTTGTCTGCAACGAGGGCTACAGCTCCAGCCTCGCCGCGCACACCCTGCAACGGCTGGGGCTGAAACGTGCCACCGACCTGATCGGCGGTTTCCAGGCCTGGACGGCGCTACGCAAGCAGTCTGACTAAATAACTCGCCTGGGGTAGCCCCAGTACACGTGGATGGTCTTCCGACACTTGGCGGCGAGAATCGAGTACCCGGTACTCGTGTGCTTGAACCCGCAGTAACTTCTACTGGTATCTGTAACAAAGCGCTGCCCGCCCCAGTTGTGAACCCCCTGCTACGGCCACCACACGTCGGGGCGCAACGGCAAGATCAATTTGAAGGAGAACGGTCAGCATGACGCCTCGTGACGCTCAGGCCCCCGGCTTCCGGCACGGGGGGCACCTCCACGAGCCGACGCAGTACGAAGCGGGAGGGCGATTGAAGCCGCGCCCGTGGCCCGTTGGCCCGAGTGAGAGCTACGGGAAAGTGGACTTTGACGACGCCGAAGGAAAGGTCGTCTTCACCCTCTACGTTCAGCGCGGACTCGAAGAAGAGTACGTCCTGCACGTCGAGCGCTTAGCCGCGCCGTTGCGGATGGATGGTACGCTCCTTCGCCTGAGTCCGTCGCCCCGCGTGGACAGGGACGCCGCCGGCTTCCGCCGGATCACCGTTGCCCGTTCGGCCGCAGTGAAGGCCGAGGCCGAACTGGACGCCGCCGTCAGCGCCGCCCGCGCAAACGGGGACTCTTGGGAGGTTATCGGTACTGCCCTCGGCACGTCCGCCAAAATTGCCCGGGAGCGGTTCGGACACGCTGAGACGACGGCGACATAGGCGACCGACGAGCGCCGAACATTCCCCTGATTGCCCGGCGTCAACGGACAGCGCATTAGAACGTTCCTTGTACCTGCAGGCGCCACCTCACCGCGGTCTAAACCAAGGCAGCCTTGCCCTCACACGAGTTAGGTATGCTAAAGCCCAAAGGCAGGGGATGGATCAGCATGGCCAAACGCAAAGCAACGGCACTGGATGTGGCACGACGGGCAGGGGTCTCGCGCAGTGCAGTGTCACTGGTACTGAACGGCAGGGCAAACGGCAACGTCACCGCCGAACGCCAGGAACGGATCCTCCGCGCCGCGGCGGAGCTGAATTACACCCCCAACTCCGTCGCCCTTAGCCTGCGCAACCAGCAGACATCAACGATCGGGATCATTACGGATGACATCGTTACCAGCCCTTTCGCCGGTCGGCTGATCAGCGGCGCCTCACGCGCAGCCCTGGCCCGGGGATACATGGTCCTGGTAGTGGACACCGAACATGACACGGCCCGCGATGGCGCTGCAGCGCAGCAACTCGCTCACCGGCAGGTCGACGGAATCATGTACGCGACCGGCAGCCTGCGCGAAATTACCGCCCCGCCGGCAATGCTCACTCTGCCAGCCATTCTGGCCAATTGCACTGATGCCGACTCTCAGCTCCGATCGGTAATACCGGCGGAGATCGACGGCGGACGCGCCGCGGCACAGTTGCTCCTTGACCTGGGCCACCGCCGCATCACCCTGTTGACCGGGACTCTCAGCTCGCCCGCCGCTCCGCAGCGCGAGCAGGGTTACCGTGAGGCCATGGAAGAGGCGGGGCTGGGCCTTGAACAACAGCATGTGCACCTGACCGGATGGGACATCGACGAGGGCTACCGCGCCGCATCCTCCGTCCTGGGCGGCAGAGAGCGGCCGACGGCGGTCATTTGCTCCAACGACAGGGTTGCCACCGGCGTTTTGCTTTACGCCGCGGCCGCCGGACTCCGGGTACCCGAGGATCTGTCCGTGGTGGGCTACGACGATCAGCAGAATCTCGCTGCCAACCTTGTTCCCGCCCTCACGACGGTGGCACTTCCGCACGCCGAAATCGGAGCAGCGGCCATGTCCCTGCTGTTGGATGCCGTAGAAGGAAAAGCCCCGGCAGCTGAGCAAGTGCAAGCAGGCATTCTCTACATGCCCTGCCGGATCATCCCGCGGGCGTCCACTGCAGCGGTCCCGGCAGGCTGACCGGGCGGACCGATTCCGCGTTGCCTCGCTGCTGAAGATGTTAGGCCCAGTGACGACCTGACCAGCCGGCGGGAGCCCGCTGTCCACGCATCGCCCGCCAGCCAACGCCCGTAGTCCAAGTTCATCCAGGTTCCACTAAAACTCCTACTTGACACGTGTTAGGTGAGATACCTACGCTACTTAACACGTGTTAGGAGGAGCCGACAATGACGTCTGAAAAGACACCGGGGAAGACAACCCCCTCGATTGCGCCGTGGTCGGGCAGCAGACTTTCGCAGCTCACACGGCGTTCCATGCTGGGCCTTACCGGCCTGGCTGTTGCGGGAGCCACGGTGGGCGCCTGGCCCCGACTGACGGGGACTGATATTCCCGGCCGTGGCAGCAAGGCCCTGAACATCGCTATCCTTGGCACCTCGGCCGACGCTGCAGCCCGCCAGGGGCTGGTTAACGCGTTTACATCCGCCCACCCCGATATTCCGGTGCAACTTCAGGCCATCCAGGGCGCAGACTGGAAGGACTTCTTTTCCAAAATCCTCACCATGGTGGCCGCTGGAACACCGCCTGACGTCGTCTACGTGGCCACCGAGGGCGCCCAGCTGTTCGCGGACAAGCTTGCCGAGCCCCTGGATGCATATGTCCGCCGGGACGCTGCGGACATGAGGGACTACTTCGACGACGTCCATCCGAGCCTGCTGGAAGCCTTCATGTACCAAGGCAATCTGTACCAGCTTCCGCTGGACTGGAACGCGGCGAACATGTATTTGAACACCACCACCTTTGCCCAGGCAGGCCTTGATCGCCCCAAAGACAACTGGACGCAGGACGACTTCAGCGCGACCCTCCGCGCCCTGCGGAAAGCACGCCCGGCCGACTTCACCCCGTACTACTGGACCAACCGGCTTTTTGGCGGAGTAGTGCCGTGGCTCTACGCCAACGACACCAGCTTCCTTACCGAAACCAAGGCTCCCGGCGGGGACTGGCTTTGGGACCGTTTTTACCCGAACGACCCAGCCCGGGCCACCCGCGGCGGCGGCTACCTCTGGCTGGCTCCTAACGCCGAGGACGGGCGGGTTATCGAAACCTTCGACTACCTCCGCGAACTCGTGTCCGAAGGACTGGGCGTACGGCCTGAATCAGGCGGCGGAAACGCCCTGGTGGGCCTGTTCGGCAACAACCGCATCGGCGCCACGCCGGCAGGCGGTTACTGGGCGCAGGGGCTGCACGAAGCAGGAATGACTGCCGACCAGTTCGATGTCCAGTTCTTCCCCCGCTGGCGGATTCAGCGGCATCAGTTCGGCGCTGCCGGCTATGCGATCATGCGCACGGCCAAAGACAAGGATGCCGCCTGGGAATGGGTTAAGTTCTGCTCCAGCCGCGAGGCGATGCAGTTGGCCATACCCAAGCCGAACACCACTCCCACCCGCCGTTCGATGGTCAATGAGTCCTTTTACGCGGCTACCGGACCCAGGCATTGGAAAGTTTTCTACGACACCCTCGACAAATTCCCCACCTCCGGCCCCATCCCGGCTCCGCCCCAGCAGGCCGCCGTCGAAACTGCCCTTATGAAGAACGTTTCCACCGCTGTCAGCGGCAGCTCTGCTGACGTGCGGGCCGCGATGGGTACCCTCCAGCGCGATCTTGAGTTGGCCCTGAGGAGGAACGCATGACCACCACGTCCACCGCCCCACGCCACACGGTTAAACCACCGGCAGCGCGCCGCTCATTCGTTGAGCGATGGCTGGCAATGATCTTCCTTGCGCCCACGCTGCTTGGGATGGCCCTGTTCACTTTCCTGCCGATCATCGGATCGCTGGTCCTGGCTTTCTTCCGCTGGGACATCATTTCGGCACCCCAGTTCGTCGGTTTCGCCAACTTCGCCTCCCTGGCACAGGACCCCACCGTCCGCGTGTCCTTCCTGAACACCATCGTGTTCGTCGTCGTCGCAGTCATCCTGCAACTCGGCATCGCACTCAGCCTGGCTTCCATGCTGCAGGCCAGAATGCCGTCCTGGCTCAGAGTGTTTCTCCGGTCCACCTTCTTCTTTCCCCTGGTCCTTTCCGCCGCGTCGGTGTCCATCTTCATGCGGTACATGTTCAACGAACAGTTCGGCGTGGTGAACTGGCTCCTGTCGCTCGTCGGCATTCCGGCAGTGCCGTGGCTGACCAGCCCCGCGGCCTCCGCCGCCGTGGTCGTCCTGGTCTATGTCTGGCAAAACTTCGGATTTTCCTTCCTGCTCTTTCTCGGCGCGCTGACCAACATCCCCAAGGAACTGCACGAGGCAGCGAACCTGGACGGCGCCACAGGCTGGAAACAGTTCAGCAATGTCACCCTTCCGCTGATCAGCCCCACGGTGCTCGTCGCCTCCGTCATGGCCATCATCAGTGCCCTGCAGGTCTTCGACCAGCCCTACGTCCTGACCAACGGCGGTCCCGGCGATTCCACCCGCACGGCCGTCATGGTGATCTTCGAATCCGCCTTCCAGCAACTGGAATTCGGCGAAGCCTCGGCCATTGGGCTGGTACTGACCGTGCTGATCCTTGCCGTCACCGCCCTGCAATTCCGGCTCAGCCGCCGCTTCGTCTTCTACCAGTGAGGTCCCTCATGTCCAGCCAGATCCTGCACACCGGGACCAAGGAGCACACGGGTTCCACCACCGGCACACCGGCCACCGGCAAGCCCTACCGCCACCGCCGCCTGCCCGCTGCTGGAACCGTCGGCAGGTACACGGCCCTGGCCGTGGCGGCCGCGCTTACCCTCGGCCCTGTCCTGTGGACCCTGTCCACTTCGCTGCGGACGCCGTCGGAATCCTTCAACCTGCCGCCGTCCTTCCTGCCCATCAATCCGGACTTCACCGCTTACCAAGAGGTGTTCAAACAGATCAACGTGGGCCTCCTGGTCCTGAACAGCGCCTTGGTGACCGGACTGATCGCACTTGGCCAGATGGCTTCCGCCACCCTGGCCGGCTACGCCTTCGCCCGTCTGGACTTCCGCGGCAAGAACGCCATCTTCTCACTGGTGCTGGCCACCATGATGGTCCCGGTTCAGGTCACGATCGTCCCGGTGTTCATGCTCATTCGAGGGATGGGACTGTCCGACACCCTGCTGGCCCTGATCCTGCCGGCCATTCCCACCGCCTTCGGCACCTTCCTGATGCGCCAATACTTCCTGGGTCTGCCAAACGACTTCGCAGAAGCAGCCGCCCTGGACGGCGCCGGACCATGGCGGATCTTCCGTTCCGTCTACGTCCCCCTGGCGGTACCCGGCATGGCAATCGTGGGGATCCTGGCCTTCAATTTCCACTGGAACGAGTTCTTCCGGCCGCTGATCCTCACCATCAGCGAACAGAACTTCACCCTCCCCCTCGGACTGGTCACGCTCCAGGGAAACCTCGGCACCGGGAGCATCTCAGTGGTCCTCGCCGGCGTGATCCTGTCCATGCTGCCCGCACTGGTGGTCTTTATCTTCGGCCAGCGCACCCTGCGCGAAGGTCTCACGGCCGGCGCAAGCAAATAACTCAGACTCTCACAAGGAACCTCATGGATACACTTACTTCGACTCACACTGCAGCCACAGCCGACAGCTACCGCCCGGCCCTGCACTACACCGCAAAAAACACCTGGCTCAATGATCCCAACGGCCTGATTTTTCATGAGGGTGTCTATCACCTGTACTACCAGAACAACCCGCTGGATAACGTCTGGGGAAACATGTCATGGGGTCACGCCACCTCAACCGATTTGCTGACCTGGACCGAACACCCCGTCGCCATCGCCTGTGACGAGAATGAAGACATCTTTTCCGGGAGCATCGTCTACGACCGTCACAACACCAGCCGATTCGGCAGCGGTTCCGTTGCCCCGCTCGTGGCGATCTACACCAGTGCCTTCAAGCCGGGCTCGCTGTATGAGGGTGTCCAGGCCCAGTCCCTGGCCTACAGCCTGGACGGGGGCTACACCTGGACAAAATACCTAGGCAACCCCGTCCTTAGCCGTGGGTCCGCGGAGTTCCGCGACCCCAAGGTGTTTAGGTACGACGGCGGCACGGAGAGTTACTGGGTGATGGTCGCCGTGGAAGCCACGGACTTCCAGGTGGTGCTTTACCGATCCGACGACCTCAAGAACTGGAAACTGCTGAGCACCTTCGGCCCCGCAAACGCCACCGGCGGCGTCTGGGAGTGCCCAGACCTGTTTCCCCTGCCAGTGGACGGCGACCCTGAAAACGTCAAGTGGGTCCTCACCGTCAACCTCAACCCCGGCGGGCCCAACAGGGGGTCAGCCGGCCAGTACTTCGTGGGCGGCTTCGACGGGACCACCTTCATCCCGGACAGCACCGTGACCGAAGGACTCCAGGACCCGGACCGGCTGGGCGAATACCGGTGGCTGGACTGGGGCCGGGACTACTACGCCGCCGTCTCCTTCAGCGACGCCCCTGACAACCGCCGCCTCATGATCGCGTGGATGAATAACTGGGAATACGCCAACCACATCCCCACCACGCCCTGGCGCAGCCCCATGAGCCTCGCCCGCGAAATTACACTCCAGACCCGCGACGGAGACCTGCTCCTGGTTCAGCAGCCCGCGGGCGACTGGGGTGGCCGGGCCGATCCGGAATCCTTCTGCCTTTCCGGAACCACCATCCACGACGGCGTGCAGGTTCTGGCCGGCGCGGCCGGCACGGTCCAACGCATTGATGTCAGTTTCACCCCCGGAAGCGCAGAGGAATTCGGTCTCATCCTGCGCGGAGACGCCGCGAAAGGAACCCGCGTCGGCGTCCGACCCGGCGAGGCCAAATTGTTCGTGGATCGACGGAAATCCGGGAGGACAGACTTCCACCCATCCTTCAGCTCCGAAGACACCGCTCCAATCATGGCAAGGAACGGGTCCTACGACCTCACGGTCTTCGTGGACCACTGCTCCGTTGAAGTCTTTGCCCAAGACGGCCAGGTCACCATGACCGAACTGATCTTCCCCGCAGAAACCAGCACCGACGTCACCGTTTACGCCGCCGCCGGCACTGCAACCATCAACAGCATCAAGGTCACGCAGCTCGCGTAGGGAAGCACCAAAAGCAAGGAAAACGGACATGCAGAACAACGGCAAGCCCACCCCTCCGCGGCCGGTGCTGGACGTCGTCGTTATCGGGGAAGCCCTTATCGACGTCGTGACCACGCCTGAGGGGACTAATGAACATCCAGGCGGCTCGCCGGCCAACGTCGCCTACGGCCTTGCCCGGCTCGGAGTCAGCACCGGGCTGCTTACTTCCATGGGCGCTGACCGCCGCGGTGATGCGCTCGAGGAGCACCTCACCAGCGCCGGCGTGACGCTTTTGCCCGGCTCCCGGTCACCGGAGAGAACGTCAACGGCGACCGCTACGATCGCCCGCGATGGTTCGGCCAGCTACGCCTTCGACATCACCTGGGATGTGGAACCGATGGACCTGGCACCCGCCCCGCCCAAGGTCCTTCACACCGGTTCGATCGCGAGTTTCCTTTCACCGGGCGCCAGCTGCGTCAAAGCCATGCTCCAGGAATTCGGCAGCGACTGCATCATCACCTACGATCCCAACATCAGGCCGGCCCTGCTCGGAACCCACGGCGAAGCGCGGCACACTTTCGAGGACCTGGTACACCTCACGGACGTCGTCAAACTCAGCGATGAGGACGCCGAATGGCTCTACCCGGAAAAGACCCTGGAGGAAACCGCAACACACATCCTGGGTTTGGGAGCAGACCTTACTACCATCACCAAGGGCTCATCAGGCTCGTTGCTCGCGACATCCACCACGACCCTCAGCATCCCTGCAGCAAAGACCTCTGTTGCTGACACCATCGGCGCCGGCGATTCCTATATGTCAGCCCTGATCCTGGGACTCCTCACCCGCGGAACCGGTCGCCTCGCGCCCGCGGTCCTCGACCAGCTGGGACGCACGGCGGCCGCTGCGGCCGCGATCACCGTATCCCGGGCCGGTGCCCGGCCTCCAACTGAAGATGAACTCCGCACAAAGCTTCAGCATCAGCCCCAGCTGCGTTCGCACGCTTAGCACGTACCCTCGGTGCCGTGGCTCTGATCGTCGGCAGCGGTCACCTCGCACGCGGAAATGTAACCCTTGACACAGATCTAGTAACGCGCGTAACCTCTATTTATGCGCAAGTAACGCGCGTTACCTATCCTGGCAGCATCACCACCACCACGGAGCATTCAATGGCGAAAACCACCACCTCGAACCATACCGGGGCCGCGCGGCAGCGGGGTGTCACCATGAATGATGTTGCCAAGTACGCCGGTGTTTCCCGGACCGCGGTTTCGTTCGTCCTGAGTAACCGCGCAAATGCCAGCATCTCCGAGGAAACCCGCGCCCGGATCAACGAAGCTGTTCAGGCCTTGGGCTACCGCCCTAATGCCGGAGCACGTGCACTGGCATCCCAGCGAAGTGACTGGTACGGGATTGTCACCGAGATTGTGACGGCACCATTCGCCGTCGACATCATCAAAGGCGCACAAGACCAGGCCTGGCTGGACCGCAAGTTCCTGCTCATCGCACCCTCCGACCAGGCCGATGCCGTAGGACCCAACCAGGGAATGGAAGACGCCGCGACCGAGAAGCTGCTGGAGCAGCGCGTGGAAGGACTTCTCTACGCAGCCACGTTCCACCGTGGCGTGCACGTGCCGGAAAGCACCAAGGAAGTACCCACCGTCCTGATCAACTGCTTCGACGCCGACGGACAGCTGCCCTCGATCGTCCCGGACGAACGTGCCGGCGGCCGCGTCGCCGTCGAACGTTTGCTCCGGGCCGGCCACAGCAGGATCGGAGTCATCAACCTGGATCCGAACATTCCCGCAGCAATCGGGCGTTTGGCGGGTGCACGCGAAGCACTCGCCGAAGCCGGACTGGAGCTGGACCCCGAGCTCGTGGTGTCTGGATATGCAACGGCGGACGGCGGGTATGAGGCCGCGTGCCGCATCCTGGACCGCTACCCGCAGGAGGACAGGCCAACCGCTCTGTTCTGCCTCAACGACCGCATGGCGATGGGCGCTTACGACGCCATCAAGGAACGGGGCCTGACCATCCCCGGAAACATCGCCGTGATTGGCTTCGACAACCAGGAACTGATTGCGGCCTACCTCAGGCCTAAGCTGACCACGGTTGCGTTGCCGTTTGAAAAAATGGGCGCCCTGGGAGTCCAGACGCTCGCAGCACTGACAGCAGGACAGCCGATAATTGCCGACCAGCAATTAGTCGACTGTCCGCTGCTAGAACGCTCTTCGGTCTGACCGCGAAATCAATAGCGAAGAGCAACCCCTCCCCCACCCCTTCACCTTGCTGATGAAGATAGGAAAGAGATAACCATCATGACACAACACCGATTCCTGAGGGCTGCCCGCGTGACGGCGGCCGGACTGGCGGTAGGAACACTTCTGCTGACCGGCTGTGCAGCCAACAAGCCTGCCGGCACCGACGCCGCGGCGAACGCCAGCGCCTTTCTCACCATCCCGCGTGAGGACATGGGCACGTTCGTCCAGAACTTCAACCCGTTTGCACCCACCGTCAACCCGATGGTCCAGCAGTCCATCTATGAGTCACTGGTGATCTTCAACCCGGCCAAGGGTGACACGGTGCCATGGCTGGCCACCGAATGGAAGGCCGCCGACGACGGCAAGTCCATTACCTTCACCCTGCGCGATGGAGTGAAGTGGTCCGATGGCCAGCCGTTCGTTGCCGACGACGTCGCGTACACCTTCGAGCTTCAGAAGAAACTAAAGGGCGGCTACGAATACCTTGATGGCGTGACCGCAGAAGGCAACAAGGTCACGTTCAACTTCAACAAGCCCTGGTCCCCCGCCTTCTACGACGTCGGTCAGCTGAGCATCCTGCCCAAGCACATCTGGTCCGCGCTGCCCGATCCGGAGAAGGACGCCAACGCCAAGCCGGTCGGCACCGGGCCGTACACGGAGGTGGACAGCTTCCAGGCCCAGTCTTTCGTGCTGAAAAAGAACCCCAACTACTGGCAGCCGGAAAAGCAGAAGATCGCCGGTGTCAAGATGCTCGCCTTTGCCGGGAATGATGGCGCCAACCTCGCCGCCGCGAATGGGGACGTGGACTGGGCGCCGCAGTACATCCCGAACATCGAAAAGACCTTCGTCTCGAAGGACAAGGATCACCGGCACTACTGGTTCCCGCCAACGGGCGCCATGATCAACTGGCAGCTCAACACCACCAAGGCACCGTTCAACGATGTGGATGTCCGCAAGGCCTTGAGCATGGCAGTTGACCGGGACCAGGTCACGAAGATCGGCATGAGCGGCTACGCCAAGCCTGCAGACTGCACAGGACTATCCGGCAACTACGAGACCTGGAAGAACAACGAGGTTAAGGACAACTGCACCTGGACCAAGCTGGATGCCCAAAAGGCCAACGAGCTTCTGGACAAGGCGGGCTACCCCAAGGGTGCCGACGGCAAGCGCGCGCTCAAGGACGGCAAGCCGTTCGAGTTCAAGATCTCCGTAGGCGCAACCTCCTCCGATTGGCTCTCGGTGGCCAACGTGATTGCCCAGAACTTGGCAGAGGTCGGCGTCACTGCCAAGGTGGAGTCCCCCGACTGGGCAGCCGTGGTTGCCGGATACGAGACCGGAGACTTCGACTCCGGCATCGTGTGGAGCGCCAACGACCCCAGCCCGTACAAGTACTTCAACGCCTCCATGGGCACAGCCACGGTGAAGCCGGTGGGCACCAAGACGTTCGACAACTACCACCGCTTCGGCGACACCAAAGCCGATGCCCTGCTGGCAGAATTCGCTGCAGAGGCCGACGAGTCCAAGCAGAAGGACATCGCCAACAAGCTGCAGGAAGAATACAACGACGCCGCACCGCTGGTGCCGCTGTTCTCCGGCCCGGAGTGGGGCGCCTTCAACGACACCCGCTTCACGGGCTGGCCCACCCAGGAGAACCCTTACGCCACGCTCTCGGTAAAGTCGCCCACCACGGTGCTGGTACTGACCACGCTGGAACCGCGCAAGTAACTCGCCACCGCCTCCCTGGCCCCGCTTCGGTTCGGCCAGGGAACCCGGGCGGCGTGGGCCCACCCACACCAGCTGGCCGCCGGATAACCGGCGGCCAGCCCCAAACTTTCCGCAATTCCCGAAATGGAGGGAAACCGTGCGCTTCATCCTGCGCCGCCTGGGTTTCTACCTGATCGCCTTCTGGGCATCCATCACCCTGAATTTCCTGCTCCCGCGCTTCATGCCGGGGGATCCCGTCTCCCGCATGTTCGCCCGTTCCCAGGACAGAATGCAGCCTGAACAGATCGAGGCCCTGCGCAAGCTGCTCGGCGTTGACGACCGGCCCCTCTGGGAGCAGTACATCGGCTACATGACCAACATCTTCACCGGGCAAATGGGCGTTTCCATCTCCCGGTTCCCCACTCCGGTCACCGAGGTCATTTCGTCCCAGATCGGCTGGACCCTCCTGCTCGGCGGAACCGCCCTGGTGATTGCCGCCGTCGTGGGTAACCTGCTGGGTGTCCTTGCAGCCTGGCGCCGCGGCGGCGCGGTCGACTCCGCACTTCCACCGCTGCTGGTATTCATCGGCTCGTTCCCCTACTTCTGGCTCGCGATGGGCGCCCTGTACCTGTTCGGCGTTGTATTGAACTGGTTCCCCATCCGGCACGCCTTCACCGCCGGTTTGGAGCCCGGGTTCACGTGGGAGTTCATCGGCGACGTCGGTGCCCACCTTGTGCTTCCGGCACTGACTATCGTGTTGGTTTCCATCGGAGGCTGGATGCTGGGCATGCGGAACACCATGATTGCCACCAACTCCGAGGACTACATCACCATGGCCGAAGCCAAGGGACTCCGTCCGGGCCGCATCATGCTCCGGTATGCGGCACGCAACGCCATGCTCCCGTCAGTCACAAGCTTCGGCATGGGACTGGGATTCGTGGTGGGCGGTGCGCTGCTCACCGAGGTGGTGTTCGCCTACCCCGGCGTCGGCTATCAGCTCCTCAATGCCGTCCAAGGCCTCGACTACCCGCTCATGCAGGGCCTGTTCCTGACCATCACCGCCGCCGTTCTGCTGGCGAACTTCCTGGTGGACATCCTCTACGTCCGCCTCGACCCGCGCGTGCGCAGCAACTAGGGGACCAAATCATGACAACCGCAATCCTGCAGCAACCCGGCAAAACGGCCGACAAGACCCCGTCGGCCCGCAAGCCGAACCGCAGCTTCGTCCACGGCCTCATCAGCAACAAAAAAGCCCTCACAGGCATGGCCGTGATGCTCGTCTTCATCGCACTGGCCCTGCTGGCACCAGTGCTCTTCCCCGGCGACCCGTCGCGGATCACCGCAATGGCCTCGCTGGAACCGTCAGCCGAGCACTGGCTGGGAACTACAGCCAAGGGACAGGACGTGCTCGCACTGACCGTCCACGGTTCCCGCAGTTCCCTGTTCGTGGGACTGAGCGTGGGCTTCGCGTCCACCTTCATCGGCATCCTGGTGGGACTTGCCTCGGCATACTTCGGGAAGTTCATCGACGAAGCGCTGTCCCTGGTAACCAACGTCTTCCTGCTCCTTCCCGGCCTGCCGCTGCTGGTCATCCTGGCGGCGTTCCTGCCTCCTGGGCTGGGCACGGTGATTCTTGTTCTGGTGGTCACCGGCTGGGCAGGCTCTGCACGCGTCCTGCGCTCCCAGGCCCTATCCATCCGTTCCAAGGACTTTGTGGCTGCGGCCGTGGTGTCCGGCGAACGGGCCGGAAGGATTATGTTCCGCGAAATCCTGCCCAACATGGCCTCGATCGTCATGGGGACCCTGCTGGCCTGCGTGATCTACGGCATCGGCGCGCAGGCCGGCCTGGAGTTCCTGGGCCTGGGCGATGCCAGCACGGTCTCCTGGGGAAACAACCTCTTCTGGGCAGGCAACGAAGGCGCCCTGCTGACCGGCAGCTGGTGGGTGTTCGTGCCCTCGGGCGTCTGCATCGCTCTTGTCGCCTTCGCCCTTGCCCTTATCAACTATGCGGTGGACGAGGTCACCAATCCGCGGCTGCGGAAGATCAAAACCCCGAAAGACACCGAAAGGAGCGCCGCAAAATGACCATCTCCCAAGTGTCCTTCGGCTCCCACGAACCCGTCCTGGACGTCAAGGACCTCACCGTCAAGTACATCGGCGACACCCGCTCCACCACCGCCGTCGACCGTGTTTCCTTCAGCATCGGCACCGGTGAGGTGTTCGGCCTCGCGGGAGAGTCGGGCTGCGGGAAGTCCACCATCGCGAACTCGATCATGCGGCTGCTCAAGGATCCCGCGAAGATCGCCGGCGGCAGCATTTCCTTCGGCGGCAAGGACGTCCTGGCCATGAGCCCGGAGGAGTTGCGGCGCTTCCGCTGGCAGGACGTGGCCATGGTCTTCCAGTCAGCCATGAACTCGCTCAATCCGGTGTTGACCATCGGCGAACAAATCGTGGACATCTTCACCACCCACGCCGGCTACTCCCGGAAGGAATCCCTGCGCCGTGCGGGTGAACTGCTTGAACTCGTGAGGATCGATCCCGCGCGCCTCAAGTCCTACCCGCACCAGCTCTCGGGCGGCATGCGTCAACGTGCTGTCATAGCGATGGCCGTGGCGCTGAAGCCGTCCCTGTTGATCCTTGACGAACCCACCACCGCCCTGGACGTGGTGGTGCAGCAGGAGATCATGGCGCAGATCAAGGAGCTTCAGCGCGAGCTCGGCTTCTCCGTCCTCTTCATCACGCACGACATGTCGCTCATGGTGGAACTGTCACACCGCATGGCCGTGATGTATGGCGGGAGGATCGTTGAGACCGCGAAGGCCCAGGACGTTTACGCCGCCCCCCGCCACCCCTACACCCAGGCGCTAATGGGCGCATTCCCGCCGCTCACCGGGCCGCGTGTACCACTGACGGGATTGCCCGACGGCGTGAAGTTCCGGAACATAGCGGACCTCACCGAGGCGGCACCCGGTCATTTCGTGGCCCCGCTTGGTGCCGACGCGCCAGTGATTGATTCCGCAAACCTGGCAGGAGCCGCGCGATGAGCCACTCCCTAACGTCCCCGGCCGCTGGTTCCCCCACGGCTGATTCCACCGTCCCCACCCCCGCCCTTGAAATCCGTGGGTTGGGCAAGTCCTTCCCGATTGGCGGGTTGTTCTCCCGGGGGTCGGTCCGCGCCCTGCACGGTGTGGACCTGACTATTAACCGCGGCGAGATCGTGGCGCTTGTAGGGGAATCAGGTTCCGGCAAGAGCACCTTGGCGCGCTGCGTTGCCCGGCTCGAGGAGCCGGGCTCCGGAGCGATCCTCGTTGACGGCGTCGACATCCTCAAGCGGGACCGGTTCCAGGCGTCGCGTGCGTTCCGGTCCCAGCTGCAGATGGTCTTCCAGGACCCCTTCGGTTCACTGAACCCGGCGCACAGGATCGAGCACTTCCTGCGGCGTTCGCTGGCAATCCACGGCAAGGGCGGCGATTCCGGGAAGGAGACCCGGCTCCGGCTCGAAGAACTCATGACCACTGTTGGCCTGCAGGCTGACATGCTGGACTCGTATCCGCACGAGCTCTCCGGCGGTCAGCGCCAACGCGTTGCGATTGCCCGGGCCCTCGCCGTTGAACCCCAGGTCATCCTGGCCGACGAGCCCACCTCCATGCTCGACGTCTCCGTCCGGATCGGCGTGCTGAACCTGATGCGCAAGCTCCGCGACGAGCAGGGCATCTCCATGCTCTACATCACCCACGACCTCGCGTCCGCCCGCTACCTGGCGGACCGGACGGCAGTCATGTTCGCCGGTGAACTGGTTGAGGAGGGCGAGTCCCTGGACTTGCTCTCAAACCCAGCGCACCCCTACACCCAACTTCTGGTATCGGCTGTGCCGGATCCTGCCCTGGCGGGCTCGTATGATCCTGTCCGCCGGGCCGAACTGCGGCAAGCGGTCATGGCTTCGACGAGCTGCGCTTACGACGGCGACCCGGACCAGCGCTGTTCGGCCGAAGAACCCGTGCGGCATCAGGTTGGAGATCCCGGAAACCGCCATTGGGTGCGCTGCCACCTCTACCGGCCGTGGGCCGGCAGCGACGGCCATGCCCTGGCGGGCGAACCGACGCAACCCAACCTCCCGGCGTCGAACGCCCAAGAAAAGGCCTCCGCATGACTGACCTGACCCACCCGCTCGCCACCGTTCCCCAGGATGAGCTGACCGCCCGCGCCAAGGCCGATCCCCTCCGGCCGCGCTTCCATTTCGTGTCACCGGCCGGCTGGCTCAACGATCCCAACGGCGTCAGCCAATGGAACGGCACCTACCACCTCTTCTACCAGTACAACCCGGAGGGCGCTTTCCACCACAGCATCCGGTGGGGCCACGCCACCAGCACCGATCTTGTCACATGGACGGACCAGCCTGTTGCCCTGGAACCGTCCGAGGGGCCGGACGCCGAGGGCTGCTGGTCCGGGGTCTTAGTGAACGACGGCGGCACGCCCACCCTGGTGTATTCGGGGCGGTCCGAGGGCAAGGAGCTGCCCTGCGTCGCCGTAGGATCCCCGGACCTTTTGAGCTGGACCAAGGACCCCGGAAATCCCGTGATCTCAGCACCGCCGGCTGGAGTGGACATCACGGCCTACCGCGATCACTGCGTTTGGCGTGAAGGGTCGAAGTGGCGGCAGTTGGTGGGTTCAGGCATTCGTGGGCGCGGCGGTACGGCGTTGCTGTACGAGTCGGCAGATCTGCGTGCGTGGGACTATATCGGGCCGTTGTTCATCGGCGATGCCTCGCAGGGCGATCGCTCCGACACTGACTGGACGGGGACCATGTGGGAGTGCGTGGACCTGTTCCGGGCGGGACAGGGTTCGCTGGGGTCTGCACCTTCTGACGGCTCACCGGATACGCTGGTCTTCTCCGCCTGGGACGACGGCGACACCTGCCATCCGCTGTACTGGACCGGCCGGTACGCCGGGGACAGCTTCGAGCCCGCGGCGCTGCACCGGCTCGACTACGGCGGCCGCTTCTTCTACGCACCCCAATCGTTCCAGGATGAGTCCGGCCGGCGTGTCATGTTCGGCTGGATGCAGGAAGGCCGAAGTGATGCCGCCATGGTGGAGTCCGGCTGGTCCGGCGTCATGAGCCTGCCGCGAATCGTCACGGCTGCAGACGACGTCTCTCTGCGCTTCGCACCCGTCCCGGAAATCGAGAAGCTGCGCCGTGACCACGCCCGCCTGCCCGGGCAGGTGCTGACCGGTGGCTTGGCGCCCTTGGAACTTGGCTTGTCCGGCACGCAACTCGACCTCGAACTGAACGTCCATCTGGATCCGGGCACCCTGCTGCGACTTGGTGTCTTGGGCTCCACGGACGGGGGCACCTCCGGCAGCCCCGCCGAGGAAACGGTCATCGAGCTGCTCAGGGCAACTGACGGCTCCACCAACGGCACGCTCCGCCTGGACCGCACGCGAAGCAGCCTCGATCCAGCCGTTGATGTGGAAGAAAGGTCCGGACCGGTCCCCATGCCCGAAGGGCGGGTGCACCTGCGTGTGATCCTGGACCGGTCCGCCGTCGAAATTTT
This sequence comes from Arthrobacter sp. SLBN-122, assembly GCF_006715165.1. Classification (NCBI taxonomy): domain Bacteria; kingdom Bacillati; phylum Actinomycetota; class Actinomycetes; order Micrococcales; family Micrococcaceae; genus Arthrobacter; species Arthrobacter sp. SLBN-122. The sequence continues at coordinate 3,878,375 of NZ_VFMS01000001.1, read as the reverse complement.
TGCCAACGGCGTCCCGCTCACGGCCCGCGTCTACCCCACACTGGGCGGGGAACACGTCAGCCTTGGCGCTGAGGGCACGGCGCAAATACTGTCCGTGGACGCATGGACCATGGCGGACATCTTTGACGGTACCCGGAGCCTCTTTCCCTGAACACGCCCGGCTGTACATCAACAACCACTCACACAGCAGCATCGACGCTGCCCAAAAACAAGAAGGAACTCATGGAAGGTTCGCCCACGGTCTCTCGTCGTTCACTCATTACCGGAAGCGGGGCGGCTGCACTCAGCGGATCGCTCGCACTGTCAGCGGCGATCGCCGAGCCCGCCGCCGCCGTAACCACCAAGACACCTGACCCCGGTTCAAGAGACTCAATGTCAAAAGGATCACGCCGGATGCGCCCGACCTATCACTTCAGCGTCCCCGACAACTGGAAGAACGACCCTCAGCGCCCCATCTACATCGACGGGGAATACCACTACTACTACCTCTACAACGCCGACTACCTGCAGGGCGGAGGAGGCACGTCATGGCGCCGCGCGACAACCACTGATCACGTCACGTTCACTGACCGCGGGGTCGCGATCCCGAAATTCAGCAACAACAACGGCGACTGCTGGTCAGGTTCCCTTGTGGTCGACGAGCGGAATACGGCCGGATATGGCGAGGGTGCGGTGCTCGCGCTTGTGACGCAGGCACCCGAAGGCCGCCAGGCCCAATACCTCTGGTACTCGACCAACCGGGGGCGCTCGTTCCAGGCCGCCGGTACAGCCCCGGTGCTGCCGAACCCCGGAGTCCATGACTTCCGCGATCCCAAAGTGATCTGGGACGCTGACCGGGGGCGGTGGTTCATGGCGAACGCCGAGGGGCAGAAGCTCGGTTTTTACACGTCCGCCGACCTGCAGTCCTGGCAGCGCGTCGGCGAGTTCGTGCGTACCGATCTGGGGCTGCTGGAATGCCCTGATATCTTCCGGATGACTGCTGACGACGGCACCTCCCACTGGATCCTCGGCACAAGTGCCAACGGCAAAGGCCGCGGCCTGCCCGCAACCTACGCATACTGGACAGGCGCCTTCGACGGAACATTGTTCACGCCGGACCGGCCCGAGCCCGAATGGCTCGATTACGGCTATGACTTTTACGGAGCAGTCACCTATCCGCATCACGACGCCTCGGGTGCGGAAGACGAGACCCTACGCCGGGCAATCGGCTGGGCGAACTTCTGGGACTACCCCCACAACACGCCGACCCTTGAGACGGACGCCTACAACGGCGATGACATGATCGTGCGCGACCTCCGCCTCAAACAGACGGACGGTGGGTACCACCTCGTCTCCGCCCCCACCTCTGCGCTGGGAAATTATGGGAAGCGCGGCCATGTCCTGGGCGACGTAGTCGTAAGCGGCACGCGGGACCTCGACGTCCACGCAGCCGCTTACGACCTGACCTGTGAGCTCGTGTGGGACCCCGCTTCCCCACCTGCCAACGTGGGTCTTGAGCTGTGCCGCGCACCGGGCGGAGGCAGACACGTAGCCGCCGGCGCATACCTGCGAGGCCCCTTCGTTTATCTCAACAGGCGGCCAACGGTCAACCCGACCGGCGGCGAAACCCAGACTCCAATCGACCCCTCGACAGGACGGCTCACCGTCCGCATCCTCGTGGACCTTACGAGCGTGGAAATGTTCGTCGGAGATGGTCGGGTGGTGCACTCGCACCGGATATTCCCGCTTGAAGGCGACAACGGAATCCGCCTCTACGCGCATGAAGGAACCGCCACTTTCCGGAACCTGACCGTTCACGAAATCAAGGAGAGAGGTTAGCCCAAGCCCTGACTCTCCGGCAGGCCTTTCCTCAGACCAGGGTCATGGTCCGCAGAAAGGCCTGCCACAGCGGATTCCGGGCGTTTCCCGCCGAGGTGGGACTCGAACTACATTCCCGCCCTTGAAAATACTGGGGACACGCGAAACATGCGGAATCCGGAGCAGTCCGCGTGCAGTAAGAGGCATGTAAAGCTGGCGCGCGTGGGCTATGGCGCGATACTTCTCAGCGGCGCATCCGAGGGGGTAGCCTTCCGGCTATGCCGAACGCATTGCGGCGGGAAGATCTCCAGGCCTGCCTCGTTCACCCCCACACCAGGGTCATGACTAGTGCCGGTCCAATCGAGTACGCCGACCGCGGAGACGGCGAACCACTCCTGGCAGTCCACGGAACGCTGGGCGGCTGGGACCAGGGACTGGTGGCCACGGAATTCTTCAGGGCCAACGGCTTCCGCATTATTGCCCCAAGCCGGCCGGGATACCTGGGGACCCCCTTGGGCACTGGACGAACGCCGGCAGAACAGGCGGATGCCCTGGCTGCGTTGCTGGACGTGCTCGGGATCAGCCACTTACCGGTCTTCGCGGGCTCCGGCGGGGGCCCTGCAGCTTATGCCCTGGCGGCACGGCATCCGGACAGGGTTGCCAGGCTGCTCCAGGTCGATGCCGTTTGCCTGCCTATTCCACCCTTCGCGTTTGCCCGCCTGTCCGCCAGGACCTGGTCACTCCAAGTACAGCTTTGGGTTCTGCGCCACGCCGCCGGGCCGATGCTCAGGATGCTGTTCCGGCGCTTCAGTCGCTCCTCCCCGGAAGAAGCTGCGGGGAGGGCCGCCGTCGTCGCATCGGACCCCGTCAGAATGGCTCATCTCGAAGCCATCCTCATGGCGTCCACCGGGTGGGCAAGCCGCCGGATAGGATTCGACAACGATTCGGCAGAGTTCACATCGCTTGCCCCGCTGAACCTTCAAACCATTAGGTGTCCGACCCTCATCATGCACGCCGCTGCCGATGCCAGCGTCCCTCCACAGAACGCACGACACGCGCATGAACAGATCCACGGCTCGGAACTGTACTGGATGCAGGGATCCCATGTGGCATTCTTCCTTGAGGAAGGTGACACGGCGCCCAGGTATGCTCTGGAGTGGCTGAGGATGTTCAATCCAGGCCAGGCGTCCAAAACAGGGTCGTAATCGCGGACGCGGATCGAGAGCGGTGCATCCCCAGCCAGGAACTCATGCACGCCTTCCGCTCTCATGTCCCCAAATGTACAAACCGGCAGCAGTGCTGCGTGGGACCGCAGCACGGCCGGGAGAGGACCGGCGGCTTCTTGGAGGATCCCAAGATCGAACGCCTGCAATCCTGGATCCCGCTGGGTGTCAAGCTTTGTCAGCACTAAAAAGGCCACCTTCGGATAGGGCCTGTTGCGACGTTCGTTGGAAACCGCCCTTTTCCGAAGGCTTGCAGAGGGTAGGTCAGAAACGGTCGTAATTGCCGGTGCGCGTGCACCGCTCCTAAGGAAATCCAAACGCGGACTTCCAGAGGGCCGGGCGTGCTGCTATTGGGAGTGTATTTGGATACTGGAAATGCAGGCGTGTCTAATGCGCATTGATTGAAGCCTGGAGCGGATCAGGTTGGGGCCACGATTCCACAACTTCGGTCCGTATTGCACTTACAGTCTGTGTCCAGAGTGCGTAATACACCACTTGGTTGCACAATCTTTTCTGCTACTCCCTCAACATGCGGAAGGCACTCTCTCGGTCCTTGACCCGGAGTTTTCGCAGGACTGCTGAGACGTGTACGCGGACCGTAGTTGGAGAGACGAAGAGCTTATTGGCGACTTCCTCGGTGCCCAGTCCTATAGCAAGAAGCTCCATGACCTCCCACTCCCGCGCACTGAGCTTCGCCACGGCCGCCGGCTTCCAGTTTAAAACCCTTCGGGCGGGCGCTTTGAACTCCTGAAGGATGCGGGTCACGAGCGTGGGAGACATTGCCGCCTCCCCGGCGAGAACCCCCCGCAGAACGTCGGTCAATGTTAGCGGGTCCGTTGTCTTGAGTAGGTAGCCCGTCGCCCCGGCCCGTAGGGAATCGAAGAGGTCGTCATCGTCTGCGGATTGAGTCAGCATTACAACAGCTGTTTCCGGTAGCGTCCTGCTGATGTCCTGGGCGGCGGAGATCCCGTTACCGGGCATGTGGATATCAAGCAGGACTACGTCCGGACGGTGCTCCAGGGCGAGCTCGACTGCTTCTGCGGCAGTGGAGCCCTCTCCGCACACTTCGCAGCCGTCCGCTTCAAGCGCCTGCCGGACCTTCGCCCTGATGCGAGCGTGATCATCAGCCATCACTACACGTAAACGCTGCTGTTCTACCATGTCACCGTAACCACGCTTCCCTCTCCCGGGCGGGACGTAATGTCAAGGTCCCCAGGCAAGTTCCGAGCCCTTTCCCGCATACTGACCAACCCGTAGCCAGCGTTGGCCCCAGTGGCGCCGCCGACGTCAAAACCTTCGCCGTCGTCTTCTACAACCAGTCGCCGCCGGTCACCCTCCTTACCCAATCGCACGGACAGGTGTCGGGCGTGGCCGTGGCGCGCCGCGTTTGCCACTGCCTCGCGGATGATACGCAGCAACGTATGCTGCTGGTCCGAAGCGGCTTCGATTGAATCATCGATCTGGATGTCCAAGGACACTCGGTACCTCTGCGCCAACTCCCGCGTTGTGCGGTGCAGTACGACGCCTAAGGGCTCGTCCCCGCCATGGCCTAGGGCGTGGACGGCGGCACGGGCTTCGTCCAGGGATCGATCGCAAGCGGCGAGAATCCGGCTCCTGGCCGGAAAATTAGGAGGCAAGGAATGCCCTTCCATCCGGAGCAGGGCGAGCTCTTGGATGACCCCATCATGCAACTCGCGGGACAGCCGCCTCCGATCCTCGAGAACAGCTACACGGGCATATGCATCCCAGTACTGTTTGATTTCCCGGCTGGCTCCGAACAGCAACAAGACGTAGAACCCGGTCCTCAGCAGATCCCCGGTGTAGAACCAATCTGTATGCAACGAGGGAAAGAGTGCGTAATTCACGCGGGCAAAGGCTGCAACGGCACAAGCAGGGCCAAGCCAATACAGTAGCGAGTCATCACGATTTGCTGCCCGCCTCGTAAAAGCGATAGACGCCACAAAAAAACAGAATGCCGCCATGGCTTGGGCAGCAAAAAACAGAGGATGAGCAGCGAACAACAGAGGTTGTGAAGCGGTGTTTATCGAGGGGTCCACGGCGACGGGCAATTGGGTCCTAGCTGCCCAGAGGACCAACGACATCAGGATGACGAGAGCTGCAGGTACGGTAACCGTCCGCAACCCCAATCTCGACGGCGACTCCCGGTCCGGGGTTACCAGCGCCGCCGCCACAATAAGGGCTGCACCGATGAACCGAAGCGCAAGGGGAAGCCAAACGCTAAGGCTTCCGTCCCGATCCCCAGTCAATGAGCCCGTTAACCACGACATGCCAGTTCCCGCGACCGTTAGAAGCACCAGGCCTTGAGCGAGCAGCAAGTCATGAAGCCTTCTGCGCCGTTTGAAACGGCCGGCAAGCAAATATGCCACCAACAAGGCCACGCAGCCGTCAACGGAGTCCAGTACTAAGTGGACAGCCGGGCTGCGGTACCCAAACAACACGTGAGGGCTCCACACCACCACGCCCGTCACCGTTAGCCCGAGGACCCACCCAACCAGCGTCAACCGCAAGACGTGTCGGAGCCTTTCCTCACCAAGACCGTCCCCAACCGACATCAGCCCCCCTGCAATGCACTCTTCGACCGCAGAACCCAACACACTAATGCGACAACTGGCGAAAAGCCCGGGTAGCAATTACCTGATTCTTAAAAAGCGCACTACCTAGAAAGACAGGTCTTGCCGGTAGTGAAAGACGGCCGGGTGATAATTCACTGCGTCTGTTTCTAGTCGCGTTCGGCCGCTTGTCTTTAGCTGGATATGCAGCGTGAGGTGAATATCTCCTATCGAGGCACCCTGGGGCATCGGCCCCGTAACGCTCATCCCCTGCTCACCTGCTCCGGAGTTATTCCTGGTGCCGACCTCAGCGAAGGATGTTTAGATCGGGTTTGTTTATACCTGCCTGCACCGTGCGGCGAAGCTCAGCCCGCGGATTTTCTGCTTCAGGCCACGGCTGTCCTGCATAGCCCTACGATTGCAGTCTCATTGTCTTCTTCTGACCGCAATCAGCGTTTAGACATTTGAACACCGGCAGACGGTTTTCCTGACTCGTTTCGCCGTAGCCTTAATTCACCAGGGGGCCAGCTGCCACACTGAAGGACTGCAACCCAGATTGCTGCCCGACTGGTGGGAATGCTTCCGCCACTGCTGATCCGTATGAACGGCAGGGTTATTCGCGCTCAATGGAAACGGTTGTGCGGAGTCTCCAAACTTCTACTAGAAAACAACATGCCCCCGACGGGCCTGAATTAAGGAACACCATGAGCAAGGAAACTTCGGCTCGCGTCGCGACCGGACCCACCGCGAATTCAACAGGGCTGAATGTGCGCTCCGCTAGTGCGAAATCCCTCCTTGTCCGCCGCGTTTCAAGCGCTGTCATCATCCCGGGAGTCCTGAGCAGCATGCTGGTACTCGCGCCTCTGGCGTCGGCTGAGACCACCCCTGTTTCGGGCACCTGCAACGGGGTGACGAACCAACTCGCGTACCGCGGGAACGTGCAGCCGAACCTGCTCAAGGCCGCGGCGCGTCAGAACGCGGAGCAGATAGCGACCCTGACCGCCGAGAGGGCCGCGCTGGTCAGCACGCAGAACACCCTGACGGCGCAGATCACGGAAGCAGAAAAGGAGATCGCCTCGCTGGACGCGCAGAACGCCACACTGGTCGGTCAGATCGACACTGTGACGATGTCTCTGACGAAGCTCGAAGCAGACAAGGCCACGTTGACCGCCGCGATCGCCGCAGCGAACACTGAGCTGACCACGCTTCAGGGCCAGAAGTCGGCGCTGGTGAACCAGATCACACCGCTGGAGACGCAGCTCACCACCACGCAGGCCGAGCTCGCCGGGCTCAACACGAAGAAGACCCAGGTCCTCGCCGACAAGGCGGCTAAGGAGGCCGACCTGGCCGCCGCGACGACCCGCCTGCAGACCCTGACTGGGGCTGCGACCGCTGCTCAGACCATGGTCAACAACCAGGTGACCATGATCGAGAAAGCCACGCAGGAGTTGGCCGCTCTCGTCGCCCAGGGGGATGCGGCGCAGGCGCTTGTGGACGCGGCGGAGAAGAACCTGGCCGACGCCCGCGCAGCGCTGCCGACACTGGAGGCGGCCGCCAAGACTGCTGACGCGAACGCCGCCGCCGCGACTGCCGCCGTGCTCAAGGCTGAGGAAAACTTGCGCTTGGCCGAACAGGGCGCGACGACCCTCACCCAGCAGATCGGCACCATCGAGGCCAGGCTCCCTGTACTGCAGAGCGAGATCGCCGGGCTGCAGGGTGACATCACCACCAAGAACGCGGAGATCACCGCGAAGCAGAAAGAGATCGACGCCGCAACCGCGATGCCGGTCGCCGACGCCGCCGCGCTGAGGTCGCAGCTCACCGCCCTGGAGGCCGAGCTCGCGGCAATCAAGGGCAACTCGGACAAGAAGAAGCAGGAGCTGAACGCCGCGATCACCGCGAAGAAGGCGGAGATAGCTGCCGCGGAGCAGCAGGCGGCAACTAAGACCGCGCTGATCACCGCCCTGAACGGCGACCTGACCAAGCTACAGGGTCAGCTGGCGACGCTGAACTCCCAGCTGTCGGCCAAGCAGCAGGAAAGCAGCAACCTCCAGCAGCAGCTCCCGGGCCTGCAGACCAGCCTCGCCGGGGCCAACGCGCAGGTCACCTCCGCCACAGAGACGCTGGCCGACGCCAAAGCCGCCCAGACCGCCGCGAACACCGCCCTGACCAACGCCAACGCCGCGGTGACCTCGAAGAAGGCGGAGATCTCCGCGCTCGAGGCTGCCCTGCCGGGCCTGACCGGGGATCTGACCGCCGCCAAGGCGGAGATCACCACGAAGCAGGGTGAGCTCAAGGCGCTCGAGGCTGCCCTGCCGGGCCTGCAGACCACCCTCACGGCCGCTAACACAGCGGTGACCAACGAGACCGCCGAGGTCACCCGGCTCGACGGCGAGGTCACCAAGCTGGTTACGACGCTGGGCACGCTGAACACCTCCATCACCGCTGCCGAGAACGCGATCCTGTCCCTGCAGAACCAGCTCACCCCGCTGCAGACCTCGCTAAACACACTCAATAAGGCGATCAGCGACAAGGAGGCGGCCCTGACCACCGCCAAGGCCGACCTGAACGCTCTCGACGCCAAGATCGTCACCGAGTCCGCAACCCTGCGGACCTTGGAGAGCGCCAAGAAGGTCAACCGCGACGCCGTCGCCACCCAAAAAGTCATCGTCGGCGGCCTGCAGGCCCAGTACAAGGCGGTCCTGGACCGCATCGCCGTCATCGATGGGACGATCGCCCTGGGTGGGTGCCTCGTCTGATTAACCCAACGCCCAGAAGCGCCCCAGGAGCCGACTCTCCTGGGGCGCTTCTGGCATCTGCCTGCGATACACCACGGACCAGGCACGCTCGCCCTCCACGAGCTCTCTTGCACGACCTGCCGAGGAACCACAACGCCAGCCCTGGCCCCTGGTGCGCATAACAGCACGTTTGTAGCGTTCGGCGACCTCTCACACTCAGGTCAGACAACAATGGCAAGAGCAAGCTTCCGGGAACAGACACCCAAAAACGATCATTATTGACTTCCGCCGTCCGTGAGCATTCCCCGAAATTCCGCCACAGTATCGACTGCCGCCGCCCTGGGTGCGGGCTTCCTCCGCATTGTGACCGCTGACGGCCACACTCGCAAGGGCCGTGGGATCCAGTGGCGGGAGGCCGTCCTTGTTGCCAGCCAGGACAGCGCCCCGGGGCGTCACTTCGCGGGCGACGGCGGCCGGGTTGAGGGGTGCCGGTAGTTATCTGCCGGAGGGTGAGACGGCGTCGAGGGAGCCTCCGCGGGCGGCGAGCCGCAGGATGGCGTCGAGTCCCCGACTCCCGCGTTGCGCCCGGACTCAAGGGCTCAAGGTATCGCCATAAGAACTGGGAAGTCATGCATTGTAAAAAAGACAAAAGGTTTCTGACCTAGGGAAATACTGTGCCCGAAGTGGGACTCGAACTACATTCCAGGGCTTGAAAACCTTGGGAAGTCGCGGAAACATTCGGCATCCGAAGCCTAGCCGGGTTAGGTGACTGGTGCCGCAACGTCCTCCAGCACTGACCTGTCGAAGAAACGAATCTCGCCCGTTGCCTCAAAGAACACCGGAACGACTGAGGTGCTCAGGTCTTTGGACGTTTCGTAAATGTCAGCCGCACTCCCGTGCTTCCTGGCAATTGTTCCAACCAGCTCGGTACCGCGAACCCGAACAGTTCGATATTTGTAGCTCATCGTGACTCCTTCGTCGGCTAGGGCACACCCTACCCCTTGGCAGTGCCGCTTCGGGAGGTTGGCTCCTATGGCGCCGACACCACTGGTGGCGGCACCGGATCACTTCAGATCCCGGCCATGGATGTGTGGCTCTTGGCCCGTTCCAGGAGGTTTTGCTGAGAGCGGCGGGCCTTCTCTCGCGGCTTTCGGACAAGCAACCATGAAGTGCAGTCCTCACCCGCGACCCGCTTATAGATCGCCGTAGTTAGCAGATAGCGCGGTACGCCATGAATCACTGCCAATTGCGGGTGAGTGATAACCACACTTATTCACCCTCAATGTGCGCAACTGCTGGCATGACTCCGAGATTCGCGCATAACGACTCCACGAGAGGGTCAAGCGGCTGGGTGATATCGCCCAGCACATGGGCCTCGTCCGCTTCCAGTTCCTCAAGCGCGGCGAACTGGGATGCCAGCAGCGCCGGCGGCATGAACTCGTGGGCCCGCGCTTCCATCCTCGCCCCGATGGTGGCTGCGTCGCCGGCTAGGTGGATGAAGACAACATCCGGAGCGCAGCTTCGCAGCAAGTCCCGGTAACGTCGTTTCAAGGCCGAGCAGGCGACGATCGGCGGAACGGATGTGCCGCCGTCGCCCTTTCCTGCAAGCAACTCCCCCAGCCGGCCCAACCACGGCTCACGGTCGGCGTCTGTGAGCGCAACCCCCGCAGCCATCTTCTGCTTATTGGCTACGGGGTGGAAGTCATCCCCGTCGAAGAACGGCATCCCCAGTCGTTGGCCCATCAGGGTTCCGACGGTGGACTTACCGCAGCCGGATACCCCCATCACCACCAATGGAGGCAGGTGGCCGCTCACCGGACGTCCCCGGGTTCCCCGAAGCAGAGGAGCACTTTGCCGGAGCTGGTGGAATCTTTCGCTACCTCGAACGCGTGCAGGGCGTCGGCCAGCGGGAATTCGTGGGTAATGACGGGGCTGATGTGCAGGGATCCGTCCGCGAGGGCGGCGATCACCTGGTCGATCTCGTCGTTGAAGCGGAAGGAGCCTTTGAGGTCCAGTTCGCGGGTGATGGCCAGCGAGATGGGGACCGGCTGCATGCCGGTGGGCAGCAGGCCCACCATCACCACGGTTCCGCCGCGCACCGCGCCCTGGATGGCTGACGCCAGGCCATGGTGGCTGCCGGAGGACTCGATGACAATGTCCGCCTCCACCGCGGCGATCGCTGTGGCGTCCGCGGCGTTGATCACCTGATCAGCGCCGACGGCCGTGGCGATCCCAAGCGGTTTCGGGTGCAGGTCGACGGCGGTGATCCGGGCGGCGCCGGCACGCTTAAGGACGGCAACGGCCAGGGCGCCGATGGGCCCTGAACCGATGACGAGCGCCGTCTTTCCGCGGACGTCGCCGGCGCGGGAGACTGCGTGCCAAGCCACGGACGCGGGTTCGACAAGGGCCGCGGTGCGCAGGTCCATGTCCGCGGGAAGGGCTCGAAGCATCCGCACCGGAAGGTTCACGTACCTGCTGAAGGCACCATCCGTGTGGGGGTAGCGGGCAGCGCTGCCCAGATACGTGCATCCGGGTGAAAGGTTGGGCCGGTCTGCGGGATACTTAGCCGCGCCAGGGCCGGGCGTTGCGGGGTGGACGGCCACGGCGGTCCCGGCCTGTGGCCCTTCACCGTTCGCTGCCGGGCGCACCACCACGCCGGAGATTTCGTGGCCCAGCACCAGGGGGGCCTTGAGGATGGACTCCCCCGCGGCACCGTGCAGCCAGTAGTGCAGGTCCGAACCGCAGATCCCGCCGTACAGAACTTCCACCACCGCTTCATCAGCTGCGGGCTGCGGCAGCGGGACCTCGTCGATACGCAGGTCATCTGCGGCGTGCGCCACCAGGGCCGGGCCCGTGACAGGCAGTTCTTCAAGGCCTGCCCCCAAGTGCGTATTCAGAGTCATCACACCACCACTGTCATTCCACCATCAATGAAGATGGTTTGTCCGTTCACAAAGTTCGAGCCATCTGAAGCAAGCCACACCACAGGACCGGCGAGGTCCTCAACGGTGCCCCACCGGTGGGCGGGCGTCCGGCCCAGGATCCAGGAGTTGAAGGCCTGATCATCAACGAGGTTCTGGGTCATCTCGGTGTGGATGTAGCCGGGTGCAACCGCGTTGATCTGCAACCCGGAGGCGGCCCACTCTGCCGTCATAGCGCGTGTAAGGTTCCGCAGCCCGCCCTTTGCCGCAATGTACGGGGCGATGGTCGGACGGGCCAGGTCCGTCTGGACGGAGCAGATGTTGATGATCTTGCCACGGCCGCGGGTGATCATGTGCCGCGCGGCTTCCCTGCCCACCAGGAATGCGCTGGTGAGGTCCGTGGAAAGGACTCGTTCCCAGTCCGCGACGTCCAGGTCCAGCATTGGCACCCGGTGCTGGATCCCCGCGTTGTTCACCAGGATTTCCAGCGGGCCCACGTTCTCCTCGATCCAGCGGATGCTGCGGGCGGCCGCGTCGTCGTCGGTCACATCGAATGCGATGCTGTGGACGCGGCCCGGCGGGAAGGCCGCGGCCATTGCCGCGGCGGCGTCCTTGAGCCGTTCCTCATTGACGCCGTTGAGCACTACTGTTGCTCCGGCGTCGGCCAACGCCCTTGCAAGTGCCGAACCGATGCCCCTGCTGGAGCCCGTCACCAGGGCAACCCGGCCGGTCAAGTCAAAAAGCGCGCTCATGCGAAAGGGCCTTCCTGAACGAGGTTGGCCGGGGTTTCACCGGCGGCGAGGGCCTCAAGCTGGCGCTTCAGGAGCTTGAGGATCCGCGGTTCGAACGCTGACGCATTACCGCCAATGTGGGGGGTGATGAGTGCGTTCTCCGCGGACCACAGCGGGTGGCCGGCGGGCAGCGGTTCGGGATCGACGACGTCAATGGCGCACTGCAGGCGGCCGGACACCACTTCCCGGGCCAGGGCGGCGGTGTCCACCACCGCCCCGCGGCCCACGTTCACCACGAGGGCGCCGTGCGGCAGGGCGGCCAGGACATCCCGGCCCACCAGGTGGTGGGTCTTGTCGTTCAGCGGCAGGACGGAGACCAGGATGTCGTGGCCGGCGGCGAGGTCCACCAGTTCTTCCGGACCGTGGACCTGTCCGTCCGCGTCCGTCCGGGCTGAGCTTCCCACCCGGGTCACGGTGACTTCGAAGGGCTCGAGCCGGCGGGCGAGTTCCTTGCCGATGCCCCCGATTCCCAGCAGCAGGATCTTCCGGTCAGCCAAAGACTGGCGGCGCTGCGGCTTCCAGCTTTCAATCTGTTGGTCCTTGACGGCCTGGTCAATGCCCCGCAGCTTGGCAAGAATGAGGCCGACGGCCAGCTCCGCGGTGGCAGCTGCGTGGACGCCCGAGGCGTTTGCCACTGCGGCGCCCGGCCCGGCAGCCTCGCATACGCCGTCGTACCCTGTTGACTGCGTCTGCACGAACTTAAGGTCCGGGACCTTGGCCAGGGAATCAAGGACTGCCCCGGCGTTGATGTACGGCAGGATGACGCCGTCGATGCCACCCAGCTCCTCCCCCGGCTCGTCCTTCATGTCCCACACCACGCCCCGCAGTCCTTCGGGGAGTGGTGAGAGGTCAGCCAGGAGCTGGGGTTCGGGGAAACTGACGGTTCGTACTAACTGCATCTGGGGGGCCTATCGGTTGGGCGGTGGGAAGGTAGTTCCGCGGGTTTGGGCGTCGTGGGGGCAGCTCTAGTCGGAGTCCCCGCGACGGTCGAAGGTGAGGCCGCCGGGGACCTGGAAGGTGGGCATGAGTTCCAGCATGCCTACATTAACGTGCCGCGGGGTTTCGATGGCGTAGTCCAGGGCGTTGACGATGTCGTCGGTGGTCAGCGATTCGTAGCCCTCGTAGTACGTTTGCCAGGCTTCTTTCATCGCCTCGGGGCTGCCGCCCATGTTCCGGCCAAAGATCTCGGTCTCCACGCGGCCCGGGCAGATTTCTGTGACGCGGATGCGCTTGCCCACGGTGTCGTTTCGGAGTTGCCTGGAAATCTGGTGCACGGCGGCCTTGGTGGCGTGGTACACGGTGTGGCCGTAGAAGTTGTAGGTGCCCGCGATGGAGCTGATGTTGACCACGTGGCCGAGGTCCCGTTCCACCATGCCGGGCAGGACCAGCCGGGTGAGCTGGAGGAGCCCGCGGAGGTTGACGTCCACCAGTTCGTCGATGTCCTGCTCGGAGGAATCCAGGATGTTGCCCGGCCTGGAGACGCCGGCGCAGTTGACCAGGACGTCCACTTTCAGGTCACGGACGACGGCGGACAAGGCGGCGGTGTCGGTCAGGTCCACCACGTGCGGGACTGCTCCCGTGCGGTCGGCAAGCTCGGCGAGGCGTTCCTCGTTGCGGGCCACCGCGTGGACGGTGAGGCCCCGCTTGGCCAGCCGTTCGGCGATGGCAGCGCCCATGCCTGTGGATGCTCCGGTGACGAGGGCGGTGGTGTAATCGGAAAAGGGCATTGGTACTCCAAAGTATAGAAGTCGGGCGGGCCCTTGCGTCCGGCAAGGGGCTGGACGCAAGAGCCCCGGGTTGGAAGGGGTTAGGCGTCGCGCAGTGGTTCGTGGGCGCGGTCCTTGACGGTGCTCACCGCGGCGAGGGTGCCCAGCGCGGTGATCACTGCATAAAAGGCGGGCATGTAGATGTTGTGGGTTTCCGAAATCAGCCAGGTCATCAGCAGCGGCGCGGTCCCCCCGAACAGGGCCGAGGAGATGTTGTAGCCCAGGCCGTAGGCGGAGTAGCGGACACGGGTGGGGAACAGTTCAACGATCAGGATATGGATGACCGCAGTGTGGCCGGCGAAGACGACGGCCATGATGGACGCGCCCAGGATGGCCAGGCCCATGTTGCCGGTGGCGATCAGTGCGTAGGACGGGATGCCCAGGACGGCCATGGCGATGGCCGAGCCGGCGATGACCTTCTTGCGTCCGATGCGGTCGGACAGGGCGCCCATGAACGGGATGGCGATGCAGATGACCACCAGGCTGCAGGCGGTGACCAGCAGGGCCTCGCCGATGGTGAAGTTCAGCTGCTTGCCCTTCAGGAAGGTGGGCATGTAGGAAAACAGGACGTAGTAGCCGGAGCCGTTCATCAGGGGGATGAACAGGGCCAGGAGCATGGCGCGGCGGTGTTCGGCGGACTTGAAGGCTTCCTTGAGCGGGTTCTTGGACAGGCCGCCTTCTTCCTTCAGCTTCACGAAGTTGGGGGTGTCGCTGATGGCCTTGCGGATGTACCAGCCGATGACCCCCATGGGGATGGCGACCAGGAACGGGATGCGCCATGCGAAGGCACCGAAGCCGCCGCCGTCGATCGCCGCCTGGGTGAGCCAGGGAGACATGGAGTACGCCACGAGGGTGCCGGTGAGGAGTGCGGCGAAGGAGGCGATCTGGGCGTAGGAGGTGATGACGCCGCGCTTGCCTTCGGGGGCGTGCTCGGCGAGGAAGGTCATGGCGCCGGCTGCCTCGCCACCTACCGAGAAGCCCTGCAGGAGCCGCAGGAGGACCAGCAGGATGGGAGCCGCGATGCCGATGGCCGCGTAGTTCGGCAGTACGCCGATGCCGGCGGTGGCGATGCTGATGAGCAGGATCACGAAGACCAGGAGCTTTTGCCTGCCGATCCGGTCACCCAGGTATCCGCAGACGACAGCGCCGAGCGGGCGGACGAAGAAGGACACGGCGTAGCCCGCGAAGACGAACAGCAGGGCGTTGTCCGGGTTGCCCGGTGCCAGGAACACCAGGGCCAGGGTTCCGGCCATGAAGGCGAAAATGCCGTTGTCGTAGAGCTCCACGAAGATGCCCACGCAGCCGGCGGTGACAACCTTGCGTGCCTGCTTCGCAGTCAGCCGGTCGTGCTGCGGTGCTACCGCATGTGTTGATGTTGACATCTCGTCTTCCTTAATGGCCTTGGGAAAAGCATTCATGGTGTTCAGGCTCCTGACGCTGGGCTGAGTTCGTGCCAGCGCTGGCCGGCGCCGATGCCGAGGAGTCCGAAGACCGTATTGACGGTGTTCCGGAGTCTGCCCAGTTCCAGGCAGGCTGCGCGATGCGTGGCTGTTGCTTCAGCCACGGTTGTCTTTCGAAAGGTGATGGTGTGTCCAGGCCTGGCTTGCGCCAGGATGTCCAGTGACCGGCTCGTGGCCACTGCCAGGACCGGGTAGCCCGCCGTCACGCCACGTCCCCGGTGCAGCACCAGCAGCTCTTCGCGGGACGGGACCTCGATGGCCCCGACCGGAACGCCGCGGGAGAGCACTTCGGACGTGAGCTGACGCTCGGGAAGGGCACCGCCGAGCCGCAGCCCGATGTGGTTGCTGCGGGGGCTCACGGTGTACTGCGTGGTGAACAGCAGGTCTGCCGTGTCCCCGAATTCCGCCACGTCCGGCCCGTCCGTGACGTCGATGACCGGGTTGGTTGTGAAGACGGGTTTGGTAAGGCCCAGCCGGAACAGCGGCAGACCGAAATAGGGCTGGGTGATGGGAGCCGTGGTCTTCCGCGTTTCGAGGCGGAAGCCCTCCATGAGCTTCAAACCGAAGCCCACCACAGTGTCAGGGGCGCAGCTTCCCAGCAGGGTGGGGACCGTGAAGGATCCGTGGACGGCGATGTAGGCGCGCAGTCCGGTCCGGATGCCCCGTACGGCCACGACCTCGCCGGCCCGGACGGACACCGGTTCCCACTGGGGGCATTCGCGTCCACCCACTGTGAGGTCCAGGGGCGCTCCGGTGACGGCGATCAGCAGGTCAGTGGTGGCGCGCATCCGGAAGTCCAGCGCCGTGAGTTCCAGCAGGGGGACGTTGTCTTCGTTGCCGGCAAGGATGTTTGCGGCCTTGGCGGAAGACTGGTCCAGGGCGCCGTTAACGGGAAGTCCGTAGGCGGGCCCCTTCGTCCGGCCGAGGTCGGTGACCACGGAGTAGCCCGGTTGCAGGATGATCAGGGAACCGGTCATGGCCGGGCCTCCAGGAACTGCCCCGCGAAGTTTTCGAAGTCATCCGCGGAAATCCGGTAGAAGCGCAGTTCGTCGCCGGGGACGTAAGGCACCAGAGGTTCGCGTGCTGCGTCCAGGACTGTCAGGGGGGTCTGCCCGATGACGCACCAGCCACCCGGTGCCGCTGCGGGCGCGATCACGGCCTGGCGTCCGGCGACGGATACGGCCCCGGCGGGAACGGTCAGCCGCGGGTCCTTGAGCCTGGGGACGGGGACCGGGAAGTCCGGCCCATCCATCATCGGAGAACCTGCCGGCGCCCCGAGGCAACGGATGACGTAAGTCTTTGCCGTGTGCCTGGCAATGACGTCCTCAACGTCCAGGCCCTGGTGGTCTGCCACACGGTCCAGGTCGGGCCCGTAGTCGCCGCCGTAAACCACCGGAACTTCGAAACGGCGGGGTTCCCGCGTGGCGGTGCCGGTGAAGTCCAGCTGGCGCATTCCCAGGAGGACGATTGCCCGGACCTGGCGCGCGGAGGTGAGGTAGGGGTCGAATTCCACCAGGACCGAGTCGTAGGTGGGAACGGCGCCGTAAATCCCGTCGACGCCGGCGGTGGCCAGCCAACCGGCCAACGAGTGGACGGTGGACCAGTTCGCTTCCGCGTCACCGGACCGTGCCACCACGCGCAGGGCGGCGTCACCTGACTCGTAGATGTCCAGTGCTGTTGGCGTTTTCATTATCGTTGTGGTCATAGTCAGGACACCTTTTGCTTTGCGGCGAGTACCTCTGCCAGCGGGGCGATGGTGACGCCGGCGGCAATAAGTTCGCTGCGGATCAGCCGGGCCAGTTCGACGGCGCCGGGATTGTCGCCGTGCAGCAGCACCGTGTCTGCCTGGATGGAGATGTCCCTGCCGGAGGCAGTCTCGATCAGTCCTTCACAGACCATCCGCACAGTGCGCTTGACGATGACGGAGGGGTCGTGGATCACGGCGCCGGGCTGGCTGCGCGGCACCAGTATGCCGTCATCCTGGTAGGCGCGGTCGGCGATGCCGACGATGGCCACCCGCAGGCCGCGCCCCGCGGCAGCGGTGGCGAGTTCACCGTCCTGCGCCAGGATGATGAGGGCGGGATCCACGCGCACGGCGGCATCCGCTACGGCTCGGGCATAGTCGGCCCGCGTTGCCACCAGGTTTCCCAGCCGGCCATGCGGGGCAAGGTGGGAGACGGAACCGCCGTGGTAGGCGGCAAACGCTGACAGGGCTCCCAGCTGGTAGATGACGTCGGTGCGGACTTCGTCAGCTGTGAGGTCCATGGCCCGCCGGCCAAAGCCGCGGAGATCCGGGAAGCTCGGATGGGCGCCGATGCCAACTCCCGTCCTGACACATTCAGCCACCGTGGCATCCATGATGTCAGGGTCCCCTGCGTGGAAGCCGCAGGCGATGTTGGCGCTGGACACGATCTCCAGCAGGGCTTTGTCGTCACCGATCGAGTAGGCACCAAAACCTTCACCAAGATCCGCTACGAGATCGACTGTGGGCATTACGGGCCTTTCTCTGCCGGGTACTGCGGGTGTAAATGAGTGTGGCATCGGAATTTGAGCCACACAAAGACGAATGCGGTATCTCCCTATAGGGAGCGGTTATGACGTTCACCGGCGCTATTGGCATCAACCTTAAGGAATGTACCGCGGCTCTTGTTTCGTAACTGTAAAAATGGTTCTGCCAATAAGCTCTTTCCCTGCTTATGCAAAAAACATATGCCATCATCAAAATCGGCGATGGCTGGGCGGGGATAGAATGTCTTGGTCATTGGAAAGTCATCTGCAATTAACCTATGCCCGAGACTCGGATCACACAAAGACGTAATGCCTGTCCCGCCATAGCGCCAACGTATGACCCCGCATGCTGTGCCGTCCCCGCTGGAAAAGAGGAGTGCTATGGACACCCGGAAGCTGGCGTACTTCGTCAAGATCGTCGACTCAGGAAGCATCACCAAGGCGGCCGCCGCCCTCCACGTGGCCCAGCCCGCGCTGAGCCAGCAGGTGTCGGCCCTTGAAACGGAGCTGAAACAGCGGCTCCTGATCCGGAGCAAGCAGGGGGTGGAGCCCACAGCGGCCGGCCATACCCTGTACCGGCACGCGCAGACCATCCTGCGGCTCGTGGAGCAGGCCAGGATAGATGTGGCAGCGTCAGGAGCGGCGCCTTCGGGCCGCGTCTCCATAGCGATCGCTCCCTACAGCATGGCCTCAAGCCTCACTCCCCGGATCATCAGCGAAGTGGGACGCCGCTACCCGGACATCGTGCTGCACCTGACCGAGATCTACGGCGGTGTGCTGAGTGAGGCCATAAAAAACGGACGGTTGGACATGGCGCTCATCTATGAACCAGGGCCCATCCGCGGGGTGCAGTTCACCACACTCATCGTCGAGGACCTGTACCTTATTGTGAACTCCCGCCGGGAGCTCCCGGTAGCGTCCACAGCGAACACCATCACGCTGGACGAGGTGGCTGCCGTGGGGCTCTTCCTGCCGGAACAGATCCACACCCTTCGGCAGGTGGTTCAGGCGGGCATCGACAGCAGGGGGTTGAAGCTGAAGCTGGTGGGCGAAGTGGAATCCGTCCCCTCCCTCACCCGGCTGCTGCGCACCGACCTCGGAGCGACCATCCTGCCCAAGTCAGCGGCGGACGCCCTGTTCCATGAGGAGGACTTCCGGGTCCTGAGGATCATTGAGCCTGCACTGCAGTGCAGGATTGCGTTGTGCACGCCCGATCATGAACCTTTGTCGGAAGCCGCGTCCGCCGTCCTGCTGGTACTCAAGGAAATGCTGCAGGAAATGCTCCAGAGTAAATATTCCCCGCTCCCCGCCGCACCGTTCGAGGCATCATAAGCGGGCCTTATCAGGTCACGCCGCTTTAGTCTTATTCATGGAATTGCGTGCGTTCTAGGATAAAAGCCATAAAGGTTTCGCTGAAGGCGATACCGCGGCAATAAATTCCCTGGAGCCCAGCCATGAAGAAGATCACCAGCCTGCACTACCGGAAGACAGCTGAAAGAAGAATCCAGCTGAAAGCCAGCACCGGTTCACATTGCCCCACCAACGGTTTTTGGCGTCCCGAGGACGGGGCCGCCACTGAGCCCGTCTTCGTGTTCGAGGGAAGCATGATGCCCCCAGGCAGGCGCGGCACCACCATGTGGTATCTGGAGGACGCGCAGGCAGGGCCGCCCGCCTACCTCCTGCCCGGCATGAACTGACGGCTCATCGACTCTAAAGCGGCAAGAGGAAGGCCCGGAGTTCCGAAAGGAACCCCGGGCCTCTTGGCTTAACCGTGTCGAATGCCGGGTATTTGCCGTTTTAAGGGGTCATAACGACAAATACCCAGCAATCGATGGGGATAGGTGACTACAGGGCCGGCTCCAGTTCGGCGTCCTCCACCAGCAGGCCCTTGGCCTTCAGCACGTCAGTCAGTTTGCACAACTCTATGGTGGTGCCGCCATCCTTGTACCGGCGGATGAGGTCGTCCTCGGCGTCCACCCGTGCCTGGGACAGGCGGATGACCTCCTCGATCTCATCCTTCCGGACCACCACCACGCCGTCAGCGTCACCCAGCAGGACATCGCCCGGGTAGACGATTTCGTCGCCGAACACCAGGGGATGGTTGATGGGGCCAATGGTTTCCTTGACGGTCCCCTTGATGCAGACGCTGCCGGAGAACACCGGCAGGCCGAGTTCGATCAGGTCCTTGGTGTCGCGGACACCGGAATCCGTGACCATGCCTGCCAGGCCTTTCGCCTTCATTGCGTTGCCCAGCACATCGCCGAATGTCCCGGCTTCCTCGTACTCGCCCGCTGCTACCAGGACAACGTCGCCTTTCTGCGCATAGTGGATGGCCACCTGGAGCATGAGGTTGTCACGTGGTGCACAGACCACGGTGACGGCGGGTCCGCAGAACGTCATGCTGCGCTCGATGGGCTTAATCCTGGAGCTCAGGGCGCCCTTGCGGCCCTGTGCTTCATGCACGGTAGCGGAGGAGAACTTGGAAAGGCGCTGAATGGCGTCCTCCGAGGGCCGATCGAATTTCGTTTTGACGTGGATCATGGGGTGCTCCTGGTTGTTGAAAGATTAGGCAATTGGATGGTTGGGTCAGGCCAGTGCCGTGACGGCCTTTTCAATGGCGGCAATCGATTCCTCGATCACCGGCAGCCCGTTGGCGTAGGAGATCCGGAAATATGGGCTCAGTCCGTAGGCCGAACCCTGGATGACGGCAACAGATGCTGCTTCCAGCAGGTACAGCGTGAAGTCCTCGTCGTTGGTGATTTGCCTGCCATCGGGCGTCGTCTTGCCGACGACCCCTGCGCAGTTGACGTAGGCGTAAAAGGCTCCATCCGGCGTCGTGCACTGCAGGCCGTTGACGGCGTTCAGCCCGGTGATGGCCGCGTCGCGCCGTTCGCGGTACACGTCCACGCTTTCGCGGACGAATGCCTGGTCTCCGGTGAGTGCAGCGGCGGCAGCCGCCTGGCTGATGGAGGACGGGCAGGAGGACATCTGGGACTGCAGCTTGTTGATGGCAGCCACCAGGGGCGCCGGCCCACCGGCATAGCCCAGGCGCCAGCCCGTCATGGCATAGGCCTTGGAAACGCCATTGGTAATTAGCACCCGGTCCTTGAGCTCAGGAGCAACGGCCACCAGGCTGGTGACGGGCTCCTCCCCAAAGTGGATCTCGTCGTAGATCTCATCGGTGAGGACGTAGACGGCCGGATGGTCCTGAAGGACGGCGGCCAGGCCGGCCAGTTCCTCGCGGGAGTAGACAGCTCCTGTGGGGTTGGACGGCGTGTTGAGGATGACCCATTTGGTGCGCTCCGTCAGTGCCCCTGCCAGGGCCGCAGGGGTGAGTTTAAAGCCGGTTTCTCCGCCGCAGGAAACGATGACGGGGGTGCCTTCGTTGGCGAGCACCATGTCCGGGTAGGAGACCCAGTACGGTGCGGGGATGACAACCTCGTCGCCCTGGTCCAGGGTGGCCATGAATGCGGTGAAGATGACCTGCTTCCCGCCGCCGCCGATGGTGATCTCAGCCGGGGTGTACTGCTGGCCGGTTTTGCGCTGCAGCGTCTGCAGGATGGCCTTTTGCAATTCGGGCGTCCCGGTAACCGACGTGTACTTGGTTTCACCGCGGCCGATGGCTGCGATGGCAGCGTCCTTGATGTGCTGCGGCGTGTCGAAATCCGATTCTCCGACCGTCAGGTCCAGGATCCGGCGGCCCTCGGCCTTGAGCTCCCGCACACGGGCCGCCGCGGCAACGCTGGGTGAGGATTTGATACGGGTTACGCGTGATGCGGGCACGAATTCAGGCATGTTCTCTTCCAGGCTTCCGGTACGGATGAGGGTGGTTCATTCGAGCCTAGGGAAGGAGCCGCCCTCTTGGATAAGACCTAAAGTGCGTGGACAGATAAGCAGCCCTTATGACGGGAGCAGCCAGAACTTTTCCGTATTGCTCCACGCACTTTCGGTATTGCCTGCCGGGCTTGCCAGCCGCGTAACCTGCAGGGTGGACAGCGGACCCAAAGCCGGAACAGCGCCGGCCCCGGCGACGGTCCTTTCAGGCCCTGCGGGGCGAACAATGGGAAAAGCCCCCTATCCATGGGACGTGGCGCTGACAGTGAAACACCACGGAGACAAGGAGCAGTGGTGCCGGGTAGAGAGATTCAGGAACGGATGCTTTTGCGTACAGCCGGCACCGGGACGGGCGGAACCGGGGTGGCCGCCTACCGGTACCGGGGCGGGCCGAAGGCGGACCCCACCACTGCCCGCGCGGAGCAAGCCCTGGCCATGCTGGCCCAACTGCGGACGACCATCGCGCTCCGGTCCAGCAGGGTGCGTGCCCTCACCGCGGAGCTGGGTGACTGCATTGCCCAGGCCCTGTGTGACGGCGTAAAGGTTGCCGCCGTCGCAAAGGCCGCCGGCCTGCCTGCCGCCAGTGTTCGCTCTGCCGCGCTGGCACGCGGCGAGCTGTACCCCACAGACCAAACCCGAAGCGGACATCTTCGCCTCATTGCCGGATTAACTGCGGAGTTGGCGGCGGCCGATGGCACGCGGAATGCCGCGGAAGAAGAACGCACGCAGGTACTGGCCATGGCCAGGAAGTCCCGACTCCTTGATGACTACCAACTGGCCGGCGCAAGCGGACTGAAGTCCGACGAGATCCGCAAGATGACCAGGGGCGTGGGTTTGCGTGTGGCCCAGTCAGGATGATCCGTCCCGGCGGATCTGATCCGCGGCCCGCCGCCTTCCGACCAGTTGTCCCTTGCGGACACCGGCGCCGAGGAGCTCCGGCTTAGCTTCGCGCCTCCGCTCTGGCCGCGACTGGCAAGCAAGCGTAGCGTCTTTTCGAAGAGGCCGCCGCAAGCATGATGTCTGCCTGTACGGCGCTTCGGTAAGGCGCGGAGGAGGCCGGAATGGCTGGGTGGAATGCGGATACGGCGGCCGGTCCACTGGGGGCTGGCTCTGTGACGTTTGTCGAGGGCTCATCCTTCTGTATTTCGTCATCCAACGGGGATATTCAAGCCGATCCGCTGCATGGCCTCTTCGTGGCCGATGTCAGGATCCTGTCAATCTGGCGCCTGACAGTGGATGGAAAGGTGCTTGAACCGCTCACAGCGGAGACAAAGGAGCCGTTCCGTGCCGCATTTGTTGCAAGGATCCCCCGGTCCGACGGTTACGCGGACAGCCCACTTATCGTGGAACGGTTGCGGGAAGTGGGGGCCGGCCTCCAGGAGCAGCTCACCGTCCACAACTACTCCCAGGAGCCTGCTGAGTGCCTCATCGTCCTGGAAACAGGGGCCTACTACGCGGACCTCTTCGAGGTGAAGGAGGCACGGATCCGGCGACGTTGGGAGGAAACACGGGAAGCCGACGACGGAATGCTCACCATTCGGGGCAGCTGGCAGGACGTCCGCAAGGGCACCGCTATCCACGCTCCTGGCGCCGACGTTTCCGGTAACACCCTCCAATATCGGGTGTCGGCCGCCTCCCGGAACTGTTCTGCGGTTTCAGCCGTGACCACCTCACCACTCCCGTTCCATACCCCACCGCCTGCTCGCCCCAGGCATGGGCAGCCACCGCACCCATCCAGATCGTGTCCAGCCTCATGCGTTATGACCGGGTTGTCTCAGCCGGTGGAGTCTGGCTCGATCCCGTCCTTCCCCAGTCCTTCGGGGACCTGCACATCTCCAACGCCCCGCTCGGCGACGGCCGCATCACCATCGACATTGCCGGCTCCGTCCATTCCATCGAGGGACTACCCCGGGGATGGTGTTTCACCGGGGCCACCGGCCATGGATGTCCGAACTGGTTGAGGAAGCGGTACGGCGTCGTGTAAAGGCCCGCCCCGCGTCAAACCCACTTCGTTGAGATCCAGTTCATTTACCAACCAATGCTGTGAAGGAGTCCTATGGAGGGACCAGCGGTCTCCGTTTTTTCGACTCCAGGCCATAACGAATCGCTATGTAGGGACACAAAAGCGGACTTTGTGTGACCCACACCGCAAACGTTAACTTGATTTCTGAGGCCAGTCCGCAAAGCCGTAAATACGACTTGCGAGAGAGCTCACAGCAGGACCAGCCGGACATCCCACTCGAGATCTCGCTCCGAGAGCCCAGGTGTAGCGGCAGCCGGTGTTCACCCATCGCCAACGGAGACGAAATGACTGAAACCATACTTCCGAAGAAGACCCCGGTCAGGGCCGCAGTCGCGGCCTGGATCGGCACAACGCTGGAGTACTACGACTTCGCCGTGTACGGCACCTCGTCCGCGTTGATTCTGAACGTCCTCTTCTTCTCGCCCGAGCTACCCCAGGGCATCAGCGTGCTGCTCGCCATGATTACCTTCGCAGTCGGTTACGCGGTACGCCCCCTCGGTTCACTCATCTTGGGGCCGATGGGTGACCGCCGTGGCCGTAAATTCGTCATGATGATCACACTGTTCGGCATCGGCGGCTGTACCTTCCTGATCGGGTGCCTGCCCACGTACGCCCAGATCGGTCCTCTGGCTCCGATCCTGCTCGTGCTGATCCGCGTCATCCAAGGACTGTGCCTTTCCGGAGAGCAGCCCAGTGCCATCACCATGAGCCTGGAGCATGCTTCCGAGGGCCGCCGCGGGTTCCTCGCGAGCTTCACCACGTTGGGCTCCTCCTCCGGCACGCTGCTCACACTGCTGGTCTTCATCCCGATCGCCGCTATGCCCTCGGAGCAGTTGCTGACCTGGGGTTGGCGGCTTCCGTTCTGGGCCTCCGCCGTCGTAGTCGTCGCCGCGTACCTGATCCGCCGCCACATCCAGGAGCCGCCCGAGTTCGTAAAGGTCCAGGCCGCCAAGGTGAACGTCGCCCCCCTCAGGCACCTTCTGCGCTTCCACTGGCGCGCGGTGCTGCGGATCGTATTCTGTGCGCTCATCGCGGGCACGAGCTATATGATGCAAACGTTCTCGGTGGCATTCGGTACCGCCGGATACAAGCTGGACAAGCCGACCATGCTCCTGACAACCACAGTCTCGGCTGTGATTGCCCTCGGAATCACCCCACTGGCAGGATTCCTTGTGGACAAGATCGGCCGCAAAACGATGTTCCTCATCGCAACGGGCGGCGTAGGCATCACCATGGTGCCCTACCTCTGGTCCATCACGACCGGCAACTGGTCGCTGATCTTCCTGTTTGGCATCATCAACTACTCCCTTTTCTACTCAATGGTGAACGCGTCCTGGCCCTCGTTCTTCGCAGAGATGTTCCCCGGCCGGCTGCGCGTCTCCGGACTCGCCCTGGGCACCCAGATCGGCTTCGCCATCTCGGGCGTCATCGGCCCCGTTCTATCGACAGCACTCGCTGGCCCCGACCTGAAAGACTGGGTCGGCCCGTCCATGGTCGCGCTCGGGTTCATGGTCCTGGCTGGGATCTCAGCCCTTACCGCCAAGGAGACCAAAAAGTACACGCTCAAGGAACTCGACGAGGTGCAGCAGAGTGCGCGGGAGACGGCGGTCCTCACGGCCGCGACTGCTTTCCCGGGCATGGCCGGGCGCGATCTCGCTGCCAAACCTGGCACCTTGAAGTGACGAGCTAAGAGCGCATTTAAACGCCACACCCCGCATTGAACTGGTCGCCGAAAGTTGGACTGGCCAAAGCCTAAGCCGCAAGGGCCTGAGTACGGTATTGCACCGGGCTCAGGCCCTTGCGTTTTGTCGAGATTCTTTTGGTGTTGTACGGGTTGTGCACTGGCGCTGCCAGTGCCTCGGTAATCGGAAATCGCATGTTTTCTGCGCGCGCACTTGCTCGCCTCTCCGTCGCTGGACCCTGGGCGATCCCCCGCCGTCGGTCCAGCAGGTCTCCGCCAGGAGTCGACGACACATTTTCCCGCCCATACCGTGGGACGTCGATTATCACCACGGATCCGAGCACCTGGTGGTCGTTCTGGTCGCCCAAGCAACCTAAACCCTCATTCGGTTCCCAGAGAGGAATGCGGCTACCCGATGGACTGGACTCCTCGCGAGCGGACTGGTTTCCCGATGGAATGAATATTCTCGCCTGGTACAGAGGGTGAGGCCCGGTGTCCTGAGCCGGTCTTATACCGCACGGTCCGACATGGCTCCGTCGTGCCCTGTTCGCAGCCCTTGAGTTCGGCGCGGACCTGAAGTTGCGTGCGACGGGAAAGGGCGGCCGCTGACGTTCATCATTGGACCAGGACGGAAGTTTCCCGCACGTCATAGACGCAAAGGTCCCACGCCCCGGTATAGGGCGGGCAAGGACCAAGCAATGGCGCAGCATCGCCACCCGATACGACAAACTCGCCGTCACCTACCGCTCCGGGTCGCCCTTTATTATGTTCTCATCTGGCTACGCCAATAAGGAGACACACCCTAGCTCGATTGTCGCTCAGCGAGGAATCAGGTAAGCCGCACCGCCTGAGCTGAATCGACGCCCCTGAAGGTCACAGTGGCAGGATCCCTAGGATTCTCTCCTTCCCCTGCATAGTCTGGGAGAGGACGCCACCCTACGTGAGGGTCAGGGAGAATGTGATCAAAGCAGATACTGCGGTAATCGACCGGAACAATATCACCGTATTGGGTCAGGATGACGGGCCCGTGTTGATGTTTGCCCACGGTTTTGGCTGCGACCAAGCGGTATGGCGAAAGCTGGTCCCCTACTTCGTTGATCACTACCGGCTAGTGCTTTTTGATCATGTTGGTGCAGGACACTCCGACATCAGCGCCTACGACTGGGATAAGTACGCGTCCCTGGATGGGTACGCGACGGACCTGCTGGAGATTTGCGCCGCCCTCGAACTTCAGGACGTCACCTTGGTGGGACACAGTGTCAGCACAATGATCGCTGTGGTCGCCGCCGCACAGGAACCAACCCTGTTTTCCCACCTGATCCTGCTTGCTCCTTCACCCCGTCATACCAATGACCCATACGACGGATACGTTGGCGGGTTTACGCGGGAAGACATCGAGGGCCTGCTGGCATCTCTGGACAGCGACTATTTCGCCTGGGCCGCGGCCCTGGCTCCCGTAATCATGGGCAACCCGCAAGAGCCGGAATTAGCGGAGGACCTGAGCGCTAGCTTCTGCCGGACAGATCCGGCCATCGCACGGCACTTCGCCGAAGTGACCTTCTTCTCCGACTCCCGCCCGGAACTGAGAAAGCTGCACACCAGCTGCCTAATTCTGCAATGCTCCGACGACAGGCTTGCCCCACCCGAAGTGGGCGCTTACCTCCACAAGAACCTGGAACACAGCACCCTGATGCAGCTCCAGGCCACCGGGCACTGCCCCCATATGAGCGCACCGGAGGAAACGGCGCGCGCGATTCTTCACTACCTCCACACCCACATGTAACAGATCCCGCCAGCTTCAACCCCCGTGGCTGGTCGATATGACAACCGCAGTCTCGCTGAGCCGGAAGGCGCGCGTCCGTTTCAGCCTCCCGTGCGCAACCGGGGACAGAGAGCGTCAGATCGCCTTCCGCTTCGGAGTGCCGGAGATTGCCGATTTGGAATCGGCGAACCGACCACTCAACGGCACAGACCGCGTCTGGTATGACTTCGCCGACCTACCCTCCGGAGAGCTGGCGCCGGTGCCAGACCATCAGCCTGAACTTGACGGATGACCCCAAGAAACGGCCGACGAACCTTGGCAGTTTGGGCAGACACAACCATGCGAAGAGAGTGCGGGTGAATTGTGTATTCGGATGCGTTAGCGGCCGCCGGTAAGTACAGCAGGGCAAGTCTGGACGCTTTTGACAGGTTTCAAAGGGACATACTGATCCGGACCCGAGTACTGTTCGGAGTGCTGGTCCTCCTCATGGTCACCGTGGCGAGCATCCCGACGGTTACGGGGCCGTCCTTTCTCATCCCTTTGGGAATGATGGCACTAGCTGTGCTCGTCTATTTTGTGTTGTGGGTTCCGTCGTACTGGAATCTCAATCGCTCGTTCGCCGCAGATCGGAAACGGCGAAGACAGGGCTTACCCCTCGACGTTCCAGAAGTCTGAGTCAGACGGATCCGACTTCGTCAGCTGCCTATCCTCAGTAATCCGACCCTGATCCGGTCCGAGGTTCAATGCCTCCCTCCTTTGAACAGGCGTAGCGACCAAAAGCACCATATTGCAGGGGACTAACGACCGACCAGTGCTCTGGAGCCCTCTGCACAACTCCTATAACCACGGGAGCTCACCTGGCGTCGCGATACGCCCAAGGCCACGGCGGCAGCATCAACCGCTGCCCTGCCAACGACCGTGCGGGCAGCCAAGGGCCCGATTACGGCCGAAACCGACTGCGTCCGATCCCATAGTTCATCCGGCATCGTGAAAGTGCCCGGCTCACGAATGGGTGCCGATTCCGCATCCACTCCGACACCTCCCCCGGCGTCCAGAGGAGTAGTAAGCAGATAGGGACTTCCACAGGACTACAAAGCGATATCGGTGACTGCATGAGTACACCGACCGTCAAGAACCGGCTGCATTTCGACCTGCGCGCCGACAGCGTCTCCACCGCCGAGGAGCTGGAGCGCTTGCTCGCCCTCGGCGCACAACGCACCGACGTCGGCGATGGGCCCGACGTCAGCTGGGTGGTGCTGCCCCATGCGGAGGGCAATGAGTTCTGCCTGCTCTCCCGGTCGGTCCAAGACGTGGAACGGGAAGAAGTGCAGCAGCACTAAGGGTCAGCGGCTCAGTACTTGTAGAAGCCCTCCCCCGAGGCGACGCCCAGCTTGCCCTGGTCGATGTAGTGCTCCTTCAGGTACTGGGCGAACGCCTGGGAACCGGCATCCGGCGAGGCCGAGGCGATGTTGTACGCCGTGGTGAGGCCGACGACGTCGTAGATCTGGAACGGTCCGCTCGGGGCCCCCGTGGCGATGCGCCAGGTCTTGTCAATGGTGTGCGGGTCGGCGACGCCCTGCAGCAGCAGTCCGGCGGCCGCGTTCAGCAGCGGAACCAGCAGCGAGTTCAGGACGTAGCCGGCCTTCTCCTTCTTGATCTCGATCGGTTCCAGTCCGCTGCTCCGGGCAAAGTCGACGACAGCGGCGTACACCGCCGGGTCCGTCTCCGCAGTGCCCATGACCTCGGCGATGTTCTGCGCCCAGATGTTGTTGGCGTAGTGGAGTGCGAGGAAGCGGTCCGGGCGTCCAGTGAAGTCTTTCAGGTCACTGGGCAGCAAGGTGGAGGAGTTGGTCGCGAAGATGGCCTTGGCCGGCGCCAGCTCCGCGAGCTTGCGGTAGACGTCGCGTTTGAGTTCCAGCAGCTCGGGAACGGCTTCGATCACAAGGTCCGCGTCGACGACGGCGTCCCCGAGGTCTGCGGTGAGGCGGAGGTTTGCCAGGGCTGCTTCGGTCTTGCCCTCGGAGGCGCCGGCTACCTGCGCCCGGTAGATGCCGGCGAGGCGGGTGAAACGGTCCCGCGCCTTGGCAAGCGCGTCCTCGTCGACGTCGTAGGCGGTGACCGCGAAACCGTGGAATGCGGCTTGGAAGGCTATCTGGGCGCCGAGCACTCCGGTGCCGAGCACGGTGAGCGTCTTGATGGAGGGCATTATGGTTTCCTTTCGGCGCGGGCCTTAGCGGCTGCCTGGGTTGTCGGACCCGTAAATACTGCGGATCCAGATGGTTGCCAGGACGTCCAGGGCGGCGGTCTCCGCGATGGCGGGACTCTCCCGGTTGAGGACAGCAGTAATGACCCGTTCGTTCATCAGGTTCAGGCTCACCGCGAGGTCGTGCGCGTCGATGCCCGCAGGCGCGGCCCCGCGGGCCTGCTCGGCACGGATGACGTCGCTTGAGAAGTCGACCCAGGACTGCATGGATTTGGACCACCGCCCGCGCACCTCGTCATTGCGGGCGCGCGCCCCGATGGCGGCGGTCGACACACCGCGGTGCGAGACAAACACCTCAACGAACATTCCGATGGAACGGGTCCACGCACCCGCGGGGTCGCTCTCGAAATCGCGCGGCAGGTGCCCCACCCGATGCTCGACCTCGGTGATAACCCGGTCCAGCAGGGCCAGCAGCACGGCATCTTTCGAGGGGAAGTAGAAGTAGAACGTGGGGCGCGAAATGCCGGCACCCCGGGCCAGATCCTCGATGGAGACGTCATCAAAGGTACGGCTGGCCAGGAGGGCCTCCGCGGTGACCAGGATTGCGTCCTGCCGCTCATCGCCCGAAACCCTCGCGCTGCGTCTTCCTCTTTGAGCCATGCGCCCATCCTAGCCCCGGTTCTCAACACGGTGTTGACTATCTCAACATTAAGTCGATAACTTGGCAGCATGAGCGAGCACGTAGATGTGTTGATTGTCGGCGCCGGGCTGAGCGGCGTGGGTTTCGCCAGCCGGCTGAAGCGCGAGGTACCCGGAAAAACCTTCACCGTACTGGAGTCGCGGAACGCCGTCGGGGGGACCTGGGACCTGTTCCGGTACCCCGGGATCCGGTCCGACAGCGACATGTACACGCTTGGCTACTCCTTCCGGCCCTGGGCGGGCGCCAAGGCGATCGCGGACGGCGAGTCCATCCGCGAGTACATCGAGGCAACTGTCGCCGACGAGGGGCTGGCGCCGCGGATCCGGCTGAACACCCGGGTCATTTCCGCCGCATGGTCAAGCGAGACCGCACTGTGGACCGTGACGGCGGTCCACACCTCCGGCGGCGAGTTCCGGTCCGGCGACACCGCCTCCTCCCCCGAGCAGGTCACCTTCACCTGCTCGTTCCTATCCGTCTGTTCCGGCTACTACCGCTATGACGAGGGCTTCGCCCCGGCCATCGACGGGGCCGACACCTTTGCCGGAACGATCGTCCACCCGCAGCACTGGCCGGCCGACCTCGATTATGAGGGAAAGCAGGTGGTGGTCATCGGCAGCGGCGCCACAGCCGTGACGCTGGTGCCGTCCATGGCAAAGTCGGCCGCCAAGGTGACGATGCTGCAGCGCTCCCCCACCTACATCGCCCCCGTGCCCGCGCGGGACCACCTGGCCGACCGCCTCCGAGGCAAGCTGCCCGCGCAACTGGCGTACGACGTCGTACGCTCCAAGAACATTCTCTTCTCCATGTTCACCTACCAGCTCAGCCGACGGCGGCCCGAGACGATGAAGGCGATCCTGCGCAAGTCGGCAGTAGCCAAACTGCCGGCGGGCTTCCCGGTGGACACGCACCTGGCCCCGTCGTACCAGCCGTGGGACCAGCGGGTCTGCGCGATCCCCAACGGGGACCTGTACCGGGCCATCAGCGCCGGCACTGCCGAGATCGTGACCGACACGATCTCCCGGATCACCCCGGACGGGATTGACCTGGCATCCGGCACATCGCTGCCCGCCGACGTCATTGTCACGGCCACGGGACTGAACCTGCTGGTGATCGGCGGCATGAAGCTCTCCGTCGACGGCGAGCCCGTGGACATCGGCAGAACCCTCACCTACAAAGGCATGATGCTGGAGGGGGTCCCGAATTTCGCCCTCACCATCGGGTACACCAACGCGTCCTGGACCCTGAAGGCGGACCTGGTGGCCGGCTACATCTGCAGGCTGATCAAGCAGCTCGACCGCCGGAACCTCCAGTGGGTGGTACCCGTGGCACCCGCCGACGTCGCCAACGGCACGCTGTCCTCGCTGATCGACCTGAAGGCCGGTTACATTTTCCGCGGCGCCGACCAGTTGCCCCGGCAGGGCGCAGGCTCGCCGTGGCGGCTGCACCAAAACTACTTCCGCGACTTCGCCCTGCTCCGGGCCGGCAGGCTGACCGACCACGTCCGGTTCGGCCAGCGCGGGCAGCCGGTGCGGGAAACCGTCCGGCAACCCGCGGCCCCGGCCCGGGATCCCCTCGCGCTGCCGGGAACGGGCCATGTCACCGTCGCGGGGACACGCCTGCGCTACCGGAAGACCGGCAGCGGGGAACCGGTCCTGCTGCTGCACGGCATCGGCCAGAGCCTTGAGGACTGGAACGAACAGCACGAGCGGCTCTCGGACCGCCACACGGTCTACAGCGTCGACCTTCCCGGCTTCGCGTACTCCGAACGGCTCCCCGGCACGACGACGCTCGCGAAGCTGGCCGGGATCCTGCCGGCCTTCCTGGACGCCGTCGGGGTTTCCGGGCCGCTGCCCGTGATGGGCAACTCGCTCGGCGGTGCCGTGGCCATGAAGCTGGCCGCCGACCATCCGGTCCGCGTCTCCGCACTCGTGCTGGCCAACAGCGCCGGATTCGGCAAGGAAGTGGCACTGGTCCTTCGCCTCCTTGCGGTCCGCCCGCTCGCGGCCCTGCTCCTGCGGCCCCATGAAAAAGCATCACGCCGGACCGTCCAGTCGCTCTTCTATAACAAAACGCTGGTCACGGACGACCGCATCGGCCACGCGCTCGCCCTGTCGCAACGGGAGGCGCACCGCCGGACGCTGGTCGACGTCGCCCGCGACCTGGGAACGATCTCCGGTGTCCGGTCCGAGTGGCGGACCGAGCTGATCGGGGCGCTCGCCAAGTCCGACGTTCCGGCGCTGGTGGTGTGGGGCGACCACGACCACATCCTGCCGTTCGGCCACCTTGAAGCGGCCGCCGCGGCGCTGCCCCGCGCCGAGTCGCACGTCTTCGCCAAGACCGGACACATGCCGCAGATCGAACGGCCTGACGAGTTCGCGGCCGTAGTCGAGGACTTCCTCACGAGGGTCTCCGTAGACCGTCAGGCGGCAAGCATCTAAGGGCGCT
Organism: Arthrobacter sp. SLBN-122; assembly: GCF_006715165.1. Classification (NCBI taxonomy): domain Bacteria; kingdom Bacillati; phylum Actinomycetota; class Actinomycetes; order Micrococcales; family Micrococcaceae; genus Arthrobacter; species Arthrobacter sp. SLBN-122. The sequence continues at coordinate 3,845,953 of NZ_VFMS01000001.1, read as the reverse complement.
TCTCGACGTCGGCAAGGACTTCGGGCGCCACGTCCGACGTCGGCACCGCTCCAAAAAAATCCAGCCCGGTCTGTATAGGTGTGGACACTGTACACACCCTCTTTGATAGGACAAAAGACGCAGGCCATCCTTTCCAGCGGTCCTCCAGGGCGGCATGCGGCGGCGCCTAGAGCAGGTCCGGAACAGTCATGTTGTCCCGGGCTCCCCCGGCACATGAATAGGTGTAGGCCAATACCGGCCCACCCGACAGAACCGAAACGAGGAAACGCAAGAACCCAGTAAACAGGAAGCGGAAGGCCCACCAGCCAGGGTCCTGAACCCGCCACCCCACACACCTGAACAGGCCTCCGCGGCAGCCAGACCACAACCCGCGAACCAACCCGCCAGAGAGACGCCACCACTGGCTTGGTCAGCACGTCAAAGCAAAATCGCCTCTGACGAGGGAAAGCCTTGTGCCCGAGGTGGGACTCGAACTGCATTCCAGCCCTTGTGAACACTGGGAACCGGTGAGAACATGCGGAATCCGAAGGATTCCGGGGTTTGTATGACGCAGTCCGAGACAGAAGCTGTTGACATTGTCCACACGCTCATACAGCGCAGGACCGACCCGCGAAAGCGCTGGCGGATGATTCATGATCGTGGGGAGCGAAAACGACTGCGACGGCCTAGGAGTCCGCCACCCTGCGTTTCGACGGGATGCAGTAGTAGCAACTCCGCCCGACACGCATAATCAGGCCGTTCCGGACAAAGCCTTCCAGGAGATCCATGAGTTCAGCGCGATTGAGGTTTGCCGAAACTCGTTCGTCGTGCGCTCTCCGGAGCTTGTGCATCGCTGGCAGATCATCCAAGGTAAGGGCGGCTTCTCCGTCTGGAGATCTGTGCAGAGCGAGCAAGTGTTGGACGTCGTGCCGGTTGAGCCCCGGTGTACGGCCGGTGTGGTTGCGGTGGTTCAGTTTAACGAATACATCCTCAAGTGTTGGCTCGGAACGGTTCTCTGGGTAGCGACAGCTTCGGCAGACCCACGGGTTTTGAGTAGAACGGCGGGACTTTGGTAACTTGAAGATCCTGTCCCCGGGGCTCCAAGAAGCGCCGCAGACACCGCAGACACCGGAGTACCTGGCAAGGATGCCAAATCGCTCCCCATAGTTTCCTCGCGGCTGATTCCTACCAGGCTGGGGTTGGGAATTCGTCAAGGGATCAAAGGCGGTCACGTCGTTAAACCTACTGGGTCGGCTAGCGGGAGCTGCCATCCATGGCGATGCACGTAGGTCGGGACCTCAGACATCCTCAAGGCGCTTGAGCAGATTGGCGTCATGGCTCATCACGAAGTCCAAGCCCGCGCTGATCTCTTGCCTGTGCCGATGACCTTGGACGTGCGAAGGGGCAGGTTGGCCACATTGCGCCGACTCGGTGGTGCGCGTCTTGGGGGCAGGCGCACCCGGACGTCGTCCGCCATCTTCCGAGACCTGGGGGTGCATGTCCATAGTTCGATGATACTAAGCGGGATCAGGTGACTCATTGGCGTTGGCCGATTCGCCTGCCCGGAGGTGTCCTCCCGGCGAAACCTTCCGAGCGGCAGCGGCAACGCAGACACTACACCGTAAGGTTTTAGGGACGATGTCATCTGCTTATGGGCTTGCGCGGATCAGGGAACCCGAGCGAGACATAACCCAGGCCCGCTTATTCAGGGACGCGGCGAGTACGGGTCTTGATTCGTCGTAGTAGTCGTGAACGGTCGACACAGTTTTCCCTGGGTACGGCCGGATTACCCGGCCGACGTACTGTACCAATCTGCCCTTGAACGACACAGGCGCCGCGAGGAACAGGGTATCTAGTTTGGGGCAGTCAAAGCCTTCTCCAATGTAGGAGCCGGTGCCCAAGACCAGCAGAGGCTGGGCATCATCTGTGATGGCAAGGAGGTCGACGGCGGCCTGTCGTTCCTTGGCCTGAGTCTACGGCGCCATCGACTACCTCATCCGCGTCGAGGTCGAAGACAGCAACGCTTACGAACGCTTCCAAGCCGACAAGATGTACCCCCTACCCGACGTCCACCGCGTCGTCTCCCACACCACCATGAAACTCATCAAAAGCAGCTCCTGAAACTAAGACATACAAAGGAGAACCCACCTTCATCCGATTGGTGTCTCGAAACCCCTACGCCTCGAAACCCTAGGGTTTCGAGGCGCAGAGGATTCGAGACACCGAATCGGGCTAAGGCGTGTTTGGTAAGTGGTAGGGCTGTAGCCGTTCGTCGGCGTGGCGCTGATCGTGCGCATGCATGGCGGGAAAGATCGGTGCATCGGTGAATTGCAATCTTCTAGAATGACTGCGTGAACCTTTCGCATCTCGGCGCGCCGGTCGGGTCGATGATTCGCGTCCACGGCGGGTTCGCCAACCGGATGTACCGGCTCGACACCGACCAGGGGTCGTTCGCGGTGAAGGAGTTGAACCTCCTCGACCGCCGCTGGACCTACCGCGTCGAGGACGTGTTCCGGTTTGAGCGGGCGGCCTTCGCTGCCGGCATTCCGATGCCAGAGCCGATCTCGGCCAGCCACCACACACTCATTCACCGATGGGTCGAAGGCGAGAAGGTACCCGAAGCGCCGGTGACGGCAGCGTACGCGTTTGAGATCGGCGAGATCCTCGCGCGCATCCACGCGCTCGACGTCGCGTGGACCCCTGTGTCGATCGAGGACCAGACGTCACGGGACTGGTCCGAGCTCGCAATGCGGGCAGCGGCGACCGGACAGCCGTGGGCCGACGAACTCGCCTCTCACGTCGAGACGTTCCTCGCGATTGCCCACTTCGTCGACACCTGCGAACGGCCAGGCCCCGTCGTGCTGACCCACAGGGACATCCACCCATGGAATCTGCTCGCTCGAGAGGGTCGGCCGGTGGTGCTCGACTGGGAGCTCTCGGGGATGCTCGACCTGTCCAGTGAGCTCGGCTCGACCGCGCTGAGCCTCGCGAAGGGACCTGGCTTCGACGACATCAAGCCCGCCATTTTCCGCTCGGTTCTCGACGGCTATGTCGCGGGGGGCGGAGCGCTGCCGCCGTCAGGTCCAAGCTGGTTTGTGTTCATGATCGGCGGCTGGCTGGGGCACATGAGGTTGAACATCCTCCGGTGCCTCGCCGGTGTCGAGGCGAGCACCGGCCCTGACCTCGCGCTGTCGCACGAGTCCGTGTGCAACGGGGTGCGCGGCCTTCCCGACATGTTCGGCCGACTTCCGGAGCTCGAGGCGCTGCTTGTGTGACAGTGAGCTGCGTCGGTGCTTGGTACGCGGCGTAAGGCGCGCTCCCGATTCCGCCCGGGGCATAGTCGATGACCTGCAAGGGCGATAAACCGGACAGGTCATTTGGGCGCTCCGGGACCGCCTCCAGTGTCCTGGCCGGTTCGAAGCGGATGTCCGCGCGTCCGCGTCGGTGCTGTGAAGGTCCCCAACTGGAGCATCAGGCGCGTCTCACAACCCTTGGGATGTGAGCCGTCTCGAACATGCGGTGGTGGGATCAAGCGGCCAATAAGGGGCACTGGTGATGGCCAAGATCCCTACTGCTTGGACTTAGATGCAGATAATTGGCGGTCCTGCGAAACGAACCGCTGACTCCAGCCACCCCAAACCTTTTTTTCTTCTGTTTCCAGTCACTGCTTACACTGCCGAAAAACCTGGGGACATTTGGTCGGGCGGAACCTACCATGAGCCATGCCCGTGACCGGCCGATCCGTCACTGCCGCGGTGCTGCTCGTCATTGGGACAGGACTGGCGCTGCTGGGCGTGCTGGTTCATTACGGATTCATGAGGGTGTACGGCGATGTCACCGGCACCGCGTTTGGCGGACTCATATGGGGGTTGACGGCCGGGCCCTCCAGATTGGCGCTCCTTCTGGTCGCGGTCTTTGCGGTCATCGGTTTCATGCTCTCGACAAGACGATGGATGCGGCGGACGGCCGCGGCCATTCCTGTCCTCATGCTGGTCGGGATGTTCGCTGTCACGCCCCTGGCGCTGGGACAGCGGTTTGAGAAGCAATACGTTTCATCTCCACAATGCGTGATCGAGGGCACGGATGAGCCCATGGCCGCCGCAGATCGTGAGGCCCAGCAGGTGTTCGACTCCATCAGCCACATCGGCCAATTCAACGGCGGCGGCATGAGTGGTGTGGGCGGCTGTACCCGCTGGTTCAAGCTCTCAGGAGACGTCGATGTGTTGCAGCACTATCGCGCAACGTTGCCGGCGGCCCGCTGGGAAGTAGTCGAGGATGACGGGCACCATCTGCGGGCGCACCTCCATGGCAGAGTGTTCGATGTTATGCCCTGCCCAGGGGGCGGTGTCATCTGGGCAGTAAACGACGACGACCCCTCATACGGACAGGGAAAGCCTGAACTGGCCGGCACTGAAATTTGTCCACACGACCTCTAGAGCCAAATTTTGAGGTCCTATCGGAAAGGCGCGGCCTGAGCCCATCGTGATGACAGATGTGCAGGGCCATGGTCCTCGCGCAGTAACGTCCAGGTGCCTATTTTTCGCTGTGAAAGGCCCACCTGCACCAACCGATGCGCCTCGAAACCCTAGGGTTTCGAGACGCCTATGTCTCTTATTAGTTATGTCGGCTGAGGCTAGTGGAGGAGTTTGTGAATGACCGATCCGTCTCCGTGGAAGATCAGAGTTCTGCCTTGGCCGTCAATCCAGACCCAAAAGTATGAGGCGTCTTCGCCGACGTCATCCACCGTGCCATGTTCGGGTGCACATCCGGTTCGTTTCACGATCACTCTGTCGCCCGGGTTCAGGTGAATCCAGTTGTGATAGCTGAGTAGGCGACTTTGCGGGCTAGGGGATGGGACTTTCACTAGCTGAGTGTCTGCATTCATGGTGTTCCTTCCGGTGGATTTGGCGTTTCCGTCCACCAGGTCCGCGTATATAAGGATGGGCGGGGCGTGCATTGTGCACGCCCGGCCCTTTTCCTTTAGTACTGCTAGGTCAGTTCTGGGGTACTACCTGCATGCTTGAGGGCTGGTGCCTCCTGCTCGGGGGCGTTTTCTTCGTTGTCCTGGAGACGGGCCATTTTCTGCAGCCGCTTTGCCCATGCTGAGGTCACGATCGGGCAGAGTACAGCGGAGACGACAACTGATGCTGCCACGAGGACGGTGGCATGTTCCGCGGCCGGCGCGTAGACGGGGTTGGCCGTGGCGATGATCGCGGGGACGAGGGCTGCGTTGCCGGCTGTGGTTGCTGCGGCGAGGCCTGCCACGCCGTCACCGCCGGTGAGTTTGTCGGCGAGGAGCAGCACTGCGCCGCCGACGAAGACCACGAACAGGCCGAGGCCGATGCCGAGCAGTCCTGCTTCGACGACGGCGTTGAGGTTGATGGTCAGGCCGAGGGCCAGGCCGAGGAATGGCACCATCGCCGGTACCAGTGGGGCCAGGAGGTTCCGCATGTTCTTGTCCAGGTTTCCGAGGAGCATGCCCAGTGCCAGCGGGAGGATGGCGCCGACGAGTGCCTGCCAAGGAAAGGCAGCGAGGCCGGCGATGCCGAGGGTGACCATGGTCAGGAAGGGCCCGGATTCCAGGGACAGGATGGAGTAGGCTCCGGCGTCGCGTTTGCGGCCGAACTGTCCCATCAGGGAGATGTAGAGCCCGCCGTTGGTGTCGTTCAGGGCCGCGACGAGTGCGAGGGTGGACAGGCCAGCGAGGATCCCGGTTTCGATGGGGGCCTCGCCGAGGAAGCGGCCGGCGATGACGCCGATCAGGATGGCGAAAAGGATTTTGGAGCCGAGGAGTACCCCGCCTTTTTTAAGGATATAGGGCGTTGATTTGACCTCGAGTGTGGCGCCGAGGCAGACGAAGAACACGGCCAGCAGTGGCGCCAGGCCGGTGAAGAAGGCTCCTGTGAAGGATCCGAAGAATTTACCGGCGTCCGGGGCCAGGGTGTGGATGACGGCACCGATGCCCAGGGGCACCAGCATCATGCCGCCGGGGACCTTCTCCAGAGCTTTCTTGATGGGAATCGACATTGATTTCTCCTATTGAATAGCTGAGTGGTTGGGAACTGCACGGGTCCGAGCGTCAGTTCCGCGGTTGGGTTGGGTTAGCCGAGGCCAGGGATGAGCAGGACTTTGCAGGCGTCTCCGGTGAGAAGCTCGACGGCTTCGTCGATCTCGCTGAGCTTCTTGCGGTGGGTGATGAGCCAGTCGAGCTCAAGCCGGCCGGAGTCCAGCAGCAGCAGGCTTTGTTCCCAGGTTTCCCAGAGCCTGCGGCCGAAGATGCCGCGAAGGGTGATGCCCTTTTTGTTGATGTAGGCGGCGATGTCGACTTCGGCGGGGCGGCTGGGGTGTCCGACGGTGATGACGGTGGCTTCGCGGCGGACGGCTTCGAAGAGAGTGGTCAGGGTGCCGGGGGCTCCGGAGCATTCGAAGCCGACGTCGAAGCCGCCGCGGCGGCCGGTGAGTTCGCGGCAGCGTTCGATGATGCCGTCGTTGGGGCGCAAGGCGGTCGCGCCGAGCTTTTCGGCTTGGGCCCTCCGGTAGGGGTTGGGGTCGACGGCGATGACATGGGAGGCGCCCATGAGCAGTGCCAGGTTCACGACGACGAGCCCGACCGGACCTGCGCCGCTGACGAGCACGGCCCGGCCAGCGACGGAGTAGTTGGCGCGCTGGATGGCGTGCACGGCCACGCCGGCTGCCTCGAGCAACGCGCCGGATTCGAGGGACAGGCCGGTGGGGAGCTTGACGCAGATGTCCTGCGGCACGGCGGCGTACTCGGCGAAGACGCCGTCAATGTGCATGCCCAGGATCCCGGTACGTTCACACGTGTGCGCGTCTCCGGTGCGGCAGGGGAAGCACTGGCCGCAGGTCAGGTGGCTTTCGAGGGCGACCTGGTCGCCGACCTGCAGCCCGGTAACGCCGGGACCGACCTCGACGATGGTTCCTGCGCCTTCGTGCCCGAGGGTGACCGGGAGGTTGAGGTTGAACGCCTGGGCCGATGGGGTCCATTCGTAGAGTTCGCGGTCGGTGCCGCACAGGGACGCGGCGCCGACTTCGATGACGACGGAGCCTTCTGTTGCCTTGGGGTCACCGGCGTCGGTGACGTAGGTGACGCCTCGCTCTGCTGCGTTCTTAACTACTGCCCGCATGGGGGCCGCCTTTCGTTGGTTCTTGATGCGTGGAGGATTTGTGTGGGGGGTGTCAGCTGGGGAGCTGGCCGGCGAAGCGGCGCAGGATGTCGGTGGGTCCTACCTGTCCGCCCTTGAGCAGGAGCCTGCACCCTCCGACGGCGGAGGCGCCGTCGGCTTTCAGGATGGGGCCGGCTGTGACGAACTGGTCAGAAACGCGCAGTTGGCGTACGCCCATGGCGATGAGTGCGTGGCTGGAGGTATCGCCGCCGCAGACGGCGATGTCACGGGTGAGCCCGGCTGTGGCCATCGTGGCAGCGATGCCGCCGATCAGTGTGCCGACGTAGCCGGCGTCCACCGGTTTGCTGGCGCCGTAGCGGGGGTCCGCCGCGCCGCGGGTTGTGTGAACGACGACGTTCCTGCCTGCCCGGAGGGCCGCGGAAACGCGTTCATCGAGGGCGGCCACGAGGGTGGCGTCATCGCGCTGCAGCAGTTCGGCAGGCACGGGAACGTCCTCCCAGCCATTGCCGATGGCGTCGTTGAGTTGTTCGGCCGTGGTGCTGGACGCGGAAGCGCTGACAGCCAGAACCGGTCCGGACGGGCGCTGCGGGCGGGGTGTGCGCGGAGCCTGGTCGGAGATGGACCGTGCCAGGGCTGCCATGATGCCGCCGGATCCGACCACGATCGATGGACCGTGACCGTGTTCTTCCCGCGTGAGTGCTTCTGCGACGGCGTCCATCTGGTGTTCGTCCACGGCATCGACGACAAAGGCCTGTGCCCCGAGGTCCCGGCGCCGCTCCGCCCAGGCGTCCTTGAAGGTGCCGTCCTCATAGGCGGGCAGGTGGATCGCCCCGGGCACCTGGGTGCCGCCGAGCTGTTCGGCCAGGACCTGGCGTAGGTCCGCCTCGGCCATGGGGGTGGACGGGTGCCGGGACATGACCGGGTGGCGGTCCAGCCGGTAGGTTTTGCCGGCGTAGTTGGCATAGTGATTGCTGAAGGCGGTGTACCGGCCGAAGCCCGGCTGGGCGGGCGCCACGGGAATGGGGCCGTGCAGGGGGAATTGCTGATGGAGCAGCTGGATCCCGCGGCCGATGCTCCCGACAGTGACCGAGCTGTCGAAGGTGGAGCAGACCTTGTACAGCAGCACGTCCAGGTTCAGGGCAGCAATCCCGGCGAGGTCCCTGATGACCAGGTTGTCGAACGCTATTCCGGACATGGAGCGGGCCGGTCCTGCGAACCCGACGACGTCGGTGTCCGTGGGCAGTGGAGCGTCCCCGATGACCAGGGCAGCTTCCAGGCCGTAGCGGTGGGACTGGGCCAGAACGTCGGCGGCTCCAGTGAGGTCGTCTGCGACGAAACCGAAAGCTGGCATCTCAGGCACCTTTCCCGAAGGTCTGGACAGCGTGCAGGAGAGCATCGTCCCCCGTTTGAGCGAGTTTGTCCGCTGCCGACTGCAGAGGCACTCCTTCCACTGCTGCTTCCCACGCCTGGCGCAGGCTCCGCACCCCGGCCCCGGGACCGTCCGGGTGGGCGGCTACCCCACCGCCGGCGAGCATCATCAGGTCCGTGGAACCGACCGCGTGGAATGTGGGGCCGGGAGTGGCGACATTTTGCCCTGAGGACAAAACAGGCAGCGCTGCAATGGTCTGTCCGAGGGGTTCGAGCAGGCTGCGGATGTTGGCCGCGACTTCGTCGTCGAGTTCGTAGAACTTGCTGCCGAGTCCGCTGGCGTGCAGGTGGTCGGCGCCGGCAAGGCGGGCCATTTGCTGCCAGACCCGGTAGTCCATGCCCAGGGCCTTGGATCGCATGGAGGCGGCGAGGCCGGCGCGGTGGCCGTGGATCGGTACCTCGGCGAAGCTGCGCAACAAGGCAAGAGCCGGCAGGCCCATCACGGGAATGTTCAGCATCACGCACGTGCCGCCGGCTTGAACAACCAAGTCGTGGCGCTTCTGCAGGCCGGCGAGGTCACCGGTGATGTTGAAGGCATACATGGTGGAGTGGCCCGTGACCTGCGCGGCGGCCCGGATCTCTTCGGTAGCGACTGCGACCCGGCGTTCCAGCGGCAGGTACGCCGGATCAGTCATGAGCTCGTCGTCCTTGATCAGGTCGATGGACGCCATCGCCAGATCCCGGACGACCAGACGGAACTCTTCTTCGGAGAGCCCGACGTTGGGTTTGACGATGGTGCCGACCATGACGCCCTGGACATCGCTGATGAGTCTGCGTGTCCCCTCGATGCCGAAGGCCGGACCGGGGTGGGCGGCGATGAAGTCCTCCGGCAGCTCCATGTTTTGGAGCCGGCAGGCATACAGGTCGCCGAGCTCGAAGAGGTTGCCGGCGATGGCGGTCTGCAAGGTCGCCAGGTCCGTTCCGACGTTCTCCATCGGGAAATCAACAGTCACCAATGCAGCACGGACCTTCTCCGGGTTCGCCCGTGAGGGCAAGGAAGGACGGCAAAAACCAAGCTCCTGAACATCAGATATCCGGGCGGCGTGCCGTTCCCGGATCCGGGCCGATTCGCCGGGGACCGGCAGGAAGGTGCCGCTGGACTGCTCGCCCGCCATGATGGCTGCGGCCTTCGCGGGGTCAATCTCGGACTCTAGATAGTAGGTGCAACGCACCGAGCGCGGGTCGCGCATGGGGTCTCCAATTCGGGGGTTTTGAAACTCACGTATCCGACTGTCACCTGCAGGTACTTTCACTTCGCTCACGCGCCGATGCGGGCTCAAGCAGGTGACTCGCACTTCGGGTCGATGGCATCTCCTGTGATCCCAAGGCCCGAAGTTGTACGTACCTTTGACACGTACAATAGGTGGTGCGGGTCACGTCAAGACCACGCATCGTTACCGCTCGGCCAAGAGGAAGTACGTCAGGGGCTAAGATTTGAACAGGGCAGAGGAGTCAACGTGAGTTTGGAACCAGCAGTAACAGCGGCAGAGCAGGCGGGACGCACCAGCCCTCTGAACCGGGAAGACGGAGGTCCTCTCCACGCCCAAATCCGGGACATCCTGCACCGGCAAATCGTTGATATGGGACTTTCCCCAGGCTCTTCAATCCCTACCGAGGATGAGCTGACGAGGCAGTTCGGCGTCTCCCGCAGCGTGGTACGCCAAGCGTTGTCCGGCCTCGCCGACCTGGGCCTGATTCGCCGCCAGCGCGGCCGCGGGAGCGTCGTGGCCGCAACACCAGTCCTCCGCCGGCACGTTCAGCGCGCGGGCGGTCTGGACGAACAAGCGGCAGCACACGGCCAGCGCCTGCGCACCCACGTCCTCAGCGTAGAACCATCCGAGCCACCCCGGGCCGGTATGGAGGCCCTCTACACCCCGAACACCTGGAAGATCGAGCGGGTAAGATACCTCGATGACCTTCCCGTGGCCTTCATGCGAACCTGGGTACCGCGAGACTTCTTCCCGCACTTCACCGCAGAACTGCTCGAAAACGCATCACTCCTAAACCTGATGCGCGACCACGGCTACCACCCCGCCGGCGGACCCCGCCAAGTACAGGCAGTCTCATCGGATGCCGACCTGGCCGGGAAGCTCAACATCAAGACGCGCGAACCACTCCTGCTGCTCCAGGGCGTTACCCGCGACGCTCTCGGCCATGGCCTCGAGTGGTTCAACGTCTGGCACAGCCCTAACACCGTTTTCGATGTCGACGCACAAGTCACAACCCAGCCCGGAGGTGTCTCCCAACAGCACATCCGTCGTCTTCGGACCCTGACCCAGCAACTTGAATCTGAACTAGCGGATCTTGAGCGAGGGGCACACTAAAGGCTACGATGCCGTGGCAGAGAGACACCTCTTTGCGGAAACGTTGAAACCCAACACCCCGCGGGAGCGCAGCTGGCGAACAAACAAAGTTGTGGGAGACTTGCCGCGCCTCGCGCCCGAGTGTACTAATTAGCGCGGTTTCGAGACTCTTGGGGCGCCGGCTTAAACGCGCGCTTCGTTCTCGGTGCCAGTCTTCTGCGCGTCGTCGACGCGAAGGTCCAGTGCACCCGGGACCGAATGCAGCTCAGACGCAACGACGGTCTGCGCTTGAGGTGCCTGCAAGCGTGTCGCAACACGGCCCTTGTGCCAGCGACCTCTATCGCCTCCAGAAAGCCTAGTCATGCACCACACATCGGACCGGCAGCCAGAAAGCTACGGCACGTTGCAGAGTCGGCGGCAGCATGCAGCCCTACACGGGGCGGCCGGATGCTACTTAACAATGTCGGGCTGACACCCGAAGCGGGAAAATGTCAAGCTTTGTCAACACTACCGGGACCAACAGGCCCTTGACCTGCGGAAACACTGTGCCCGAGGTGGGACTCGAACCCACACACCTTTCGATACCGCATTTTGAGTGCGGCGCGTCTGCCAATTCCGCCACTCGGGCGCGGAATACGGGAAGGAACTACGCCCACAGCTGACTGTGAGCAACGCGATCGCTTCACGTACGCGGAATTACTCTACATGCAGATAGGCTGAATTCCAGAATCGCGCCGCCGTCGCCGCAAACAAACCCTGCAAGCCAAGTACAGCCGCGGTGGCACCTAAGATAGTGATGTCCCGCCGTACCTTTTCAAGGAGATCCCGTGACTGAACAGACGGAGTCCAAGCCCACGTCCCAGCCGGCGCGCCGCGTCATTGTGGCAGAGGATGAAACCCTCATCCGCCTCGACATCATCGAGATCCTGCGCGGCGAAGGCTATGACGTTGTGGGTGAGGCGGACAACGGCGAGAAGGCCGTCCAGCTCGCCGAGGAACTCAAGCCGGACCTGGTCCTCATGGACGTCAAGATGCCCGTCATGGACGGCATCTCCGCGGCCGAGAAGATCGTCAAGGCCCGCATCGCTCCTGTGGTGCTGCTGACCGCCTTCAGCCAGAAGGAACTGGTGGAGCGCGCCCGCGACGCCGGTGCAATGGCATACGTGGTGAAGCCGTTCACCCCCGCAGACCTCATCCCGGCGCTGGAGATCGCACTCTCCCGCCACGAGGAAATCAAGGCCCTCGAGAGCGAGGTGTCCGACCTTCAGGAACAGTTCGCCACCCGCAAGCTCGTCGAACGCGCCAAGAGCCTGCTGACCACCAAGATGGGCCTGACCGAACCCGAGGCCTTCCGCTGGATCCAGAAGACCTCCATGGACCGCCGCCTCAGCATGCGCGAGGTCGCCGAAACCATCATCAACCAGGTCAACTAAGCCACAGTGCAACAAAGAAAGGGAGGATCCCCACCAACCGGTGGGGGTCCTCCCTTTCTTGTTCTGAAGGCTAGTCCTGAACCTTCTTTTTCTTTTCCGGCCAGGGCCCGAGCTTTTCCTTGTTGCTGGTGACTTCACCTGCATAAGTGGAGTCCGCGAGGTCGCCCACCTTGTGCACCTTAAGAGAGTTCGTGGAGCCGGCCTTTCCGGGAGGCGAACCGGCGGCGATAACCACCAGGTCACCGTCCTGCACCAGGCCCATTTCCTCCAGGCTGCGGTCCACCTGCGCGGTCATCGCATCGGTGTGGTCCACCATCTGGACCAGTACCGGCTGGATGCCCCAGGTCAACGCCAGCTGGTTCCAGACCTGCTCCACGGGGGTGAAGGCGAAGACCGGCTTGATGGGACGCAGGCGGGAAAGGCGGCGGGCCGAGTCGCCGGACTGGGTGAACGCACAGATGTACTTGGCGTCCAGCTGGTCGGCAATTTCGACGGCGGCACGGGTGATGGCGCCGCCGCGGGTCCTGGGCTTGGTGCCCAGCGGGGGGACGCGCTCGAGGCCGTGGACCTCGGTGGATTCGATGATCCGGGCCATGGTCTTGACGGTTTCGATCGGGTACTTGCCCACGCTGGTCTCACCGGACAGCATGACGGCGTCCGCACCGTCGAGCACGGCGTTGGCGCAGTCGGAGGCCTCGGCGCGGGTGGGGCGCGGGTTGTCGATCATGGATTCCAGGACCTGGGTTGCCACGATGACAGGCTTGGCCCAGCGGCGGGCCAGCTCGATGGCACGCTTCTGGACGATCGGCACTTCCTCCAGCGGAAGCTCTACGCCAAGGTCGCCACGGGCCACCATGATGGCGTCGAACGCGTCAATGATTTCGGGCAGCTGCTCAACGGCCTGCGGCTTTTCGATCTTGGCGATGACCGGCACGCGGCGGCCTTCCTCGTCCATGATCTCGTGCACGCGCGTGATGTCGGAGGCGTCACGCACGAAGGACAGGGCCACCAGGTCAACACCGCGGCGCATGGCCCAGCGGAGGTCGTCCTCATCCTTTTCGCTCAGGGCGGGGACGTTCACGGCCACGCCGGGAAGGTTGATGCCCTTGTTGTTGGACACCATGCCGCCCACTGTCACCGTAGTGACAACCTTGACGTCGTCGACCTCGATGGCGCGCAGTGCCACCTTGCCGTCGTCGATCAGCAGGGCGTCGCCCACCTTGACGTCCTCGGTGAGGCTCTTCAGGGTGGTGGAGCAGATTTCCTGGGTACCGGGAACGTCCTCCGTGGTGATGGTGAAGATGTCACCGACGGCCAGCGCGTGCGGGCCATCCACGAAGCGGCCCAGGCGGATCTTGGGGCCCTGCAGGTCGGCCATGATGGCGACGGCCTTGCCAAGGTCCGCTGCTGCCTTGCGGACGTTCTCATAGGTGTTGTCATGCACGGTGTAGTCGCCGTGGCTCATGTTCATGCGGGCCACGTCAACGCCGGCTTCCAGCACCGCGAGGGTGTTTTCGTAGCTGGCAATTGCCGGGCCAAACGTAGCCACAATTTTTGCGCGTCTCATATACCTACCCTATTGGTCTCTTGCATTGGTTAAGTTGTCGGCGAGGTGAACCCTCGATGCACCCTGCGGGCCTGCGGTTAGAGGACGGCGATGGCCCGGTCCGTCGGCGCTACGGGAGCGGGAAGGATGGTGCTTCCCATCAGGTACTTGTCCACGGCGGCAGCAGCGGCGCGGCCTTCGGCGATGGCCCACACGATCAGGGACTGCCCGCGGCCGGCGTCACCGGCCACGAAGACACCTTCGGTGTTGGTCATGTAGTAGCCGTCGCGGGCCACGTTTCCGCGGCCGTCGAACTCCGCGTTTACCTGCTCGGTGATGCCCGCAGGTTCAGCGCCGGTAAAGCCGAGGGACAGGAACACCAGGTCAGCCGGGATGATCCGCTCGGTGCCGGCCTTCGGGAGGCGCTTGCCATCAACGAATTCGGTCTCGGCGACCTTGACGCCGGTCAGCTTGCCATTCTCGCCAACGAACTCGACCGTGGAGGCGAGGTAGGTGCGTTCGCCGCCTTCCTCATGGGCGCTGGCCATCTCGAACAGGGTGGGGAACGTGGGCCACGGCTGGTGGCCGGCGCGCTCCGACGGCGGCTGCTTGCCGATCGCCAGGGTTGTGACCGAGGCGGCGCCGTGCCGGTGGGCGGTGCCCAAGCAGTCGGCACCGGTATCGCCACCGCCCAGGATCACCACGTGCTTGCCGTGTGCATTGATCTGGTTCTCGATGGTCTCCCCCGCAACCGCGCGGTTGGCCGGCACCAGGTAGTCCATGGCGAAGTGGACGCCTTCCAGGTCGCGGCCCGGGATGGGCAGGTCCCGCGGAACGGTGGCACCCGTGCAGACCACGACGGCGTCGTAGCGCCTGCGCAACTGCTCCCAGGTGACGTCGGTGCCCACGGAGACGCCGGTCCGGAAGCGGGTGCCCTCGGCCTTCATCTGCTCAACGCGGCGGTCCACCTGCTCCTTTTCCATCTTGAAGTCGGGGATGCCGTAGCGCAGCAGACCGCCGATCTTGTCGTCCCGCTCGTAGACGGCAACGGTGTGGCCCACGCGGGTGAGCTGCTGGGCGACGGCCAGGCCGGCAGGGCCGGAGCCGACGACCGCAACCGTTTTGCCGGTCAGCCGGGCGGGCGGCAGCGGGCTGACCCAGCCGTTGTCCCACGCCTCGTCAATGATCGAGACTTCCACCTGCTTGATGGTGACCGCGGGCTGGTTGATGCCCAGCACGCAGGACGCCTCGCAGGGTGCCGGGCAGAGCCGGCCGGTGAACTCGGGGAAGTTGTTCGTGGCGTGCAGGCGCTCGATCGCTTCCTCGCCCTTGTCCCGCCACATGAGGTCATTCCACTCGGGAATGAGGTTGCCCAGCGGGCAGCCCTGGTGGCAGAAGGGAATGCCGCAGTCCATGCAGCGTCCGGCCTGCGCCTTCAGCGTGCCCTTTTCCTGCGCCTCATAAACCTCTTTCCAGTCCATGATGCGGACGGGAACGGGACGGCGTGGCTGGGTTTCACGCTGGCGTACTTTCAGAAATCCGCGTGGATCAGCCACCGGTCACCTCCAGGATTCGAGACCATACTTCTTCGCCGTCGGGGTCAAGGCCCTCTTCGATGGCGTCGAGACGGGTTTGCAGCACAGCCGCATAGTCGCGCGGCAGCACCTTGGTAATGCGGGCGGCGGTGTCATCGAAGTTCTCGAGGAGGCGCGCCGCCAGCTGGGAGTCAGTTTCTTCAACGTGCTTGACCAGCAGGCCGTGCACGATGTCGCGGTCCTCTGCATCCAGCTCCCGGAGCTGGAGTTCGCCGGACTGCAGGGCGTCCTTGTTGACCTTGGCAGTATCCAGGTCCAGGACGTAGGCGGTGCCGCCCGACATGCCGGCGCCGAAGTTACGGCCGGTGCGGCCGATGATCAGCGTCTGGCCGCCGGTCATGTACTCGCAGCCATGGTCGCCAATGCCTTCGACGACGGCGGTGGCACCGGAGTTGCGGACCAGGAAGCGTTCGCCCACCTGGCCGCGCAGGAACAGCTCACCGCTGGTGGCGCCGTAGCCGATGACATTGCCGGCGATGACGTTCGTCTCGGCCTTGAACACGTTGGTGCGGTCCGGGCGGACGATGATCCGGCCGCCGGAAAGGCCCTTGCCAACGTAGTCGTTCGAGTCGCCGTACAGTCGCAGGGTGATGCCTGCCGGCAGGAAGGCGCCCAGGGACTGCCCGGCGGTGCCGCTCAGGGTGACATCGATCGTGTCGGTGGCCAGGACGTCCGTGCCGAACGTCTTGGTGACCACGTGGCCCAGCATGGTGCCCACGGAACGGTCCGTGTTGATGACGTCCACCGCGATCTTCACGGGGCTGCGGTCGGTCAGCGCCTCAGTGGCCATGGTGATCAGGCGCTGGTCGAAGTGCTTGTCCAGCTCGTGGTTCTGGCCGGTCATGTTGCGCAGCGGCGCGTCGTCGTCGAACTCCAGGCCGTGCAGGATCGGGTCCAGGTCCAGGCCGTCGGCCTTCCAGTGGTTGATCGCTTCGCGGGTGTCAAGGACCTCGGCGTGCCCGATGGCCTCCTCCAGGCTGCGGAAGCCAAGCTCGGCCAGGATCTCCCGGACTTCCTCGGCGAGGAACTCGAAGAAGTTGACCACGAACTCCGGCTTGCCGCTGAAGCGTGCCCGCAGTTCAGGGTTCTGCGTGGCCACGCCCACCGGGCAGGTGTCCAGGTGGCAGACGCGCATCATGATGCAGCCTTCCACCACCAGCGGAGCGGTGGCGAAGCCGAACTCTTCACCGCCCAGCAGCGCGGCGATCACCACGTCGCGGCCGGTCTTGAGCTGGCCGTCCACCTGCACCACCACGCGGTCGCGCAGGCCGTTGAGCATCAGCGTCTGCTGCGTCTCGGCCAGGCCGAGCTCCCAGGGGACACCGGCGTGCTTGAGCGAGTTCAGCGGCGAGGCGCCGGTGCCGCCGTCATGCCCGGAGACCAGTACGACGTCGGCCTTGGCCTTGGTCACGCCGGACGCCACGGTGCCGATCCCGACTTCCGAGACAAGCTTCACGTGCACCCTCGCCGAGGGGTTGGCGCGCTTGGCATCGTAAATAAGCTGCGCCAGGTCCTCGATCGAGTAGATGTCGTGGTGCGGGGGCGGAGAGATGAGTCCGACGCCGGGGGTCGAGTGCCGCGTCCGGGCCACCCACGGGTAGACCTTCTGCGCCATCAGCTGGCCGCCTTCGCCGGGCTTGGCGCCCTGGGCCATCTTGATCTGGATGTCGTCCGCGTTGGTGAGGTAGAGGCTGGTGACGCCGAAACGGCCGGATGCGATCTGCTTGACGGCCGAGCGGCGCTTGGGGTCGAGGAGGCGGTCGACGTCCTCGCCGCCTTCACCGGTGTTGGACTTGCCGCCCAACTGGTTCATGGCGATGGCCAACGTCTCGTGGGCCTCCTGTGAGATGGAGCCGTAGCTCATCGCGCCGGTGGAGAACCGCTTGACGATGCTGGAGACAGGCTCCACTTCCTCAAGGGGAACAGACGGACGGTCGTTCTTGAACTTGAGCAGGCCGCGGAGGGTCATCAGGTTGGTGGACTGGTCGTCCACTCCCCTGGTGTAAGCCTTGAAGATGTCGTAGCGGCGTTCACGCGTGGCGTGCTGCAGCCGGAAGACGGTCTCCGGGTTGAACAGGTGGGGTTCGCCGTCGCGGCGCCATTGGTACTCGCCGCCGCCCAGCAGGGGGCGGTGCGGCTGCTCGATGCCGCCCTCGGGGTAGGCCATCTGGTGCCGGGCCGAAACCTCGGCCGCGATCACGTCCAGGCCCACGCCGCCCAGCTGGGAGTGGGTGCCGGCGAAGAATTCGTCCACCAGGTCCTGGCCCAGGCCAAGTGCCTCGAAGGTCTGCGCGCCGGTGTAGGACGCCACGGTGGAGATGCCCATCTTGGACATGATCTTCAGGACGCCCTTGCCCAGGCCCTTGATCAGGTTGTAGACGCCGTCCTGAGGGGTGACGCCGGTGACGTCGCCGGCAGCGATGAGCTGCTCCACCGATTCCATGGCCAGGTACGGGTTGACCGCGGAAGCGCCGTAGCCGATGAGGACGGCCACGTGGTGGGTCTCGCGGACGTCGCCGGCCTCGACCACCAGGGCGGTCTTGGTGCGGTTTGCGCTGCGCAGCAGGTGGTGGTGCACGGCGCTGACCAGCAGCAGCGACGGGATGGGCGCCCACTGGGCGTTGGAGTCGCGGTCGGACAGCACGATGTACTGCACGCCGCGGTTGATGGCGCCGGAGACCTGCTCGCAGATTTCGGTGAGCCGGGCACGGAGCGCGTTTTCGCCGCCTTCGGGGCGGTAGAGGCCACGGACCTTCATGGCCACGCGGTTGCCGTCGGCGTCCTCGATGTTGGCGATCTTGGCGAGCTGGTCGTTGTTGATCACCGGGAAGGGCAGCTGCACCTGGGGCTGGCGGACCTGCTTGGTGTCCAGCAGGTTGCCATTGGGTCCGATGGCACAGGTCAGCGATGTGACGAGCTCTTCTCGGATGGCGTCCAGCGGCGGGTTGGTGACCTGTGCGAAGGACTGCACGAAGTAGTCGAAGAGCAGCCGGGGGCGCTTGGACAGCACTGCCACCGGGGTGTCCGAGCCCATGGCGCCCAGCGGCTCGGCGCCGGTGCGGGCCATGGGGCCGAGCAGGATCTTCAGTTCCTCGGTGGTGTAGCCGAAGGTGCGCTGGCGGATGTTCACGGACGCGGCGGTGTGCACCACGTGCTCGCGCTCAGGCAGCTCATTGAGGTCGATCAGGTTGTCCTTGACCCACTCCGCCCACGGGTTGGCGGCGGCGACTTCGGCCTTCACCTCTTCGTCGTCGATGATGCGGCCGGCTTCGGTGTCCACCAGGAACATCTTGCCCGGAGACACACGGCCCTTCTTTACCACCTTGGAGGGTTCGACGTCGATCACGCCCACCTCGGAGGCGAAGACGATCAGGCCGTCCTCTGTGATCCAGAAGCGGCCGGGGCGCAGGCCGTTGCGGTCCAGGGTGGCGCCCACAAGGTTGCCGTCGGTGAAGGAGACGGCGGCGGGGCCGTCCCACGGTTCCATCAGCAGCGAGTGGTACTCGTAGAAGGCGCGGCGGGCCGGATCCATGGTGGCGTGGTTTTCCCAGGCCTCCGGGATCATCATCATGATCGAGTGCGTGATGGGCCGGCCGGAGAGCCACAGCAGCTCGGCTACCTCATCGAAGGACGCGGAGTCCGAGGCACCCGGGGTGCAGATGGGGTACAGCTCCTCCGGGGAGTCGCCCAGCAGCGGGTTGGCCAGCTGGGACTGGCGGGCCCGCATCCAGTTCCGGTTGCCCTTGACGGTGTTGATTTCACCGTTGTGCGCGATGGTCCGGAACGGCTGCGCGAGCGGCCAGGACGGGAAGGTGTTGGTGGAGAAGCGCGAGTGGACGATGGCGAGCTTGGTCTTGAACCGCTTGTCGGAGAGGTCCGGGTAGAACGGCTCCAGCTGCGCCGTGGTGAGCATGCCCTTGTAGACAATGGTGCGCGAGGACAGCGACGGGAAGTACACGCCGAACTTATTCTGCGCACGCTTGCGGATACGCCAGGCACGGGAGTCGAGCTCGTTGCGGTCCAGTTCCTCGCCGGTGGCCGATGCCAGGAAGGGCTGGGAGAAGTAGGGCATGCAGGCGCGGGCCATGGCACCGACGAGGTCGGCGACCACCGGCACTTCGCGCCAGCCGAGGACCTTCAGGCCCTCATCGGCGGCCAGGCCCTCGATGCCTGCTTTGGCGGCGTCGGCCTCACGGTGCTCCGCAGGCAGGAAAGCGGTACCGGCAACGTACTGGCCGGGTGCGGGCAGTTCGAACTCGGTGACAGCGCGGAAGAACTCGTCCGGGATCTGCATGAGCAGGCCCGCGCCGTCGCCCGTACCCTCATCGGCACCCACGGCACCGCGGTGCTCCAGGTTGCGCAGGGCGGTCAGGGCGGCGTCGACGATGTCGTACCCGGGTTCGCCGCGCAGGGTGGCGATAATCGCCAGTCCGCAGGCGTCCTTCTCCTGTTCCGGGTTGTAGAGCCCGGCGGCCTCCGGCATGGCTGCGAAGCGCTTGAACGGCGACATTGCAGTCTCAGGCTGGTCCGGTTCAGACCAGCTGGGAGTGTGAAGAGTTTGGGTCATGGGAGACGTCCTTCCTCCTGATCGTGCGTATGGAAGGGACACCGTTGGCCCCACTCGTCGGCGCCGCTGCGGTGGGCACAACAAAGTGTTGATTACTGGAAATTGTAGGTCAGCGCAGCCTGCTGAACTAACGGTTACGCAGGCCCCTGCCCGGGACATCATCAGGAGGCAAATACATGCCGGCCGGACGGTGCCCCATGCCACGACATTGTGGTTTTCGGGCGCATCGAGCGGTGGCTCTGCTGCCCTGCCTGGCCGGCGCCCTACTTACTGGTGCCGGCTTCCGGTGCGGATCCTGTGGCTGTGCTGCCGGAATGTCCGGCAGCCGTTGCATCCGTTCCGGGCTTTGAGCCGGCCGGTGCCGCCGCGGCTTCTTCCGTGGGGTCGGAAGCATGCCTGGAACCGCTGTGGCTATCAGGGAGATTACCACGCGAATCACTATCTGAGACAACATTGTCCGGATCACGGACTTCATGACCAGGCCCCGCATCGACCCCCGGCTCCGCAGCCTTCTCCGGTTCACGGCCCGGAAGGTATACGGTGTCCGGATCCGGCCGGCCCTTGCGTCCCAGGAGGATGAAGGCCGTGAGGGCCGCGAGGAACACGAAGATGCTGGTCCACACGTTGAGCCTGGTGGTGATGCCAAGGATGCTGATCTGTTCGGCGTCGTCGATGCGCATGGCCTCAATCCAGACCCGGCCCAGGGTGTAGTACATCGCGTACAGCCAGAAGAGCCGGCTCCGGCGGAAGTTGAAGCGCCGGTCCAGGGCAAGCAGGATCACGACGCCGGCCAGGTTCCACAGCGATTCGTAGAGGAACGTGGGGTGGAAGAGGGTGTCCGCGGGCATGCCCGCAGGAAAGTTGGGGTTGTCCGCGTCGACCTGAAGGCCCCACGGCAGGGTGGTGGGACCGCCGAAGAGTTCCTGGTTGAAGTAGTTGCCCCACCGGCCAACGGCCTGGGCCAGGAGCAGGCCCGGCGCCGCGGCGTCGACGAATGCACTCAGCTTCACGCCACTGCGGCGGCAACCGATCCAGGCGCCGACCGCACCGAGGACGACGGCGCCCCAGATGCCCAGCCCGCCACGCTGGATCTGCGGGATCAGCGAGAGGTCCCCGGTGCCATCAAAGCCCGGGCCGAAGTAGGCGTCCGGTGACGACACCACGTGGTAGAGCCGGCCCCCGATGATGCCGAAGGGAATGGCCCAGATGACAATGTCCCAGACGCTGCCTTCAGGGGCACCGCGCTTGGCCCAGCGGACGGACGTCAGCCACAGGCCCACGACGATTCCCGCAAGGATGCACAGCGCGTAGGCGTGGATCCGCAGGCTGCCCCAGGGCAGGGGAATGTCAAAGCCGGACCAGTCCGGGCTGGGGATGCTGGCGGGCGCCATGGCGGGCACCAGCGCGGCTGCCTGAAGGAGTGGCTGCATGCTTTAGGCCCCGGTTTCCTGCGTCAGGCCCGGTTCCCGCGTCAGGCCCGTGCTCAGGTCTTTGGTGAGGGCGCCGACGGCGTCCACTCCCCCGTCGCGGAGGGCAGCCACCAGGGCGGTGCCCACGATGACGCCTTCGGCGTAGGCAGCGATTTCCCGCACCTGGTCGGCCGTGGAGACGCCCAGTCCGACGCAGACGCGTTCGGCGCCGGCGCCGTGAGCGGCGGCAACAACATCCTTGGCTGCGGTGCTGACGGATGTCCGGGCTCCGGTGACGCCCATGATGGAAACGGCGTACACGAAGCCGCGGCTTGCATCCACGGTCCGCTGCATGCGTTCGGCAGTGGAGGACGGCGCCACGAGGAACACCCGGTCCAGGCCGTACTTGTCCGAGGCTGCCATCCATTCGGCCGCCTCGTCCGGGATCAGGTCCGGAGTGATGAGCCCGGCTCCCCCGGCTTCGGCGAGCCGGCGCGAAAACTCATCCACGCCCATCCGGACCACGGGGTTCCAGTAGGTCATGACCAGGACAGCGGCGTCGGTCCTGCTGGTGATGCCGGCGACGACGTCGAACACCTGGCTGACGTGGAAGCCCTTTGCCAGTGCCTCGGTGGTGGCGGCCTGGATGACCTGGCCATCCATTACGGGGTCCGAGTAGGGAATGCCGATCTCGATCAGGTCCGCACCGTTCTCCGCCAGGGCAATGCCTGCGGCGATGGTGTCCTCCACGCTGGGGTAGCCGGCGGGGAGGTAGCCGATAAGGGCGGAGCGCCCCTGGGACCGTGCCCTGTCAATGGCTGCTGCCGACTTGCTGGTGGTCTCTGCCTGGTTGGCCATGTCTGCGCTGGTCACAGCTGCTCCCCCTCTTTGCCGATTTCGGATTCGGCGGAATTCTTGTCCAACAGGTCAAACCATTCGGCTGCGGTGGCCACGTCCTTGTCACCGCGTCCGGACAGGTTGACGATGACGATCTTTTCAGCCGCAGTTCCTGTTCCTGCGGACGCAACTTCGGCGGCAAGCCGCTGGCCCACCTTCATGGCTCCGGCCAGCGCGTGCGAGGACTCGATGGCGGGAATGATGCCTTCGGTGCGGCAGAGGAGGCGGAAGGCTTCCATGGCTTCGCTGTCCGTGATGGGCTCGTAGCTGACCCGTCCGATGTCGGACAGGTAGGAGTGCTCCGGGCCGACACCCGGGTAGTCCAGGCCGGCGGAAATGGAGTGGGACTCGATGGTCTGCCCGTCATCGTCCTGCATCAGGTAGGAACGTGCGCCGTGAAGGACGCCCGGCTTGCCAAGCGTGATGGTGGCAGCGTGCCGGCCGGTCTCCACGCCGTCGCCGCCGGCCTCGAAGCCGTAAATCTTGACGGAGGGGTCGTCCAGGAACCCGTGGAAGATGCCGATGGCGTTGGAGCCGCCGCCGATGCAGGCGCAGACGACGTCGGGGAGCCGGCCCTCCTGCTCCAGGATCTGGGCGCGGGCTTCCTCCCCGATGACCTCGTGGAAGTAGCGGACCATGGCGGGGAACGGGTGGGCGCCGGCAGCGGTACCCAGGAGGTAGTGGGTGTTGTCAACGTTGGCCACCCAGTCCCGTAGGGCGTCGTTGATGGCGTCCTTGAGGGTCTGGGATCCGCTGGTGACGGGAATGACCTTGGCGCCCAGGAGTTCCATGCGGGCGACGTTCAGCGCCTGGCGGCGGCAGTCCTCGGCGCCCATGTAGACGACGCATTCGAGCCCCATGAGGGCAGCGGCGGTGGCGCTGGCCACGCCATGCTGGCCGGCGCCGGTCTCGGCGATGACGCGGGTCTTGCCCATCCGCTTGGCGAGCAGCGCCTGGCCCAGGACGTTGTTGATCTTGTGCGAGCCCG
This sequence comes from Arthrobacter sp. SLBN-122, assembly GCF_006715165.1. NCBI lineage: Bacteria > Bacillati > Actinomycetota > Actinomycetes > Micrococcales > Micrococcaceae > Arthrobacter > Arthrobacter sp. SLBN-122. Next base: position 3,822,663 of record NZ_VFMS01000001.1, on the reverse strand, counting down.
TGTGGTTGAGGTCTTCGCGCTTGAGGAAGATGCGAACTCCGCCGGCGTGCTGGGAGAACCGCTTGGCCTCGGTCAGCAGCGAGGGCCGGCCGGAGTAGTTCTTGTTCAGGTCCGCGATCTGCGCGCGGAACTCGGGATCGTCCTTGGCCTTGTTGAAGGTCTCTTCAAGTTCGTCCAGGGCGGCGATGAGGGACTCGGGCATCCATCGCCCGCCGTAGTTGCCGAAGTACGGCCCCGGGGCGTGGCGGAGGGATCCGCCCTGCAGGAATGCTTCCGCGGTGTTGTTGTCAGCGTTTCCTGAGGGTGCGTCAGCCATCAGTCCTGTCCTGTTCGGTGGTAGTTGGTCAAAGTTTGCTGTTCCGGCGTGGCCGGAACGGGATGCCTTGGTGCGGGGCCGGCATGCTGCAGGCCCCGCAGAAAACCGGTGGTGCGTGCCTCAGCCGCGGGCGGCGATGGCGGCGGCGCCGGCGGCGGTGAACTCGGCGATGCGTTCCCGGGGCGTGGCGTGGCTTACCAGTGCCTCGCCCACGAGTATGGCGTTGGCACCGCTGGCGGCGTAGTGCGTTACGTCGCCGGCGTCGCGGACGCCGGATTCGGCAACCACCACGGCCTCGGCCGGAATCAGTCCTGCCAGTGAGGCAAAGACGGAACGGTCGACGTCGAGCGTCTTAAGGTTGCGCACGTTGACGCCGATGATGCGCGCGTTGGCCGCGACGGCACGCTCGATTTCCTTTTCCGTGTGCGTCTCGACAAGCACGTTCATGCCGAGGTCCCGACTGAGGGCGCTGAATTCGGCGAGCTGGGCGTCCGAAAGGGCGGCCACGATCAGCAGGATGAGGTCGGCGCCGTGGGCACGGGCCTCCCAGATCTGGTACTCGTCGAGCGTGAAGTCCTTCCGCAGCAGCGGAATGTCGACGGCGGCGCGCACGGCGTCGAGGTCGGCAAGGGAGCCGTTGAAGCGTCGCTGTTCAGTGAGGACGCTGATGACGGAGGCACCGCCGTCGGCGTACTGCCTGGCCAGCGACGCCGGATCCCCGATGCTGGCGAGATCGCCCTTGGAGGGGCTGCGGCGTTTGATTTCGGCAATGACTTTCAGCTGTTCCCGGGTTGGGGAGGTTCCGCCGAGGGCTGCCCAGGCGTCACGGGCAGGTGCCGCGGCCTGGGCCCGGTCCTTCAGCTCGGCCAGGGAAACGAGCTGCTTCCTGGCCGCCATATCCTCCCTGACACCGGCGTTGATGTCATCGAGAACAGTCGCCATCAGTGGCCGGAGTTCTTCAGCTTGCTGCCATCGACGCCGTAGCCTGCCTTGCGCATGATGAAACCGAGGATCAGGCCGACGACCATGACGGCGATGCCGCCGATGAAGATGGGCGTGCTGGCGATGACGAAGGCGATGGCTGCGATGAGCGCGCCAACGAGCATCACGATGACGCAGGTCCAGGCGGCCGGGCTGTTGCCGTGGCCCAGTTCCTGGCTGTGGTCAATGGCGCCGGGGGCCACCGTGCGGGTGCCTGACTTGGAAACGGACGCAGGTGCTTTGCTCATGGAAATCTCCTCAGGATGGATACTGCTTACATTCTGCCATTTTTTGGCTGCCGCCCGCGTACCGCCGGGCTTGCCGCCCATGCCGGTCCGGACGCCTGCCGGGGTTAGGTGGGGTCCTCACCGCGGGAAAGCCGGTCCCAGCTGTCGATTTCGTCGACGGGCCCGGCCGGTGGCGTCCCGCCGGCAGCTGCGGTCCCCGCGGCGCCCGCCGCGTCATATTTGGTGCGCGCCTTCCAGTACCGGGAGGCGGGCAGGATCAGCAGGGCTGCCAGGGCAAGAAGGCAGCCGGCGACGACGGCGAGGACCGGGAACGGGGTCAGCTCCACGTGCGCCTGGCTGCCGGAGATTCCGGTGGCCGCCGCAATGGATCCCTGCGCCGCCGTGAGCGGGTCGGCCAGGACGGTGGCCGCGGCGGTCACCACGCCGGCCGCGGCAAGGACAATAATGGCGGTGATGACCCACCGGGCGATCCTGCCGGCAATGGCCGCTGCGAGCCCGCCGGCCAGGGCCACCAGTGCCAGGGCCGTCACGGTGGTGGCGGCCTTGCTGCCCTGTACCTGGATGACACTTTGGGCAGGTCCGGACTGTCCCACCTGGTTGGGGTCCAGCGTGGCAGTCATCCAGGTCTGGGTGGTGGTGCCGAATGCGGCCAGCGCCAGGAGGGCGATCAGCAGCACCAGCGTGGACTTGCGCGCCCAGGCCGGTACGGCCCGGCTCTTCCCGGGCTTGACCGCCTTGGCCGCCGTGTCCGCCGCTCCTGCCGTGGCCGCGTCGCCAGGCCGGTCCGGTGCCATGTCGGAGTCCGGCATCAGGACGCTGTCCCGCCAGGAAGGGAGTCCGCGGAAATGTTGTGCAGCGATCCTGCCGTGTGCACGGCACGCAGCGGGGCGGCGGCCTTGTTAACGGTTTCCAGCGCCTCGGTGGGGTTCACGGAGTCGGCCACGATGCCGCCACCGGCCTGGACGTAGGCCCGTCCTTCGCGGATCAGGGCGGACCGGATGGCGATGGCCATGTCCATGTCGCCGGCGAAGTCGAGGTAGCCCACCACGCCGCCGTAAATGCCGCGTCGGTGCGGTTCCAGCTCATCGAGGAGGCGGAGGGCCCTGGGCTTGGGGGCACCCGAGAGGGTGCCGGCCGGGAAGGTTGCCTTCAGGACGTCATAGGCTTTGGCCTGAGGGGCCAGCCGGCCCACCACGGTGGACACCAGGTGCATGATGTGGCTGAACCGCTCCACCTCCATGAACTGGGTGACGTCCACCGTGCCGGCCACGCAAACCTTCGAGAGGTCGTTGCGGGACAGGTCCACGAGCATCAGGTGCTCAGCGCGTTCCTTCTGGTCCGCCAGGAGCTCCTCGGCCAGGGCCTTGTCCGCTTCGACGGTCTTTCCGCGCGGACGCGAGCCGGCGATGGGGTGGGTGATGACCTCCTCGCCCGTGACCGTGACCAGCGCTTCCGGCGAGGACCCGACGATGGAGTACTCGCGGCCGTCGGCGTCGGCCAGGCTGAAAATGTACATGTAGGGGCTGGGGTTGGTGTTGCGCAGGACCCGGTACACGTCGAGGGCGGATGCCTTGCATTCCATTTCGAACCGTCGCGAGATCACCACTTGGAAAACCTCGCCGTCCACGATGGCTTCCTTGCCGCGGTCCAGTGCGGCAAGGTATTCAGCCTCGTCCCAGCGTTCCTGGACGCTGGACGCAAAGTCCAGGGCTTCCGGTGCCAGCACGGAGACCGGCTGCACCACGGGAGCGCTCATCTTTGCCAGGAGTTCTTTCACCCGCGCGACGGCGTCGTGCCAGGCCTCGTCCACGCGCTCGGAGCTGTTGTCGAAGTTGATGGCGTTGGCAATCAGCAGGACCGTACCGTCCACGTTGTCGTGTACGGCCATGTCGGTCACCAGGTTCAGGGCCATTTCCGGCAACTGCAGGTCATCCTCGGGCGGGCTGACCAGCCGTTCCCAGTGGCGGACCGTCTCCCAGCCGAGGAAGCCCACCAGGCCGGAGGTAAACGGCGGCAGCCCCTCGAAGCGGTCGGTGCGCAGCGCCTCGATGGTGTCGCGGATGGCGTCCACGGGGCTGCCGCTGACCGGCACGCCCGCGGGCGGTTCGCCCAGCCAGTGTGCCTGCCCGTCCCTGGTGGTCAGGGTGGCGCGGGACCTGGCGCCGATGAAGGAGTACCGTGACCAGGCACCGCCGACGGCTGCTGATTCCATCAGGAAGGTGCCGGGCTGCCCCTGCGCCAGCTTCCGGTACAGCCCGATGGGGGTTTCGGCGTCGGCAAGGACCTTGAGCCTCACGGGAATGACGCGGCTGTGGCCGGCAAGTTCCCGGAATTCCTCAAGGCTTGGGCTGATGGTTCCAAGGTCCTGCATGGTTATGCTTGTCCGCCTGTTCTTCGGAAGGGCCGGCCTTGCCGGGCGCCATGGTGATCTTGCTGTGGTGGCCGTGGAGGGAGGCCTGCCGGGCAGCGTATCGGGTTAGCCTGCCTGGCCTGCCACTACGTCGAGGGCACGGCCGTCGAAGCAGGTGCGGGTACCCGTGTGGCAGGCCGCGCCCACCTGGTCCACGCGCACCAGCAGCGCGTCGCCGTCGCAGTCCAGAGCCACGGACTTGACCCACTGGACGTGCCCGGAGGTATCGCCCTTGCGCCAGTACTCCTGCCGTGAGCGGGAGTAGAAAGTGACGCGGCCGGTGGTCATGGTGCGATGAAGCGCTTCGTCGTCCATCCAGCCAAGCATCAGGACTTCGTTGGTGTCGTACTGCTGCACCACGGCGGCTACCAGGCCGGCGCCGTCGCGCTTGAGCGCGGCAGCCACTTCCCGGGGCAGCGGACCGGCCGGCGGCACAATTTCTTCAGACGACGGCGGCACGGCTTCCACGGGCGGGGACACGGCGGATCCGGCGGTTGGGACGGGGGTTGGCTGCTCAGACATCGGGTCAAGTCTAGTGCCAACACGCGCCCGTACTCCTGTTGTGAACAACAGCACGCCACCGGCCTCTGAAGTGCTGCCCAACTCCGCGCCTCTCGTGCTAGTTTCACAAGTGATGCATTTCGTCGAACCGTCCCGAGAAGTCCTGGCCGAAACCCTGCTTGCGGCCGGCCCTGATGCGCCCACTCTGTGCAAGGGCTGGCGTACCAGGGACCTTGCCGCGCACCTCTACCTGCGCGAGCGGAAGGCCGCCGTCGGGCTCGGTTTGATCATCAAGCGCCTGGCCAAGGCATCGGACCAGGCGACCGCCCGGCTGGCGGCAAAGCTGACCGGCAACGACGACTATGCCCGGCTGGTCAACACCTTCCGCGCGGGTCCCCCTGCGCTTTCGCCGATGAGCATCAAGGCGCTCGACGAAAGCGCCAACCTGATCGAGTACTTCGTGCACACCGAGGACGTCCGGCGGGCCGTGGACCGGTGGGCACCCAGGGCACTTGATGAGGCATACTCGGACGCCCTGTGGGACGAACTCGTGAAGCGGGCCGCCATTCTCTACCGCGGCGTGGACCTGGGCATTGTCCTGGTCCGTCCGTCCGGTCCGCGCCACGTCGCCAAGCGGGCACCTGTTTCGGTGGCCATTGTCGGTGAGCCGGGCGAACTGCTGATGCACGCCCACGGCCGCACCCGCCATGCCCTGGTCACATTCGAAGGCCAGCCGGACGCCGTCGCCCTCCTCCAGTCAGCCGAAGTAGGGCTCTAACCCTCCAACTGAGTAGCGTTAAGTGTCGTTATGAGCCCTCAAAACGACTGTGAGGATTGGGGTGGCTGGTCCGGGACTGGCTGGCAGAGTAGGTGTTGGCCGTTCCGCCCTGTGGTCGTGACTCACAAAACGATTGGCCCCCTTGTGGGTGCCTTTCAATTGACTTGTCCGTCCGCTGGGGTGGACGGCCGGCACCTGCCCGGCCCACCTCGGTGACTTGATCAGAAGGTTGCCCGGCCCCTCTAAGGGGGCGTGGCTCGTCACAGTGCTGTTCCGAAGTGACCTCTACCCGGACTGGTACCGGCCGAACGCGGCCTGACCCTATCCGGTCTAGAGGAAGATGCCAGAACCGCTATGTCTATCGTTACGCATTCGCACCCGTTTGTCGTCGGCGTCGATACCCACGCCAAAAACCATGTCTACGCGATCATCACCACCACAACCGGGGAACTGCTTCAAACCCGGGACTTCCCGACCACCAGCGCCGGGATCAACCGCGCCCTGGCCTGGGTGGCACGTCACATCGGAGCTGACCTGGCCACCTTGTGGGTGATCGAGGGAGCCGCGTCCTATGGTGCCCTCCTCGCCGGAGCTGTAGGCGCCGCCGGCTACGACGTCGCCGAAGCACCGAGGATGGATGCCCGGTCCCATCACGGGGTTGGCAAATCCGACCTGTTGGATGCCCACCGGATCGCCGCGGCCGTCCTGCCGTTGGAAACGGATCAGTTGCGCAGGCCACGACTGAACGAAGGTATCCGGGCCGCCTTGCGGGTCCTGGTCACCGCGCGGGAGTCGATGACGACCGAGCGCACCCGGGCCGTGAACGCCCTAACAGCGCTGGCCCGGGTCAACGACCTTGGCCTTGACGCCCGCAAACCCCTCACGGGAACCCAGATCCGTGAAGTCTGCCGCTGGCGCGCCCGTGAAGAACCACTGGCACTGTCGATCGCCCGCTCAGAAGCAGTCCGGCTCGCCAAGCGGATCGGCGAGCTCGACGCGGAGATCAAAACCAACAACGACCGGATCACCGAACTGGTGGAAGTGAGCGAAGCCGCACCTTTGCTCCAGGAAACCGGCTTCGGCCCCGTCACCGCCGCCATCTGCCTCACCGCCTGGTCACACCACGGCCGGGTCCGGTCCGAAGCCGCCTTCGCCTCGCTAGCCGGGGCCAGCCCAATCCCAGCCTCCTCCGGGAACACCGTCCGGCACAGACTCAACCGCGGCGGTGACCGAACCCTGAACAGGGCACTGCACATGGTCGCCCTCAGCAGAATGACGTTCGACACCGAGACCAGCAACTACGTCACCAAACGACAAACCGAAGGACGCACCAAAAGGGAAATCCGCCGCTGCGTGAAACGCTACCTCGCCCGACGTATCTACCGCACCCTCAACGCCGCCACACCCAGCGCCTCCCAGGCTTGACGAACCATAGAAGGGTCACTTAGCGCTACTTAGTTGGGTGGGAACACGCTTCAGCGGACTTCGAAGCCGGCTTCCCGGATCGCTTCCTTGACCTGGGACATCATGTCGTCCGGTCCCCAGTGGAAAATCGAGGCGGCCAGGACCGCGTCCGCGCCGGCTGCGACGGCCGGCGGGAAGTGCGCGGGTTCCCCCGCTCCCCCGGAGGCGATGATGGGGACTTTAACGGCAGCCCGGACCAGTTTGATGAGTTCGAGGTCGAAGCCGTCCTTGGTGCCGTCGGCGTCGATGGAGTTCAGCAGGATCTCCCCCACCCCGCGGTCCGCTGCTTCCCGGGCCCATTCGATGGCGTCGATCCCGGTGCCGGTGCGGCCGCCGTGGGTGGTCACTTCGAATCCCGACGGCGTGGGCTGCGAGCCCGGGCGGGTGCGGCGGGCATCAACGGACAGGACCAGCACCTGGGAACCGAAGTGGCGGGTGATTTCGTCAATGACATCGGGGCGGGCCACGGCCGCGGTGTTGATGGAGGCCTTGTCCGCGCCGTAGCGCAGGAGCTTGTCCACCTCGGCTACGCCGCGGACGCCGCCGCCCACCGTCAGCGGGATGAATACTTCCTCCGCGGTGCGGCGGACCACGTCGAACGTGGTCTCGCGGTTGCCGGAGGAGGCCGTCACGTCAAGGAACGTCAGTTCGTCGGCACCGGCGTTGTCGTAGCGGTGGGCGAGTTCCACGGGGTCGCCGGCATCGCGCAGGCCCTCGAAGTTGACGCCCTTGACGACGCGTCCGGCGTCGACGTCAAGGCAGGGAATGACGCGTACTGCTACTGCCATGGGAACTCCTGGAATCTGTGGTGGTTGCTGCGGCCGGCTCAGATGCGGCAGGCGTGGATGCTGCTGACCAGGATGGCGCGCGCGCCGAGGTCGTACAGTTCGTCCATGATCCGGTTGGTTTCCTTCTTGGGCACCATGGACCGGACGGCCACCCAATCGGAATCGCGCAGCGGTGAAACGGTGGGCGATTCAAGGCCGGGTGTCAGGCCGGCCGCCTTCTCCACGAGCTCCTTGCGGATGTCGTAGTCCATCAGCACGTACTGGCGCGCCACCAGGACGCCCTGGAGACGGCGGATGAGGACGTCGATTTCCCTGGCGGTGCCGTTGGCGGCGCCCCCGTTGCCGGTGCGGCGGATCAGGACGGCCTCGGATTTGAGGATGGGATCGCCGAAGATTTCCATGCCGGCGGCCTTGAGCGTGTTGCCGGTTTCCACGACGTCGGCGATGGCGTCCGCCACGCCGAGGCGGACAGAGGATTCCACCGCCCCGTCCAGGCGGACCACCTTGGCGTTGATGCCGCGTTCGGCCAGGTAGCTGCGCAGCAGGCCATCGTAGCTGGTGGCCAGGCGCTTGCCTTCAAGTTCGGCGGCGGAGGCGAAGTCGCCCACCGGGCCGGCGAAGCGGAACGTTGAGGCGGCGAATCCCAGCGGAAGCAGCTCTTCGGCCTCCACCCCGGCGTCCAGAAGCAGGTCGCGGCCGGTGATGCCGACGTCGAGCGTTCCCTGGCCGACGTAGACCGCGATGTCACGGGGGCGGAGGAAGAAGAACTCAATGTCGTTGTCGGGGTCCACCATGACCAGCTCACGGCTGTCGCGCCGCTGGCGGTATCCGGCTTCGGAGAGCATGGCGGAGGCGGCTTCAGACAGGGAGCCCTTGTTGGGGACGGCTACTCGCAGCATGGGAGGTTCTTTCTGGGGTGGAAGGTCTTGGTTTCAGGCATTGCAGGCCACAGCGGACCCGGCGTCAGCGCGCCGGACCGGTGGCTACAGATGCTTGTAGACGTCTTCCAGGGTCAGGCCTTTGGCGAGCATCAGAACCTGCAGGTGGTACAGCAGCTGGGAAATTTCCTCGGCCGCGGCTTCATCGGATTCATATTCGGCAGCCATCCATACTTCGGCTGCTTCCTCAACGACTTTTTTGCCGATGCCGTGAACACCGGACTCCAATTCAGCGACGGTGCGGGAGCCTTCCGGGCGGGTGGCTGCCTTCTCGCTGAGCTCAGCGAACAGCGTCTCGAAATTCTTCACGCCCTCCAGCCTACTTGCTGCGGCCGCACCGGCGCTTCCCGGGCCATTGCATGACGGGCGCGATGTGAGCGAATACACACCGCGCCCGCGAAGCAGGCTGTCCCTTAGCTCTGGTACTGCTTGAGCACGACGGCGGTGGCCAGCGCCGCCGTCACGGCCTCATGGCCCTTGTCTTCCTTGGAGCCGGGCAGACCGGCGCGGTCCAGTCCCTGCTGTTCGTTGTCGCAGGTCAGCACGCCGAAGCCCACCGGCACGCCGGTGGAGACGCTGACGTCGGTCAGGCCGGACGTCGCTGCCTGGCAGACGTAGTCAAAGTGCGGGGTTCCGCCGCGGATCACGACGCCGAGGGCAACGACGGCGTCAAAGTGCGGTGCCAGGCGTGCTGCGGCAACGGGCAGTTCGAAGCTGCCGGGAACCCGCAGCACGGTGGGCTCGGCAATGCCGGCGTCCTTGGCGGCCCGGAGCGCGCCGTCAAGGAGCCCGTCCATGATCTGTGTGTGCCAGCTGGCTGCGACGATCGCGAGCTTCAGCTGCGAGGTCTCGGCCGGGTTGAGGGTGCTGAGGTCGATGTCGGGGGCGCCGTGTCCACTCATGGGTTCTTCTGTTCCGTTCAGTCTTGTTCGTGGTCGAAAGGGGTTTCGGGGGCCGGCACGGGCACCGGAGCCACCTGGGTATCCAGCAGCAGCCGGTGTTCCATGCGGTCCTTCTTGGTGCGCAGGTAGCGGATGTTCTGTTCCCGGGAAGGCACCTCGGTGGGCACCATTTCCACGACGTTCACGCCGGCCTTGGCCAGCCTGTTCTGCTTGTCCGGGTTGTTGCTGAGCAGCCGCACCTCGTGCAGGCCCATTTCGGCAAGGATCTGGGCTGCGGCCTTGTAGCACCGGGCGTCAACGGGCAGGCCCAGCTGTTCATTGGCCTCCACCGTGTCGAAGCCGGCTTCCTGCAGGGCATAGGCCTTGATCTTGTTGGCCAGGCCGATGCCGCGGCCCTCCTGGCCGCGAAGGTATAGCAGGGTGCCGCCGTTGTCCCGGATCAGTTCCAGTGCGTAGGCAAGCTGTTCCCCGCAGTCGCAGCGGTAGGAGCCAAAGACATCGCCGGTGAGGCACTCGGAGTGCAGCCGCACCAAGGGGGCTTGACCGTCGGTGGGGGCGTTGGGGGAACTGACGGCCAGGTGTTCCACACCGGTCACCAGATCAGTCCATGCCTGGGCAACGAAGTCGCCGAAGGCGGTGGGCAGCTGCACGACGGGCCCTCCGCTGACGGGATGGGGTGCCTCGCCGGATACTGCGTGGTGCCTCCGGTGGCCGTTCTGCTGGCTGTCGTCGCTGGCTGCCGCTGCCGTCATCGTTTCTCCTTCTGTTCGCCCGGCGTTACCCGGACATCCTCACGCTGGGTTCCCCCGGCCCCGGCTTCAAGATACGCCACCAGGTCCTCAATGGAGATCAGCGGACATCCATGTTCCGCTGCGAACGAACGCAAGCCGTCCAGGCGCATCATTTCACCGTCGTCGTACACCACTTCCGCGATCACCCCGACGGGCTCCAGGCCCGCAAGTCGGCACAGGTCCACGGCCGCCTCGGTGTGGCCCTGGCGTTCCCGCACACCACCGTCAACCGCACGGAGCGGGAAAATATGCCCCGGGCGGGTCACGGAGGCCGGTGTGGCCTGCGGGTCGGCCAGGATGCGGGCCGTCAGGGCCCGGTCCGTGGCGGAAATTCCCGTGCTGACGCCAATCGCCGCGTCGCAGGACACTGTGTAGGCCGTGCCTTTGGCGTCCTCGTTGACCGCGGTCATGGGCGGCAGCGCCAAGGCGTCCGCGCGGTCCCCGGTCAGCGGCACGCAAATCACGCCGGAGCTGTACCGGATGGTCCAGCCCATCAGGGCGGGCGTGGCGTGCTGGGCGGCGAAAATGATGTCGCCTTCGTTTTCGCGGTGCTCGTTGTCAACGACGAGCACAGGCCGGCCTGCCGCCATGGCGCGCACTGCATCCTCAATGGAGTCCAGTCCCTTGGCAGGCGCGGCCGCCCGGCCGCCGGAGGCATTGTCGGTGTTGACCGCATCCGCGGCAGCGGCGGATTCCAGGTGTACTGCGGCGTTCACCGTGCACCTCCTGCAACCGCGGTGCCACCGGTGCCGGCTGCTGCGCCGGCATCGCGGAAGGCAAGCAGCCGTTCGGTGTATTTGGCCAGGACGTCGACCTCCAGGTTCACCCGGCTGCCGGCGGTTTTTGTCCCCAGGCCCGTTTCAGCCAAGGTGGTGGGGATCAGGCCCACTTCGAACCAGGGCTCCTGCTCCGGCGCCGGGCTGACAGCGGTGACAGTGAGGGAGACACCGTCAATGGCGATGGAGCCTTTCTCGGCAATGTAGCGGGCCAGGTTGGCGGGGACGCCAAAGCGCAGGCGCTCCCAGTTGCCCAGCGGTTCGCGTTCCAGCAGGACTCCCACGCCGTCCACGTGGCCTTGTACGACATGCCCGTCCAGGCGTCCGCCTGCAGGAACACAGCGTTCCAGGTTGACTGAATCCCCGGCAACGAGCTCGCCGATGGTGCTCCGGACCAGGGTTTCCCCCATGACGTCAACGCTGAACTCCTTGCCGTCAATGGCGGTTGCCGTAAGGCAGACCCCGTTCACGGCAATGGAGCCGCCAAGTGGCAGGCCTTCGGTGGAGCCGGGGGCGTGCAGCCGGACTGTGGCGCTGGTGTTTCCGTCGCGCTCCACGGACAGCACCTGCCCCTGCTCGGCAATAATTCCGGTGAACATCAGTAGCCTCCCTGGGCTTGCTCCGCGCTGCCGCGGGTTGGTGGGTGGTCGAGTGCAACTTTCCGTTGCGGTCTGAGGTGAAGCCTGAGGTCCCGGCCAAGCGTCCGGACGGCGCCCCCGTCAGCCTCGTCCCATTCCCATTGCTGGGCGTCCGGAAGGCTGGTAATGCCGAGCCCGTTCAGGGCGGGGGTGCCGGATCCCAGCAGGGTGGGCGCCAGGTACACGATGAGTTCGTCCACCAGGCCCGCTGAGAGGAAGGCGCTGAGGATCCTTGACCCGCCTTCCACCATGACGTGCCGGATGCCTGCTTGATACAGCATGGTCAACGCTTCGCGCGGGTCCCGGGTGGGAAGGTGGACGGCCAGGCCGTCATCGCCGCGGATCGCGGCGCCGTCCGGGATTCCGCGCAGTCCCATGACGGCCCGTACCGGCTGTTTGGGTGCAGGGTCGCCGGACGGTTCCCGGGCGGTCAGGCGCGGGTTGTCCACCAGCACGGTCTGGCTGCCCACCAGGATGGCGTCGATGCGGCTGCGGATTCCGTGGTTGTCTGCCAGCGACTCGGGGCTGGAGATCCATTGGCTGGTGCCGTCTTCGGCAGCTATCCGGGCGTCCAGGGTCTGGGCGATGTGGAGGGTGACGAACGGGCGCTTGGCGGCGACGGCCTCGAACCACTGGCGGTTCATGTCCAGGGATTCGTCGGCACCGAGGCCGCTGCGGACCCGGACGCCGGCCGTCCGCAGCGTTGCGGCGCCGCCGGCGGCGGGATCATGGGGATCGTCGACGGCGTAGACGACGTCCGTGATGCCGGCATCGATGATTGCTTCCGTGCACGGCCCGGTGCGGCCCACGTGGTTGCAGGGTTCCAGGGTGACCACCATGGTGCATCCGGAGAGGTCCAGGCCGACGGCGGCGGCCTGGGCAATTGCGTCGGCTTCGGCGTGCGCGGTGCCGGCGCCGCGGTGGTAGCCGGTGACAAGGTGGCGTCCGTCAGGACCGACGACGACGGCGCCCACCAGCGGGTTCGCGCCGCGCGGGCCCTGCAGGGCTGCCCGCAGGGCGTGCTCCATGGCCTGGGTTTCGTCGGCGCTGAAGGCAGTGACCACCCCGGCGGCGGGCGTCAGTTCCACGGCGCCCGTCATGCGGCGGCCGGGGCGGGTTGGGTGGCTGCCTTGGAGGCGGCAGGATTTTCGGCGTTTAAGAGCCATCGCTGGGGGTTCATGTGCGTGTCGTTCCTTCCCTGTCGAACCGCGATGGCTCCGGGGGTACGACAGCAGAACGTTGCGGGCCCACGGGCCCACTGATACAGCTGTACGTGCTTCTCTCATCCAGACTTTAACTGTCGGTACCGGAATTCCACCGGTTCAACCGTCTGCCGGATCCTCGTCAGAGAATGCCGGCTCGCGGGTCGCGGACTGTCACCGCCGGTTCGGACTTACACCGACCCCGGAGCACGTATGTGTGTTGTTATTGTGCCACAACCGGCAGGGGCTCCCCGTTATTCCGTCGCCCCGCGTAATGTCCGGTTGCCCTTGTCCCGCAGCAGGTCGATGGCTGCGGCGGGGTCATCGGCGCCGTAGACGGCGGAGCCGGCCACAAAAACGTTGGCGCCGGCTTCAGCCGCGCGTGTGATGGTGTCTTCCGTGATCCCGCCGTCCACCTGGATGGCCACTCCCAGTCCGGAGCCTTCCACGGCTGCGCGAGCCCGCCGGATCTTGGGCAGCGTGACGTCCAGGAATGCCTGGCCGCCGAAGCCCGGTTCCACCGTCATGATGAGCAGCATGTCCAGCTCGGCCAGCATGTCCAGGTACGGCTCCACCGGGGTGGCCGGGCGCAATGCCATCCCCGCTTTGGATCCCCTGCTGCGCAGTTCCCGTGCCAGCTTGATGGGGGCAATGGAGGCCTCTGCGTGGAACGTGACCGAGGCCAGGCCGGCGTCGGCGAAACCCGGCGCCCACCGGTCCGCGTCGGAGATCATGAGGTGGGCGTCCAGCGGAACCGGGCTGACAGCCTGGATCCGCTGCACCACGGGCAGCCCGAGGGTCAGGTTGGGGACGAAGTGGTTGTCCATGACGTCCACGTGGACGGCGTCGGCGTTGCTGATCCGTTGCAGTTCGGCCTCAAGGTTGACGAAGTCGGCGGAGAGGATGCTCGGGTTGATGCAGCATTGCGTCACAGGGGTGCCTTTCGCTGAAGGTGCTTGGTGTCGTAGGAAACTTCCGGTCCGCGGCCGGGAACAGGCCGGACCCGGAGCCCAGGTTAATGAGTCGGGGATTCTTCCCTGTCAGGCTTTTTTGTGGATCAGGGCCAGGAACATGGCGTCGGTGTGGTGGATGTGGGGCCAGAGCTGGGCTGTCAGTTCATGGCCGGCGCCCAGGTTTCCGGTGAGGCTGACTGCATCCAGGGCGGCGCCCGCGTCCAGGAGTTCTAAATCGGCGCGTTTCCGGAGGACGTCGGCCACGACAGCCGTGGTTTCTGCCGGGTGCGGTGAACAGGTTACATAGGCCACCACTCCCCCGGGACGGACGGCGGCCAGGGCGGAGTTCAGCAGTTCGCGCTGCAGCGGGCCCAGGTCTGCAATGTCCTTGGGAGAGCGCCGCCACCGGGACTCGGGCCTGCGCCGAAGAGCTCCCAGGCCAGTGCAGGGAACATCCACCAGGACGCGGGAATATCGTTCCGGCTGTTCGGCACCCACATCCCGGCCGTCGCCGGTCCGGACCTGCCAACTGCCCTGCGGTACGGCGGACAGCGCCTGGCTGACCAGTTTTGCGCGGTGTGGGGCGGGCTCATTGGCCAGCAGCGTGGCGCCCCGCTGGTGGGCCAGCGCACCAAGGAGGGCTGCTTTTCCACCGGGGCCGGCGCAAAGATCGAGCCAAGCTTCACCGGCACCCGCCCCTGCATCGGCCGCACTTTCGGCGCCGGGATTGCGGCCGGCACCGTCGCCCGCCCGGCTGAGATCCGGGTTGGGAAGGTCCACCGCGGCCAGGGCCCTGGCCACGAGCTGTGAACCAACGTCCTGGACCCTGAGGCTACCTGCACGCACCGACGCCAGGCGTCCCAGGTCCCCGCCGCTGGACAGCGCGGAGCCTTCCACCAGTTCGCCGGGCGTGGCACCGTTCTCCAGCGCTTCGTCCAGGCTGCCCAGCCCCGGCAGGGCCACAAGGTTAACCACCGGGGCAGCGTTGTCCGCCTCCAGCAGGTCGTTGATTTCGCCTGCGGGCCGGCCGTGGGCCACCAGTGACTGGCGCATGGCCCGGACAATCCACTCGGGGTGCGCGTACCGGAGCGAGGCAATCTTCGTCTCGTCGGTTTCGCCCTCCACCAGCAGGTCCAGCCACTCCTCAAGGGAGTGGGCGGAAACCTTGCGGAGGACGGCATTGATCAGTGCCGAGGGGCCGGCGCCGATGACGGCACGGGCAAGCCCTACCGTCTGGTCAAGTGCGGCGTGCGCCGGGACCCGCATGGCCAGCAGTTGGTGGGCGCCGATGCGGAGGGCGTCGAGGACGGCCGGGTCAAGCTTGGCCAATGGCCGGTCCACGCACCGTGCCAGGATGGCGTCGTAGGTTCCCTGGCCGCGCAGGGCGCCGTAGCTCAGTTCCGTGGCGAACCCGGCGTCCCGTTTGTCCAGGTGGTGATGCCGGATCCGCGCGGGCAGCACCAGGTTGGCGTAGGCATCCTCCTCTGCCACAGCGCGCAGCACTTCGAAGGCCACCAGACGGGCGGGGTCGGCGCGCCTGGTCCGCTGCGACGGCGCCTGTTCGGTAAAGCCCCGCTGCGGACCGCGGTTGCGTTCCCGGCCTTTGGCGTCCCTCCTGCTGGCGTCCCGGGGTCCACCGTTGCCGCGGCCGCTGCCGGCGGGCGCGCCGCTGCCGCCCTGCCCGCTCTTCCCGCCGCGGCCGAATCCTCCGGCGCTTCCCCCTCCGCCAGTGTTGGGCCGGCCGGTATTCCGTCCACCTGTATTGCCGCCGGACCCGCTCATTCGAACACCACACCCTCCAGTGAAGCCATGCCGCGCGCCCAATCGGCTGCAGCCATCATCTTTTTCCCTGCGGGCTGGACCCGGGTGAGTTCCACTGCGTGCGAGCCAGTTCCCACCACCACGGTTTTCCCGTGCAAGGCCACTGAGCCGGGGGCAAGCCCTGCAATATCCGGCCGGAGCCGCACAGGCTCGAGCTTGACCCGCTGCCCGTCCAGCAGGGTCCAGGCGCCAGGCTCAGGGGTAACTCCCCGTGCCTGCCGGTTGATGGCAAGGGCAGGATGGGACCAGTTGATGTGTCCATCCTCCAGGGTCAGTTTGGGTGCCAGCGAGACGTCGCCGGCCTGCGGCTGCGGCGACGCTTTTCCGGCCTCGATGGCGGACAGGGTCTGCGCCAGCAGGACCGCACCGCTGCGGGACAGCCGCTCCAGCAGGTCGCCGGCAGTGTCCTGCAGCCTGACGGCCTCGGTCAGCGTGCCAAAAACGGGGCCGGTGTCCAGCCCTTCCTCCAGCTGGAAGGTAACGGCACCGGTGACATCGTCGCCTGCCATGACCGACCGCTGGACCGGTGCCGCACCACGCCAGGCGGGCAGCAGGGAGAAATGCAGGTTGACCCAGCCGTGCCGCGGTATGCCCAGTGCTGCAGGGGGAACCAGTCCGCCATAGGCGACGATGGCCGCGACGTCCGGTTGCACTGCGGAGACAGCGGCAATGGCCTCGGCATCGACGCGCGCGGCACGGATGACGTCAATGCCCAGTTCCGCGGCGCGTTGTGCCACCGGCGAGGGCGTCAGCACGCGTTTGCGGCCTACCGGCGCGTCGGGCCGGGTCAGGACCGCCACCACGTTGAAGCCGGCGTTGACCAGGGCGTCCAGGGACGGCACAGCGACGGCGGGTGTCCCCGCGAAGAGGACCCTCACCCTTGGGTGCCAAAGCTGGAGCCGGCGGTGCTGGTTCCGAAGCTGGCCCCGCCGAAACTTGACCCGACACTCTTGGCGCGCTTGGCGGTGGTGCGCCCGGTGACGGCGTCGTAATTGGCGTTGCGGATGGACCGCAATGCAGCCTTCCGGTCTTCGCCCTCAAGGCGGTCGGTGTAGAGAATGCCGTCCAGGTGGTCATTTTCATGCTGGAAGCAGCGTGCCAGCATCCCCTCCCCATCCACGGACACCGGATTTCCGTGCATGTCCACACCGGTGACCCGGGTGGCGCGGAAACGGCGGACGGGGAAGCCGAGGCCGGGAATGGACAGGCAGCCCTCCACGTGGTCCGGCTGGTAGTCCTCACTGTTCTCCAGGACGGGGTTGATGATGTGCCCCTCCACCCCGTCGATCCGGTACGTGAAGACGCGCTTGCTGATGCCCACCTGCGGAGCGGCAAGCCCCGCGCCGTCCACGTCCTCCATGGTTTCGGTCATGTCGGCCACCAGTTTGGCAAGCTCGGGTCCGAATTCCGTCACGGGATCGGCAACTGTGCGCAGCACAGGATCACCGATGATGCGGATATTCAGAATAGCCATGCGCTGTTTGTCCTCACGGTTGGCGGCAAAGGGAACCTATCCAGTTTAGGTGCAGTCTCTCGAGGTCCACCCGCCGCTTAGGCGGTGCGGGCCTGTGCCAGCGGCGGGGGTGCGATGGGCAGCAGCGCGGTGCCGGCACTGATGGTGTCCGCGGACAATTCCCAGACCCGCCGCAGGGCGCAGAACTTCCACCAGTGGTGCTTGAGGACCTCGGGGTTGGCACGGACAGGACGGACCTCCGTCTCGCCAATGGCCACGGCCAGCAGGACAGGGTTTTCGCCGTATTTCCAGGGCTCCCAGGTTCCGGCCTCCGCATCCACCAGGCTTTCCTCCGCCTTCATGCCGGCCACCAGCTGCATCACCACTTTGTTATCCAGCGGTTTGACCAGGCCGTCCCGGGTTGTGCCCTTGGTCTTGTAGTCGATCAGGCAAATGCGTCCGTTGATCCGGGCTACAAGGTCAAGGGTGCCCGCGTAGCCCACGGTGTTGTTCCAGACCGTGATTTCGGGGGCGATGGGCTCCACCTGGAAGAGTTCCCACCATTCGTCGAAGCGGACGGCGAAGGCCTCTTCCCCGTTGGCAGCCAAGGCCTCGCGGGCTTCCTTCATGACATGGGGGCGCCCGAGCGCCCGGAGCGCCACCTGCTCGCAGTAATTGTGGACGCGGTCCCCGCGCCTGGCGGCATCGTCCCGGTAAGTTTCGGCAGCCTTGGCGGCACGATTGATGGCCTGCTTGATTTTGGCGGGACTGCCCAGGCAGTCCGAGAGCAGCGGATCATTGGCCAGGCTGCTCGCACCCATGTAACCGAACCAGCCATCCAGGCCGTGCGGCTGCTGGCTGATCACCGTGGTGATGGAAGGTACCGAAAACTGCTCGGACGTTGACCGTGCATACATCCGGCCGTATTCGGTGGCGTGGGCGAGAAGCGGATCAGTCATACAAAAGACTCTTTCACAGGGGGCCGACAAAAGCTCCGGGAGGCAGGAGCTGCACGCAAAAGAGGCCCGTCTCCGCTGCTGATGAGCGGAAACGGGCCTCTGCGGTGGGCGATACTGGGTTCGAACCAGTGACCTCTTCGGTGTGAACGAAGCGCGCTACCACTGCGCCAATCGCCCCGATGCATTTGAATGCTAGCCCACCTCTGCCCTATTTCAAAAATCGAACGGCGGACCTTGAGAACCGGCCCCAAAGCCGCACCCCCGGCCTGGCCGCCAACAACTGAAAGCAGCCCGGCGGAACGCAGCATAACGCACCAGCCCCCGCTGCCGCCGTCGGGAATTACACGCCTGTAACTCCAAAAATCCGCGCAGTTACAGGGATCGGGAGGTCATAGTTCCGGCCCGGACCGGAGCGATTTGGAGAATCCCCGAACCTCCTATATTGTTTTTACTCGTTGGAACGCGAGGAAATGCCGGAAACGGCAAGGAATCAACCCTCCAAAATGCGGACGTAGCTCAGCTGGTAGAGCACCACCTTGCCAAGGTGGATGTCGCGAGTTCGAATCTCGTCGTCCGCTCGCAGGACACTGTCACAGCAAACATTCTTCGGAATTGACGCTAACACGGTGGGTTGGCCGAGAGGCGAGGCAGCGGCCTGCAAAGCCGTATACACGGGTTCGAATCCCGTACCCACCTCGGTGAAAACCATGGTTTCCGGATGTTTCGGATTCAATGGGCGATTGGCGCAGCGGTAGCGCGCTTCCCTGACACGGAAGAGGTCACTGGTTCGATCCCAGTATCGCCCACTGGCAAGGCAACTTGCCCGCAGTACAGCCGGTTCACCGGTCATCCTGCACACGCGGACGTAGCTCAGCTGGTAGAGCACCACCTTGCCAAGGTGGATGTCGCGAGTTCGAATCTCGTCGTCCGCTCTCTTACATCCCATCAGCCGGTCTTCCGGTTCCGGGCGATTGGCGCAGCGGTAGCGCGCTTCCCTGACACGGAAGAGGTCACTGGTTCGATCCCAGTATCGCCCACACGAACAGCAGCTCTGCGGAGCTGCTTTTTTTGTTTCCCCGGCATCCGCTGCGGGCGAACTCCCTTGGCACGCCTGTCACCCGCGGATAGGATCGAAGGCGCGAGGAGCGACCTGGCTCCGCGATCGAAGGGAGGTGCTCGTGGGTTTGATTGACGATCTAAAGGGCAAGGCTCAGGGTCTCATCCGCGGCAACGAGCAGGCCATCAAGAACGGCATCAGCAAGGCCGGCGATTTCGTCGACACCAAGACCGGCGGCAAGTACACCGGCCATGTCGACAAGATCCAGGATGGCGCTTCCAAGCTCATTGACAAGAACGGAACCCCGGGCCAGGCACCTGCCGCCGGACAGGTTCCGCCGGCAGCTCCTGAAAATCCGGTTCCGCCGGTTGACAGGGCTCCGTAAAGGATTTGGCCAGGGCTTTGCCCCAGCACGTCAACGGGGTGCGGGTCCCGCCGGGAGGCGGCGCCCGCACCTTCGGCGTTTAAAGGCGCTGAAGACAAGTTGGGGCAGTTCCCGCAGGTAACGGCGTCAGTGCCAACGATTCCCGATTCCCGGACGCCCGCCGGTAACCTGCCGGTATGCCCAACTCCCCCGCACCCTTCGAGGCAAAGACCACCCGGGCCCGGATCGACTCCCGGCCCGTCGTCGCCGGGATCGTCACCGCGTTGGTGGGCTTCACCTCATCGTTTGCCGTGGTCCTGGCGGGCCTTATGGCGGTGGGGGCCGATTCCGCCCAGGCCGCGTCCGGCCTGCTGGCACTGACCCTAAGCGTCGGGTTTGGCGTCCTGGTCCTCGCGTGGCGCTCCCGCGTTCCGGTGACACTGGCCTGGTCAACGCCGGGTGCGGCGCTGCTGGCCGCATCGGGAATTCCCGACGGCGGGTGGCCGGCCGCCGTCGGGGCCTTCGTCGCGGCGGGCCTGCTGTTGGCCCTGACCGGCATGGTGCCGGCGCTTGGCAGGCTGATTGCACGCATCCCGTCCTTCCTGGCGCAGGCGATGCTGGCCGGGGTCCTGCTGCAGCTCTGCCTGGCCCCCTTCAAAGCCCTGGGCACGGTCCCCGTACTTGTTGCGCCGGTCATTTTGTGCTGGCTGCTGATGATGAAGTTCGCTCCGCGCTGGGCGGTTCCTGCAGCACTGCTGGTGGCCCTGGGCGTGATCGGAACTTCCCTGGCGTCGGCCGGGACGCCAGTGGATCCGGCAGGATTCATGCCCGCACCGGCGTGGACCACGCCCTCGTTCAGCCTGCAGGCCCTCGCCGGCATTGCCGTCCCGTTGTTCGTGGTGACCATGGCGTCGCAGAACGTTCCCGGAGTGGCCGTGCTGCGTTCATTCGGATATGAGACCCCGTGGCGGCCGGCGATGCTGGTTACAGGAGCGGGCACCATTGTGGGAGCACCCTTCGGCGGCCACGCCATCAATCTCGCAGCACTCAGCGCGGCCCTCGCCGCCGGCCCCGAAGCAGGCGGCGACCGAAGCAGGAGGTGGATCGCCGGCTTTACGTCCGGCCTGGCCTACCTGGTGCTGGCTGCCTTTTCCACAGCCTTGGTGTCGGTAGTTAACCAGGCGCCCGCGGGGATGCTCGAAGCCGTGGCCGGACTGGCCCTGCTGGGCACCCTGGCTTCGGCAATTTCGACAGCCCTTGCCGACGCCGAAGAGCGAATCGCCCCGGCGGTCACGTTCCTGATGGCGGCCTCGGGGCTGGCTTTTGCCGGAATTGGTGCCGCGTTCTGGGCGCTGATTGCCGGGCTCGTGGTCCGGTGGGCGCTAAAACCCGGGCGCGGCACGACGTCGGGGCGGGGTTCCCGCTAGGAGGGTTCGTGGTTCTGGCCTTCACGGGCCAGCGCGGTCAGGCGGGAGACGGCGCGGAAGTATTTCTTCATGTACCCGCCGGTCATCATTTCCTCGGTGAACAGCTGGTCGAAGGGGACGCCGCTGGCCAGGATGGGAACATCCTTGTCGTAGAGCCGGTCCGCCAGCACCACGAACCGCAGCGCCACGGCCTGCTCCTTGATGGTTTCCACGTTGCGCCAGACCACGCCGTCGATGCCGTCGATCAGCTGGCGGTAGCGGCTGGGATGCACGCCGGCGAGGTGGTGGATGAGTGTCGGGAATTCATCCTGGGCCACCGTCTTGCCGTCGAACTCCGCCTTCATGTGCGCGTTGAGTTCGCTGTTCTTCAGCGGGGCCGGGGCCGCGGGCAGGCCGCGGTGCCGGAAGTCCTCGCCGTCGATGCGGATGACCTCGAACTGGTCGGCCAGGACCTGGATTTCGCGTTGGAAGTCCACGGCGGCAAAGCGGCCATCACCAAGCGAGCCAGGGAGTGTGTTGGAGGTGGCGGCAAGCTTGACCCCGGCGTCGGCCAGTTCCCGCATGAGCCGGGACATCAGGACGGTATCGCCCGGATCGTCAAGTTCGAATTCGTCGATGCAGACGAGCTTGTAGCTGCTCAGGGCATCGACCGTCTTGCGGAAGGACAGGGCGCCCACGAGGTTGGTGTATTCCACGAACGTGCCGAAAGCCCTGGGGCCCGGCGACGCGTGCCACAGGGACGCGAGCAGGTGGGTCTTGCCCACGCCGAACCCGCCGTCAAGGTAGATGCCGGCGCGCGATTCGTCCTTCTTGCCGAACAGCTTCTTGAAGAGCCCGCCCCCGTTACCCGACCCCACGCCGTCGGCAAACCCCTGCAGTTCCCGCACGGCCGTGGCCTGGCTGGGCTGCTTGGGGTCCGGGCGGTAGCTCGCAAAGGAGACTTCCCCGAACCGCGGCGATGGGTAGAAGCCCTTGAGGAGTTCGTCCACCGAAACTGCCGGAGTGCGGGCGGCAAGCTGTTCGATCTGTACCAAGGTGGTCCGTTCTGCTGGTGGTTGGTCCCCAGAAAGGATACCGGCTATGCAGGCCGGACCCGGGCTCGCTGCCCTCCTCCCGGCGCATGGAGTGACGAAGACAACATTTCGCCCTATTAACGGAATACGGACAACGTCAGGGGCGCTGGCTAGGGTGGGAACAGGTTCCAATGCATGTTCCATGGATTCCCGTGCTCTTACTGAAAGGCCAAGCAATGCCCTACCCGGTTGACCAGAATGAGAAGTTTGCTGCCTATGCCCACCCGGAGCGGCTCGTTTCCACGGAGTGGCTGGCGGCTGCCATAAAGGACGGCGCAGTGGCTGACGGCGGACTCGTCGTGGTGGAATCGGACGAGGATGTGCTCCTGTACGAAACAGGCCACATTCCCGGCGCGGTCAAGATTGACTGGCACACGGACCTGAACGACGAAGTTTCCCGTGACTACATTGACGGCGCGGCCTTCGCGAAGCTCGCGGCGTCCAAGGGAATCTCGCGGGACAGCACCGTGGTCATCTATGGCGACAAGTCCAACTGGTGGGCAGCCTACGCGCTTTGGGTCTTCACCCTGTTCGGCCACCAGGATGTCCGGCTGCTCGACGGCGGCCGGGACAAGTGGATTGCCGAAGGCCGCGAACTCACCAGGGACCGGCCCGCCCCCGCCCCGGGGAGCTACCCGGAGGTTGAGCGCGACGACGCTCCCATCCGCGCCTTCAAGGACGACGTCCTGGCCCACCTCGGCACCGGCCCGCTCATCGACGTCCGCTCGCCCGAAGAATACACCGGCCAGCGCACCCACATGCCGGCCTACCCCGAGGAAGGCGCCCTCCGCGGCGGCCACATCCCCACCGCCGCATCCATTCCCTGGGCCCGCGCCGCTGCCGCCGACGGCAGCTTCAAGAGCCGCGGGGAACTGGAGGCGATCTACCTTGGCGAGGCCGGCCTGTCCGAGGGTGACGACGTGGTGGCATACTGCCGCATTGGCGAGCGTTCCAGCCACACCTGGTTCGCCCTGAAGTACCTCCTGGGCTTTGATTCCGTCCGCAACTACGACGGATCCTGGACCGAGTGGGGCAATGCGGTCCGCGCGCCGATCGTCAAGGGCGCCGAGCGGGGTTCCGTTCCGGCCACCGTCGGAGCCTGACGCAGCACCCGCCCGCGTAGACTTGAAACGATGACTACTCAAGCTTTGCCATCCGCCCTGGCGGCGATCGTGGACGACTTCCAGGCCCTGTCCGAACCCGAGAGGCTCCAGCTGCTGCTGGAGTTTTCCGAAGGACTGCCCGAGCTCCCCGACCGGCTCAAGGACCACCCCGAGCTCCTGGAGCAGGTGGTGGAGTGCCAGTCGCCGCTGTTCCTCACCATTGAGACGGGGAACAACGACGACGGCGCGGTCCACCTGTTCTTCAAGGCACCTGCCGAGGCGCCCACCACACGGGGTTTTGCCGGCGTCCTGCACGAGGGCCTGGATGGCCTGTCCGCCGATGAAATCCTGTCCGTGCCCGACGACATGCCGGAACTGCTGGGGCTCACCCGCGCCATCACGCCGCTGCGTATGAGGGGCATGACCGCCATGTTGGGAAGGATCAAGCGCAAGGTGGCCGCAAGCTCCCGCGCCCAGGCCTGACCCCAGTACCCATGGCACGGAAGAACGGCTCCCAGGGAACCCCGGCAACAGCGGCGCTGACCGCTGCAGGGGTTCCCTTTGTGCTGCACCCGTACACCCACGATCCATCCGCGCCGAGCTACGGCGCTGAAGCTGCAGAAGCCCTTGGCATCGATCCTTCGCGCGTCTTCAAAACACTGATGGTGGACGTGGAGGGCCGACTGGCAGTGGGGATCGTGCCGGTCAGCGGAAGCCTTGACCTGAAGGCAATGGCTTCGGCACTCGGAGCCAAGAAGGCGGCAATGGCCGATCCCGCCGCAGCCCAGCGCCGCACCGGCTACGTCCTGGGCGGAATCTCCCCCATCGGGCAGCGCCAGCCCTCCCCCACGGTGCTGGATTCCACCGCCCTGGGGCTGGACACGATCCTGGTGTCCGGAGGCCGCCGCGGCCTGGACGTTGAGCTCGCCCCGGCAGACCTGGCCCGGCTGACGAACGCCATTACCGCTCCCATCAGCTCGCCGGCTGCGGGCAGCCCTCAGCCATAGCAGCGCAGAGAATGGGAACGACAGGCTACTTGATCACGTAGCGCTGCATCATGTCGTTGTCCTCGTGCTCCAGGATGTGGCAGTGCCATACGTATTCGCCCTTGAAGGATGAGCCGATGGCCAGCGGGTCTCCGCCCGCTGCGGCAGCACCGAAGGGGACGCGGATCCGTGTCACCTCCCCCGGCTTCGCCACCACCGTGTCCTTCCAGCCCTGCTCGGTGGCAGGCGCGTCCTCGGGACGGCCCATCAGGTGCGGCCCGACGTCGACCGCTTTGCCCGCCCCCGGCGTGACGAGTCCGGTTTCCGGATCTACAAACTTTGTGGCCTCGAGGTAGGCATCGACGTCGAACTTCTGCCGGTTGAGGACCTGGAACTGGGTGAAGTGCAGGTGGATGGGGTGGGCGTCCACGGTGGTGTTGATGAGCTCCCACTGTTCCAGGGTGTCACTTTTCACCACCGTGATGTCCGTGCCGTCGAACATCCTGTTGTTCAGCAGCGCCATCACCGGCACCTCGTCCGCGTTGGCTACCTCCACCAGCGCCATGGACCTCGTTGCCTTGACCGGCCGTTCTCCGAGCTTGGTAACGGCTTCGGACCGGAGGTGGGGCGGCAGCGGCACCGTATAGCCGGGCTCGGAGAGGACGGTGAACTGCATGATCTGCGGGAGCGGGAGTCCGCCCTGCCGGACAGACTTTGGCCCGTCCGGGTAGGGCACCGGAGCACTGTTGGCCAGGAGCACCCTGGCGCCTGCCTTGAGTCCCCCGAAGTCCACCACGATGTCTGCCCGTTCGCCCGGTCCCATCACCAGCCTGGTGAGCCGGACAGGAGCGTCGAGCAGGCCGCCGTCGGACCCTATCTGGTGGAATGGGACCGGGGTGCCGCCGGCGAGGAACCTGAAGTCGTAGAACCGGGCGTTGGAGCCGTTGAACATCCGGAAACGGTACTTCCCGCGGGCCACGTCCAGGTTGGGCCAGTTCTTCCCGTTGACGGTGGCCACATCGCCGAAGAACTCCGGGGCCCAGGGGCGGGGTGTGCCGTCTGCGCTGACGAGATCCGGATTGGGAGGGTAGGCAAACGAGCCGTCGGGGTTGAACATCCGGTCCTGGATAATCAGCGGCACTTCGTACGGGGGCGGCGGCAGGTGTGTCCCGTCACCGGTATCGATCCCGGTCCCGCCAGGCTTGTCCCGGAGGAGGTAGCCGCCGGCCAACCCGGCGTAGACATTCAGCCGGGTGAGGCCCAGTGCATGGTCGTGGTACCAGAGCCCGGCGGCATCCTGGTTGTTGCCGTAATGGTACGTGTAGGAGGCGCCGGGACCGAAGGCCTGGTCCGGGCCGCCATCGGACCGCACACTGACGTTGCCGCCGTGAAGATGGACGGACGTCCGCGGCCGCACTGCATCGTTGCTGCCCGCCGGAACCAGTTCGGGGTCGATGGCAAAGGCCAGGGGATGCCGTCCGGCCTGGTTGTGGACCGTCAGCTCGAACGGCGTACCTTTCCGGGCGATGATCACGGGGCCAAGGTACGTCCGGGTTGAACCGGCCTCCTGGTAGGCCAAGGTGTCCGTCAGGCCCATGTGTTCCTGGAACCGGTGGCGGGCGTTGCGGACCCAGAGCGACTTGCTGCCGCCAGCCTGCACGTCCAGCACTCCGAGCTCATCCATGCTGGGGAGCTGCTCGGTAAACATCGATTGCTTCCCGGACGCAGGTGCACGGGCCGCGGCAGCCGGCAAGCCGGGCGAAGCCAGGAGCCCTGCACCGGCAACAGCACCGGCCTGCAGCAGTTGTCGCCTTGTCATGCGCATTTCGGGGCCCCATTTCTTCGCAACGGTATCCCCCCTGGGCAGCAGGATAGACCCGGGCTTTGGTCTGTCATAGGGTCACGGGTCCCCAATGAAGGAGGGTAGGCCTTACCCCTAATTCCCTCCTGCCCGCCCCGCATCCCGTCCGGTGAAGTGGTCCATGGTCCGGTTGACTCCCAGCACGTCCATGAGCCCGTCAAAGACGGTGACCGGAAGAATCCGCAGGGCAGGCAACAGGTTCACAATGGGCGGCAGGACAAGTTTCCGGCGCCCGGCTTCGATGGCGTCAAGGACCCTGGTTGCCACCTGCTCTTCCTGGAGAATGGGGAGGAGCAGTGGCCAGCGGGTCTGGACGCCATCGAACATCCCGGTGTCGATGTAGTAAGGGCAGACCACCAGCGTATTGACACCGGTTCTTCCGGCGCGAAGCTCGGCACGGAGTGATTCGTTGAAGCCGAAGGCGGCGAACTTGCTGGCGGAATAGTCGGTCTGGCGGGCAACACCCACCAGGCCGGCAGCACTGGCAACGGTGACCACCGTTCCCCGCCGGCGGTTGGCCATTCCGCCGAGGAAGGCGCGGGTAACCCAGTAAAGGGCCATGACATTGACGTTCATGGTCCGTTCGATGGCTTCATCCGTGGCCTCAAGGAGTGGCCGGCCGCTGACCACGCCGGCGTTGTTGACCAGGATATCCACCGGTCCGGCAACAGCCGCGGCAGCCTTCACCGCCTCACGGTCCGAGACGTCCACGATCTGGGATTCGGCAGAGCCGCCGGCGGCCCGGATCTCATCGCGCACCGCTGCGCCCCGTCCAGCATCCAGATCCCAGATGACCACCCGGCTGCCGCGCCGGGCCGCTCCGAGCGCCAGCCGGCGGCCCAGCCCGCTGCCGCCTCCCGTGATCAACACTGTGGCGCCGGAAAGCGGGGTTCCTGTGGGCATATGGTTCTCCTGGCGTTTTGAGGCGTATGTCCTGGCGGCGCGGGCGATGTCGGTTAGCGGTTGCGGGGGAAGCGGCCCATCAGCGTGATGGCCCCTTTCATGATCCGCGCGTAGGCCCGGTTCGACATGCCGGGCATGGGTGCAACCGGCAGCAGCCGTTGCACCGCGATGGTCTGCGGCTCGGTGTATTTGAGGATCCCTTCCCGGCCGTGGCGGCGGCCCGCGCCGGACTCCTTCATGCCCCCGATGGGCGCATCATGGGATGCCCAGGTGGCTGCATAGCCTTCATTGACGTTGACCGTGCCCGTCAGGAGCCCGCGCGCCACAGCCTCCCCCCGGCGGCCGGACCAGACGCTGGCGTTCAGGCCGAAGTCGGAATCGTTGGCGAGGGCTACGGCTTCGTCATCGTCAGCTGTCCGGTAGACAGCCACGACGGGACCGAAAGTCTCTTCACGGGCCACGAGCATCTCCCCAGTGACTCCGGCAAGGACCGTTGGCTCGTAGAACAAGGGCCCCAGGTCCGGCCGCCGCCGGCCGCCGGTGACCAATTGCGCGCCTTTGGCCACGGCATCCTGGACGTGGCGGTCCACCCGTTCAAGTTGTGCCGCGCTGATGAGGGAGCCCATGCCGATGTCCCAGTCAGGTCCTGGAGCCATGCGGATGCCCTTCGCCCCGGCTGCGAAGGCGGCCAGGAAACTGTCATGGACGTCAGAGTGCACGTAGATCCGCTCGATGCTGACGCACAGCTGTCCCGAGTTGGAAAAACAGGCGTGGACCGCGCCGGCTGCAGCTTTGCCAATATCCGCGTCAGCCAGAACCAGCATGGGGTTCTTGCCGCCGAGTTCGGCGGAAAAGCCGATCAGCCGCTCACCGCACTGCCGGGCAACGGTCTTGCCGGTCTTGGACGATCCGGTGAACATCAGGAAGTCGACCCGCTCAATCAGGGCGGGCCCAATCGCGGGGCCGGGCCCTGTGACCGCCTGGAACAGCTCTGCTGCAAGGCCTGCCTGACGGAGCAGCCTGAGCATCAGCAGGGCGGTGAAGGGCGTCTGTGAATCCGGCTTCAGGACGATGGCGTTTCCGGCCAGCAGGGCCGGGATGGCGTCCGAGACCGCAAGGGTCAGGGGGTAGTTCCAGGGACTGATGACGCCCACCACGCCCTTGGGCATGCGGTGTTCGGTGGTGCGGGTCAGGACCGGGGCGGCGCCCTTCCGGCGGCGCGGCCCAAGGAACCGTTCAGCGTTCCGTAGATAGTAGTCCGCCGTCAGGACAACGTCCGCGAACTCCTCGAAGGCGCTCAGCCGGGACTTGCCGCTCTCTGCCTGCACCAGGTCCAGGATGTCCTGCTCCCGGTCCAGCACCAGCCCGCGGAAGCGCCGGACCACGGCGCAGCGTTCAGCCACCGGAACAGTGGCCCAGTGCCGCTGCGCCAGGCGGGCCGTACCGACGGCGGCAGCAACGTCATGCGCAGTGCAGACAGGCACTTCACCAATCACGGTCCCGTCAAAGGGTGCACGCGACGCCTGGGCCGGCCCGCCCGGGGCAGCTGTGACCAGTCCTTCAAGTCCCGCTGCGAGCTCCCGCCCACGTGCGCTCAACGTCCCTGTTTTTCCCTGTTGCTGTTGGTCCGCCATGTCACGCCCCCGCAGGCGTTGGTCCGGCCAGGGCCCCCGGGCTTAGCCCGGATCCGGGGTTGAGGCGGGGGGCGAGTTGTTGCCGGAGCCAGGCCTTGACCAGCCGTTCCCAGCGCTCGGGGTCCACGTTCCATTCCTTGGTGTGCCGTGCGTGCCTGAATGTTTCGAAAGTGACCATTTCCGGGTTCCGCTCGGCCAGGAGGGCAGACGGCCCGTAGGGAACATACTCGTCGTCAACGCTGTGGATGATCAGCGTGGGAGTCCGCAGTTCGACGGCCCTGGACACCCAGTCCATGACTTTCAGGTCCACCGGCGCCGAGAGGCCGGTCAGGCGGCGGCCCAGCGGGTGGCCCAGCATCAGCTGCCCGTAGCGGCCCACCAGCGACGGAATCCGGTTCAGCTGCGCATGGTGCGCCAGCACGGTGACCCAGTCGATCACCGGGGCGTCGAGCACCATGGCCCGGATCAGGTGCCGGTAGCGGGACAGGTCCGCGGTTTGCAGGCAAATGGCCCCGCCCATGGACCAGCCAAACAGGACGATTTCCTCGGCACCGTGGGCCAGCGCATATTCAATGGCAGCTTCAATGTCCTGCCATTCCGTGGAGCCCAGGCCGTAGCGTCCGTCATCGGCTGAAGGCGCCAGTCCGTCATTGCGGTAGGACACCAGCAGGCTGGTCAGGCCCAGCTCCAGTGCCGGTCCCACCGCTCGCAGCGCCTCCTGCCGGCTGGCTCCGCGTCCGTGCACCATAATGGCCCAGGTGCGGGCCGTACCCTTCGCCCGGACCAGCCAGGCCGGCGCTTCCCCGCGTTCCACCGGAACCAGCACGTCCTCGGCAGGAATTCCGGCGGCGGCCGGGTCCGGGTAGATGGCACCGCTCCACCATCCCCAGCGCGCCGTGGACAAATCACCGCTGTAGACAGCTTCCACCTCGCGCAGGACCGTCCGTTCGGCGGGCGAGTAGGAAATAATGCGGCCAATGCGCACATGCCCCTTGCCGCCGTCGAAAAAGAACCCGTAGACCCCGTCCACAGTGGTGTCATCGTCGGCAGCCAGGATCACCTGCTGCTTGTGCCCGTCCCGGATAACGGCCAGCAGTTCCTTGTCGGCAACCCGCTGCCGTGCAGGCGTGATGACGCGGCGGGCAAAGTACACGGCGAGCGCGGAGGAGCCTGCTCCAAGCAGGCTGGCCACGGATCCGCCGGCGATGGCGCCGCCAATGGCCCACTTCGCTCCGGGAGACATTCCGCCGGAATCCCGGATGGATGCAGTCATTGCAGGGCGCGCTCGCCGGAAAGGTGCCATGGAACTATTCTTACCGGCGTTGCCGCCGATATCCGCATTCCCGGGCAGGACCGGCACGGCGCCGTGCAGCCCACCAGCCCTGTTCCGGCACTTTCTTTTGGTGCCGTGCGGGCGTCCGCGGGCGGCGCTAGGCTAAGGCCATGAGTGATCCCATCATCATCCTGACCGAAGAACCCCTGGGCGCGGACGACCGCGTGAACATCGAACGGCTGGTGGATGGGGCGGACAACCGGTTGCTGGTCCTGGTGCCGGCGAACACCGAGCGGCACCTGCTCGTGGACTTCCTGGAAAACCTCTCCATGCTTGACGTTGCCAAGGCGTTCCGGGAACTTGGAGCGCGCAACCCGGACCCCGCCACAGAGCGGGCGCACGCAGATGAAATCCTCACCGCGTCGCTCGCGGCACTGGAGGGTTTGGGCTCCGGTGTAAGCGGCCAGGTGGTGGAGGGCAAGGCAGTGGAGGGCCTGGTGGCAAAGGTCCGGGAAACCGGCGCCTCCCAGGCCGTGGTGATCACCAGGCCGCATGCCGTGTCCGACACCTTCCACACGGACTGGGCCAACAAGGCGCAGGACCAACTCGGTGTCCCCGTGCTCCACCTGTACGCGGGCTCGGGATTTATCGGCGACTCCTGAGCGTTGGGAATGCTATGAGCATCTTTGGAAACAGCATTTTCGGGAACAAGGCAACGGACATGGTTGGTGGCAGCCAGGAAAGCACCACGCCAGCAAACACGGTCCAGAAAACCGATGCCCAGTGGCGGGAGGAGTTGACCCCGGAGGAGTACCACGTCCTCCGCCAGGCCGGGACCGAGCGCCCGTACACCGGCGAATACTGGGATACCCATACCGAAGGCGTATACCAGTGCCGGGCCTGTGGCGCCGAACTGTTCACCAGCAACGAGAAGTTTGACTCGCACTGCGGGTGGCCTTCCTTCTGGGCTCCTTTGGCTGAGGGCAACGTGCGCTACATCCATGACAGGACCCTCGGCATGGAAAGGATCGAGGTGCGCTGCGCTTCCTGCGACTCGCACCTTGGCCACGTCTTCGAGGGCGAGGGCTATGGAACGCCCACCGACCAGCGCTACTGCATCAACTCCGTGTCCCTCCGTCTCAAGGCAAAGGATGCTGGACCGGAAGGGACGCCGCAAAGCTAGGGCACCGGAAGGGCTGTCCCGGCGCCTATCCCACAGCGAAGGACCTGTCTCGGTCCTTCCGCCGGAGCAGCAAGGCTAAGCCTTTCTTACGAAACATACGTTTTGGCATAAGTCCTGCTGGTTGCTTGTTACGCTCGCCAGAGAAGCAAGCAACCAGAAAGGCAGCCGACGATGACAGAGACCCTGACCACCGCCGTTACCGGGATTTCCGCACAGAACCAGGACTGGCTCCGGCTCAAGGCAGCCGCCACCGCACTGCAGGGGCTCCAGGTCCAGGACGGCTCCGTCCCCACTCCGGAGGACCACCCGGAAGCAGCCCGGTACGTGGATGCCATCGTGGCCGCAGTCCAGGCCCTGGCTCCTGCTTTTCCGCACGACGCCGGCTACCTGGGCGCCGCCTGCGCAGACTTTGAGGCATGGGCTGCCGGCGGCTTCGGGGTCCCTGACTTCCTGTCATCGCTCCTGGAATTCCAGCCGCAGGAGCAGCGCAGCGACGGGCTGCAGCACCTGGTGGTGTTCCCCATGTACACCCAGAACGGCAGCAGCAACCGGCTGGTGGAGGCTGTGCTGGTCGAGGTCATCTGGCCCGAATTCATCGCCGGGCTGGAAGCCGGGGACTACTCGAACAAACTGTTCGTCCCCATCCGCTTCGTGGACTTCACCCCGGGCTACGACACCAACTCAGCCGTCCTCTTCCCCGAAACGGTGGCCGTCAGCCGGACCCCCACCTTCACCTGGGGCGCAATCTTTGCCGACCGGGAAGCCGCCCGGTTCCGCCGCGTCCTGAAGGCTGCAGCGGAGATCACGTCCCTGGAGCTGCCGGAGGGCGCCGCGGAACTGCTCGCGGACCAGGACCTCACCGAGGCCACGTTCGTGATGTGGGACCTGATACACGACCGGACGCACATGCGCGGGGACCTGCCGTTCGATCCGTTCATGATCAAGCAGCGGATGCCCTATTTCCTGTACTCGCTCGAAGAGCTGCGCTGCGACCTCACCGCATTCCGCGAATCGGTCCGGATCGAAAAGGACGACGACGCCGATCCTGAAGCACGGCGGCACGCGAAGCTCGTGCAGTACGCCATCATCTTCGACCGCATCTTCCGCTTCGCCATTACCGGCAGCCGGGTCCGCAACTACGATGGCCTGGGCGGCCAGCTCCTCTTTGCCTGGCTGCACCAACAGCACGTGCTGCACTGGACGGACACCCGGCTTGCCATCGACTGGGATGAGGTGGCAGACGCTGTGATCGCCCTGGGAGCCAGCATCGACGAACTCTACTGGCGCTCCATCGACCGCCCCAAGACCGCCCACTGGCTGGCCGCCTACCAGCTGGTCTCGGCCACTGTCACCCCCAGCCCTGCCTCCGTCTGGGCCAAGGGCCCGGACGCGCTCCCGTTGGCGGGAACGCCGCGCGGCCTCACGGACCAGGTGCTGGACGACGAATTCCCGCTGTCCATGTTCTACGAGGCATTGGAGAAGAAGATGCGCCCCGTCATCGAGTCCACCGCCGGGATCACCGGCTGCTCCGCACTGTGAGCACTGCCGGAGCAACAGAAGCCGACCAGGGCGGCCAGAGCCCGCATGCCCGGCCGCTCACCGTCCTGGTGGCCGGCGGCAGCGGTGCCTCCGGAATCGCCGTGGCCCGGGCGCTGGCCGCGGCCGGCCACCGGGTGGCCACGGCGGGGTCCGATCCCGCCGGCATCCGCGCAGCAGCGCAGAAGGCGGGCGATGGCGTCACGCCCTTTACGTGCGACCTCGCGGTTTTGGCGGACGTCCGGCAGTTGCGCGACGACGTCACCGGCGCCTTGGGGGCGGTGGACGGCGTGATCCACCTGGTGGGCGGCTGGCGCGGGGCCAAGGGCATCACGGACCAGTCCGACGACGACTGGGACTTCCTGGAACGCGGCGCCATCACCACCCTGCGCAACGTCTCACGTGTCTTCTTCGACGACCTCGCCACATCCGCCTCGGGACGGTTTGCGATGGTGTCCTCCACCGCCCTGGATAAACCCACCGCAGCCGTGGCCAGCTATGCGGCAGCGAAGGCAGCCGCGGAAACCTGGACCCTGGCCATGGCCGATGGCTTCCGCCGCGCCTCCGGGGCCGGCGGAAGCCAAGCCGCCGCCACGATCCTGGTGGTCAAGGCGCTGGTGGACGACGACCTGCGCCGAACCCACCCGGAGCGCAGGTTCCCGGGGGCGACTGACGTGGCTGACCTGGCCTCCGCCGTCGTACGCCTTTTTGGCACACCATCCGCCGAACTCAACGGTGCCCGCCTCAGGCTGGCCGACTGACGGCCCCGGCAGTACCTAAACTGAAAGCGTGAGCAACCCAATGACGACAACAGCAGAAACCCGCACGGGGCTGCGGCTGCACGATCCCAACGTGCGCGGCTTTGCCTCCGACAACTACTCAGGCGTCCACCCCGAAGTCCTCGCGGCACTTGCCGCCGCCAATGACGGGCACCAGGTCTCCTACGGCGAAGACGACTACACGGCGCGGCTGCAGGAACTGATGGTTGACCACTTCGGCCCGGGCATCGAATGCTTTCCGGTCTTCAACGGCACCGGCGCCAACGTCCTGTCACTACAGTCCCTGCTCCCCCGCTGGGGCGCCGTGGTGTGCGCCTCCACCGCCCACATCAACATGGACGAGAACGGAGCCCCCGAACGCATCGGCGGACTCAAGCTTTTGCACGTCCCCACGCCGGACGGCAAGCTCACCCCCGAACTGATCGACCGGGAGGCCTGGGGCTGGGGCGACGAACACCGCGCCCAGCCGCTGGCCGTCTCCATCACCCAGACCACGGAACTGGGCACCTGCTACACCCCGGAAGAAGTGCGTGCCATTGCCGACCATGCACACGCCAGGGGCATGAAGCTGCACATGGACGGGGCGCGGCTGGCCAATGCCGCCGCCCACCTGGGCGTGCCCCTGCGGGCCTTCACCCGCGACGCCGGCGTGGACATCCTGTCCTTTGGCGGCACCAAGAACGGACTGCTCTTCGGCGAAGTGGTGGTGGCCCTGAACCCTGAGGCAGCCCACGGGCTGGTCTACCTGCGCAAGATGGACATGCAGCTTGCCTCCAAGATGCGCTTCATGTCCGCCCAGTTCATCGCGCTGCTGGAAGGCGACCTGTGGCTGCGCTCCGCCGCGCACGCCAACGCCATGGCCGCCCGCCTCCGTGCCGCCGTCGACACCATTGACGGCGTCCGGCCCACCCAGAAAACCGAATCCAACGGCGTCTTCGCCATCCTTCCCCCCGGAACAGCGGACCGGCTGCGCAAGTCCTTCCGGTTCTACGACTGGGACGAGGCGGCAGGGGAAGTCCGGTGGATGTGTTCCTTTGACACCACGGAAGAGGACGTCGATACCTTTGCTGCCGCGATCCGCCATGAGCTCCGGGATCACCGGGCCGGCCAGGCCGGGTGAACGTCCGCTGGCGGCGAGCCTTCCCGCCCCCGCCCGTCCCGCCCCGTAATCTGCCAAGGTGAACGCACTTGACCAGGTTCCCCCGGATTTTCTCCACGCGTTGGGAACCCTCAGGAAAGCCCGCTGCCGGAAGGAACTGCGCCTCGCGGAGATCCCTGCCCCCGCGCGGCTGGCACCCTTCGCCGTCGCGCTGGGCGCCGAAGTGATGGCGCCCGGCGCCCCCGCCACGCCCGTCCACGGACCCGCGGCCATGGCCCTTGCCGCCGCCTCCGCTTCGGGGCCGGCGGACGAGGACGAAACGGAGCTCGCCACCGGACGCTTCATCCTGCTGCATGATCCGGACGGCTCG
Source organism: Arthrobacter sp. SLBN-122 (assembly GCF_006715165.1). Taxonomy (NCBI): domain Bacteria; kingdom Bacillati; phylum Actinomycetota; class Actinomycetes; order Micrococcales; family Micrococcaceae; genus Arthrobacter; species Arthrobacter sp. SLBN-122. The sequence continues at coordinate 3,788,096 of NZ_VFMS01000001.1, read as the reverse complement.
GCAGTCTGGGACGGCGAGTTCCGGATCGTCACCTACATCCGTGCCGAATTGGAACCGGAAATGGGCAACGACCAGATGCTGGGCACCGTGGCGTGGACCTGGCTGGTGGAGGCACTGGAGAACCATAATGCGGCATACCGGGCCGCGGGCGGCACCGCCACCCGCGTCCTGTCCGAAAGCTTCGGGACCCTGGCCGGGCGGCCCGGGTCCATAGACATCGAGCTCCGGGCCTCCTGGACGCCCGGTTCCGCCGATGTCCAGGCCCACCTTGAGGCCTGGTCCGACATGGTGTGCACGTTCGCCGGACTCCCGCCACTGCCCGACGGCGTCACCGCACTCCCGCCCCGGCGGCGAAGCCAGCAGAACGGTTATGGGGCAGCCCGGTAAACTGGGGGCATCATGACCCCAAACATTCCGGAAAACACCACAGCCGGCGTCCCGGCTGCTGCTGCCGCACCCCACATCACGGTGGAGGGCTTTGACAGCCCCATCCCCGAAATCATCGACCTTGACTCGCCCCGCGACGGCGTTCCGCTGGTCATCGAGACGCAGTCCGGCCTGGAGCGCTGTGCCGCTGCCATTGCCGCCGGCACCGGGCCCGCCGGCGTGGACGCCGAACGCGCCTCCGGCTTCCGCTACGGACAGCGGGCCTTCCTGGTCCAGATCCGCCGCGAGGGCGCCGGGACCTGGCTGATCGATCCCGAGCCGTTCGAGAACCTGGACATCATCAACGACGCCCTCCGCGGCGTCGAGTGGATCCTCCACGCCGCCACCCAGGACCTCCCCTGCCTCTCCGAACTCGGAATGTGGCCGGACAAGCTCTTCGACACGGAACTCGCAGCGCGCCTGGCCGGGCTGCCCCGCGTAGGCCTGGCCGCCGTCATCGAACAGCTGCTGGGATTCGGCCTTGCCAAGGAACACTCTGCGGCCGACTGGTCCACCCGACCCCTGCCGGAGCCCTGGCTGCGCTACGCCGCACTGGACGTCGAGGTCCTCACGGAGCTGCGCGAGGAACTCATCGAGCTGCTGCAGGCGGACGGAAAACTGGAATACGCCCAGCAGGAGTTCGCGGCCATCCTCGAAGCGGGCATCGCTCCCCCGCGCGTTGACCCCTGGCGGAAGACCTCCGGCCTGCATCAGATCCGTGACCGCCGCCAGCTTGCCGCGGTCCGCGAGCTGTGGCTGGAACGCGACTCCCTGGCGCAGAAACGCGACGTGGCACCCGGGCGGCTCCTGCCGGACTCAGCCCTCGTAGCCGCGGCGAAGGCCATGCCCGCCACCGTCCCCCAACTGCTCAGCACCAAGGGCTTCCACGGGCGGGCCGCCCAGCGCGAAGCTCCACGGTGGCTGCGCTGCATCGCCTCGGCCCGGGACCTGGCGGAACTGCCGCCCCTGCACCTTGCCACCAACGCCCCACCGCCGCCGCGGGTCTGGGCAGACCGCGATCCCGAAGCCGCCGCCCGCCTGGCCACGGCCCGCCCCCTGCTCCAGGAGAAGGCCGGGGAGTTGAACCTTCCGCTGGAGAACCTCCTGACGCCCGACTACCTGCGGCGTGTGGCGTGGCGGCCGCCGGCCGACGTCACCGAAGACTCGATTTCCGCCGAACTGCGGGCGCTCGGTGCCCGCCCATGGCAGGTGGAACTCACGGCTCCACTGATCACCGCCGCTTTCCTGGATCCGCAGCCCCTTCCGCCCAAGGAACCTAAACAGGTTGCTGCCGCTGGCGGCCAGTAACCCTTTAACGTCAGCCCTTGCAGGCTAAGTTACTCACGAGTAACATCGGTGTGACCGACGCCAGTTAGTGCCGCACTCCGGCATGCACCCGGCGCGCTACGTCTCGATGAGGAGTTACACGTGAGCCAGCACGGAAGCGGCGCATCACCGCGCACTGTCCGCGACGTCGTCTTTGTGGACGGCATCCGCACACCCTTCGGCAGGGCCGGCGAGAAAGGAATCTACGCCGGGACCCGGGCCGACGACCTGATCGTGAAATGCATCCGCGGCCTGCTTCGCCGCAATCCGTCCCTGCCGTCGGAGCGGATCGACGAGGTAGCCATCGCCGCCACCACCCAGACCGGCGACCAGGGCCTTACCCTCGGCCGGACCGCGGCCCTGCTGGCCGGCCTCCCCCGGACGGTCCCCGGCTTCGCCATCGACCGCATGTGCGCCGGTGCCATGACGGCCGTCACCACGACGGCGGGCGGCATCGGCTTTGGTGCCTACGACGTGGTGGTTGCCGGCGGCGTGGAGCACATGGGTCACCACCCCATGGGATCCGGCGCCGACCCCAACCCGCGGTTCATGTCCGAACGCCTGGTGGACCCCGCAGCCCTGAACATGGGAAACACTGCCGAAAACCTGCACGACCGCTTCCCGGCCATCACGAAACAGCGCACCGACGCCTACGCCGTGGCCTCGCAGAACAAGCTGGCCGCCGCCTACCGGGACGGTAAGATCCAGCCCGACCTGGTTCCCGTTGCCGCCCGCAAGCCCGGCGAGGGCTGGACGGTCCACAGCAAGGACGAACCGCCGCGCCCGGGGACCAGCATGGCTGACCTCGCCGGCCTGCGCACGCCGTTCCGGGCCCACGGCCGGGTCACTGCCGGAAACGCCGCCGGCCTGAACGATGGCGCAACCGCCGCGGTCCTGGCATCCTCCGAGTCCGCCGCGGAGCTGGGGCTGCCCGTGAAGATGCGGCTGGTCAGCTACGCGTACGCCGGGGTGGAGCCGGAGGTCATGGGCATCGGCCCCGTCCCCGCCACCGAAAAAGCGTTGAAGAATGCCGGACTCACCATCGACGACATTGGCCTGTTCGAGATCAACGAAGCGTTCGCCGTGCAGGTCCTGAGCTTCCTTGACCACTACGGCATCGCCGACGACGACCCCCGGGTCAACCGGTACGGCGGCGCGATCGCCGTGGGACACCCCCTTGCCTCCTCCGGCGTCCGGCTGATGATCCAGCTGGCCCGCCAGTTCGAAGAGGACCCCTCGGTGCGGTACGGGATCACCACCATGTGCGTGGGCCTTGGCATGGGCGGCACCGTGATCTGGGAGAACCCGAACCACCCCGACTACAGCGGAACCCCTTCCGGGGAGACCGCCGCTACCGTTTCCGAAGGAGCCATGGCATGAGCGCCGCAGATTTCCGAAAGTTGGCGGACCTCTTCCCCAACGAAACCGTCACCCACTCCTATGTGCAGGACATCGCGCTGCCGGGCACCGCGGGCCAGCCAGGTCCGGGTACCTTCGCCCTGGTCACCCTGGACAACGACCTCGACCACAGCAAGCCCACCACCCTGGGCCCCAACACCCTGGTGGAACTCGGCACGGTCCTGGAAGGCCTGCGCGAGCGGGCCGCCCGGGGCGAGATCGTGGGCGTGGGCGTGACCGGCAAGCCGCACTACCTGGTGGCAGGCGCCGATCTTTCCGCCGTGAAGTCACTGGAACAACGTGAGCACGGGCTGTGGATGGCGCAGCTGGGCCATGATGTCTACGCAACGCTGGCAAACCTTGGCGTCCCCAGCTTCGCCTTCATCAACGGCGCAGCCCTGGGCGGCGGACTGGAAATCGCCCTGCAGTCCACGTACCGCACCGTATCGACGGGCGCCGGGGCCCTGGCACTGCCGGAAGCGTTCCTCGGTTTGGTGCCCGGCTGGGGCGGCGTCTACATCCTCCCCCGCCTGCTGGGCCCGGAGAATGCCGTGAAGGTCATGATCGAGAACCCGCTCAGCAACAACCGGACACTGTCCGGTGCGGAGGCGTTCACGCTGGGCATCGCCGACGCCCTCTTCGAGCCTGCCGACTTCCTGGAGCAGTCGCTTGCCTGGGCCGCCGGTGTCATCTCCGGTGACGTGGTCCCGCAGCAGGCCAACGCCGTCGACCCTTCCTCTCCTGAGGCGGCAACCCGCTGGGCCGCCGCGGTGGAGGCCGGCCGGGCGTTCGTTGAGGCCAAGACCTCCAACGCGTCCCCCGCACCCGCCAAGGTCCTGGATATCCTCGAGGCGAACCGCACCATGACGGCATCGGAATCCGCCGCGATGGAATGCGAAACCCTGGCTGAGCTGATGCAGACGGACGAGTTCCGCTCCACTGTTTATGCCTTCCTGGACCTGGTGCAGAAGCGGGCCAAGCGCCCGGCCGGCGCCCCTGACCGCAGGCTGGCCCGTCCCGTCACCAAAGTGGGCGTGGTTGGCGCCGGGCTGATGGCCGGCCAGCTGGCCCTGCTCTTCGCCCGCCAGCTGAAGGTGCCTGTGGTCCTGACTGACATCGACCAGGCGCGTGTGGACAAGGGCGTGGCCTACGTCCACGCCGAGGTGGACAAGCTGCTGGCGAAAAAGCGCGTCAGCCAGGACGCGGCCAACCGCACCAAGGCCCTGGTGACGGGTTCGGTGTCAAAGGATGTCTTCGCCGACGCCGACTTCGTGATTGAGGCGGTCTTTGAGGAACTGCACATCAAGAAGCAGGTCTTCGCCGAACTGGAGGCCATCGTGTCGCCGGAGTGCATCCTGGCCACGAACACGTCCTCGCTCTCGGTGACGGAAATGGCCGCGGACCTGCAACACCCTGAGCGGCTGGTGGGGTTCCACTTCTTCAATCCCGTGGCTGTGATGCCGCTGCTGGAGATCGTCCGGGCCCCGCGGACCGACGACGCCGTGCTGGCCACCGCTTTCGAGCTGGCCAGGTCCCTGAAGAAGACCGGGGTGCTGGTCAAGGATGCCGCTGCATTCGTGGTCAACCGCATCCTACTGAGGCTCATGGGGGAAGTCACGGCCGCCTTTGATGAGGGCACGCCGGCAGAGGTGGCGGACAATGCGCTCCGGCCCATGGGGCTGCCCATGACGCCGTTCACGCTGCTGGCCATGGTGGGCCTTCCCGTGGCGCAGCACGTCCAGGAATCGCTGCACGCCGCGTTCGGCGACCGTTTCCCGGTATCCACCAATCTCAAGAAGCTCATCGACAACAACGTCAAGGCACTGTGGGAGACTTCCCCGGATGGCACCCGGGCCATCCCCGCTTCCACGCTGGAAATGCTGTCCTTTGGCTCCAGCCCTTCCGCTGGCGAGCAGGTGCTGCGCCGCGTCCAGGATGCCCTGGCTGAGGAAATCGGCCTCATGCTGGATGAGGGCGTCGTCGCCGGTCCGGAGGACATCGACCTCTGCATGATCCTGGGCGCCGGCTGGCCGATGTTCCTGGGCGGCATCACCCCCTACCTGGACCGGGTGGGGGCCTCCGAGCGGGTGAATGGCAAGCGCTTCCTGGCGCCGGGCGTCGCGTCCCCCGCCGCAGGCTAGGCGGATTGGCGCGCCCGCCCACTGGCGGGCGCGCACTGCCGGCCGCCGTCATACCGACGGTCAGGCCGGCGCCAACCGGCCGCCGTCGAGCATCAGGATGCGGTGCGCCACCGTCCGTGCGTAGCCCAAGTCATGGGTGACCAGCACGACGGCGGCGCCCTCCGCTGCAGCGGATCCAACGGCGGCGTCCAGCAGGGCCAGTCCGTCGCCGTCCAGTGCCACGGTGGGCTCGTCCAGCGCCAGGACGGCGGGCCTGCGCGCCAGGACGGTGGCCAGCGCCAGGAGGCGCTGGGCTGAGGCCGGCAGCTCGGCGGGGTGCTCGGCGGCGGCCTTCGCCAGGCCGACTGCCTGAAGGGCTGCAACGGCCCGTCCTGCAGCCATGTCCGGACCCACCAGGCGGTCCAGCCCGAAGCTGACCTCCCGCAGTACGGTCCGTTCAAACAGCTGGTCGCGCGGCTGCTGGAACAGGAGGCCCACGGCTGCCGCGGTCCTTCCAACGGGCGCGCCGGAAATGTCATTGCCGCGGACCAGGACAGTTCCCGCGGTGGGCCGCAGCAGGCCGTTGAAGTGCCGCAGGAGCGTGGATTTGCCGGTGCCGTTGGGCCCGGTAACCGCCACGATTTCCCCGGGCTGCACCGCCAGGTGGACGTCCTGCAGCACCGGGGTGCCATGGTTCGGCGCCTCCGTCCGTGCCGCCTTGCCCCATCGTTTGCCGCGTCTTTTGCCGTTGGTTTGTGGCCCCGGGTACGCAAAGGACACACCGCGGAGCTGCAACGCTGGCGGTCCCGACAGTTGCCCTGCAGGCGGCCTTGGCGGCGCGTCAGCGTCCCGTTTGGCCGGACGCCGGATTGCCCAGGGCAGCATGCCCAGGCCGTTCCCGCTTTCGGTTTGTCGGGTTCCCGTGCCGGCGGGAGGCCCACACGCGATGACCGTGCCATCAGACAGCACCATCCAGGTGTCGGCGCCCAGCAGCAGCGGGTCCACAATCTGGCTGAGGATGACGACGGCGGTACCCCGCTTCAGCAGGTCCCGGACCAGGGCGGCAAGACTGTCCGCGCCAGCCGTGTCCAGGGAGGCAAAGGGCTCGTCCATGACCAGTACGGGCGGTCCGGCGATGATGGCGCAGCCGATGGCCAGGCGGCGCAGCTGGCCACCTGAGAGCTGGGCGGGGTCCTGGTCCAGTTGGTTCCGAAGTCCCAGCAGCCCGGCTGTGCGTTCTACAGCCACCTGCATGTCAGCGCGCTCCGTGCCGGTATTTTCCAGTCCGAACGCCAGTTCCTCCGCCACAGTGGCCCGCACGGTAGACAGGACGGCAGCGGGGTCCTGCGGGACAAAGCCCACGTGCCGGCCCCACTGGGCGGGATCGATCCGGGAGTCCCCCGGGCCGCCGTCGAACTCCAGCCGCGTGCCCGACAACTCGAGGAACCCTGCCAGTGTCCCGTGGCCGCCCGGAGGCAGCCAGCCGGCCAGCAACCGGCCCAGGGTTGATTTCCCGCTGCCGGAGGCGCCCAGGATGGCCGTGAAGGAGCCCGGCGCAAAGGACACGGTTACATCGTGCAGGGCCGGGGCCTGGCCGTCGTGGAAGGTGAAGTGCCGGATCCCGGCTGCCAGTACCGGTTTGCCTGGCACGCCGGCATTACTTGCTTTGCCCGCATTACCTGGGCCGCTGGTCACCACGGGCTCAGCCACCGGCACCCGCCTGGACCACTCGGAGAACCACTGCCGCCAGGGCCGCCATCACCAGGACGGTGCGTGCTGCCCGCTGCAGGCCGGAATCAGCCACCTCACGGTAGCTGGTCCTCGGCCCGGTGTTGCTGAGCCCTCGGGCTTCCAGCGCCGCAGCGCGGATGCCGGCGTCTTCAATCAGGGAGAGGACCAGCGGAACGGCCTGCAGCCGGAAGGCGCCCAGCCTGGACACCAAGCTCCGGGAGACCACCAGGCCGCGCGATTCCTGGGCCTGGCGGATGCGCCGTGCCCTGGCGGCGATGGCAGGGAGCAGGGTCAGGGTGGAGGCCAGGACGAAAGCGAACCGGCCCTGCACCCCGCGGGCGGACAAGGCGGCCACGAGGTCGGGGACATCGACGCTGAAGGAGAACAGCAGCAGGGCCAGGACCACGGCGGCCAGCAGCAGGATCCGCTGCCCGGCGAAGTCCAGGCCTTCTGTCGTGATCCGGGCAGGTCCCCACGCTGCCAGCACAGTCCGTCCTTCGGGGAAGAACAGCCCATGCAGCCACAGCAGTGACAGGCCCAGCGGAACCAGGACTGCTGCAGCCGCCGGCAGCACCCGGCGGGCCGTGCCGCCCGCCACGGACAGGCCAACGCACGCGGCAGCCACGGCGAGGGACAGCGGCCAGCTGCCGCCCGCCGTCGTAATGGCCGCTGTGGCCGCCGCAGCGGTCAGCGAGGTCAGCGGGTTGAGCCGTCCGCGTTTGGCCGCCGTTGCCGTCCTGCCTGCCGATGATGCCGTCACAGGGGTATGGTCAGCCCTTCCGTGCGGAGTCCGGGGCGGTCCCCTGTGCCGAACCCTGGGCCAAATCCCGGGCGGGAACGTCAGCCGCAGGCGCGCTGCCGGCCAGGACCCGGTGGCGCCGGATGAAGGGGAACTGCTGGCGGGCCCGGCGGGGCAGGGCATAGACCAGGATGGCCACGATGGTGAACACGATGGCCTTGTCCATGGGGTCGGAGATCAGCGCCTGCTTGGTGATGGCGGCCAGGAGGGTGTCGCCCATGGCCCGGAAGGCGCTGACGATCGCACCCGTGGCCACGCCCGAGGTTCCGCCGAAGACGAAGGCGGCTACCGGGGCGGAGACCACGCCGGCGATGATCCCGGTAACGAAGCCGGCCACGGGAGCCAGGTAGAAGCGGCGGAACAGGCCGTAGCGTGCTGCCAGCCCGGCCAGGCACCCGATCAGCGCGGCGCCTGCGGCGAACGGAAGCACCGTGGGGTTGAAGAAGGACCAGACGATGCTGCTGAGCGCGCCCGTGGCGGCGCCGGCGGCCGGTCCGGCCAGGACGGCAATCAGCACCGTGCCGATGGCGTCGAGGTAGAAGGGAACCAGGGTGCTGCCCACGAACTGGCCGAGCACGATGTTCAGGACCAACGCCACCGGGATCAGCACCAGAGTAGAGGCCGCCAGCGTGGGCAGGACGGCGACGATCAGCAGGACCGCGCCTGCCAGGAAGCCGGTGAGGGCGATCAGGGCCGATGCGCTGCCCGGACCTCCGGTGATGTCTGCGGGCTGGTTGAGCACCAGGTAGACATAGGTGGCCGCGATGGCCAGGGCGCCGAGGATCTCCAGAAGCCGGCGGCGGGCCGCGGGGCGTTCCTGGGACGGGAGCGTCAAAGAGGGCGATGACATGGGGAATGTTCCTTTGGGTGCAGGCAATGGCCCGGCAATGCCGGGCCGTCAGTGTGGCTGCCTATGTCACCTCGGCAGCAGCCGGCGGCAACTGCGCCGGGCCGGTCCGTGGCCCATTCTACCGGCCATCCCGGGCCGCGTCCCATGCGCGGTGCCCTGCTGGCGGGGTGCCGCCCGCCTGCCCGTTCAGCCCACCCGGCGGGCCAGCATTCCAACGGCGGAAACCAGCCGGCGGAACGCCTGCTCCGGGTTGTTGCCGGCCACGATCCTGGCGTTGGGGGGCGTGCCCCAGAGCCCGCGGAAGTCGGCCACGGTGGTTCCCGCCAGGAGCGGCGACTCCGTTTCGACGTCTACGGTGGCACGGCGGGCCGTGTAGTTGAGCGTGCCTGCCGCCACTCCTGCGGCGAAAAAGTCGTGGACGTGGGCCAGGTAGCCCTGATCGTAGAGCCGGTGGAATTCGAAGTAGAACCGCAGGGCATCCGAAAGGTGCCTGATAAGGGTGTTGTCGGAGCTGCTCCGCTTGCCCTCGGGGTCTTCCGGGAGCACCAGCTCGGGAACGGTGGCACCTGCAGCCCGGGCCAGCGCCGCGACGTGGGCCGGGCGGAGCTCCATGCGTTCGGTGGTGTCCAGGGAACAGACGATGGGCAGTTTCTGCAACGGTTTTCCGCGGTAGGCAGCGTAAACCTCCTTGGCGGCGTGCGGGTCCACGTGCGTGTTCCACTCGGCGGTGGGGGTGGTGTTGCCCTGGTGGTAGAAGGCACCGCCCATGATCACCACTTTGGCCAGGAGGTCGGGAAGTTGCGGTTCCCTGCGCAGCGCCAGGGCGAAGTTGGTCAGCGGGGCGGTGATGAGCGCGGTAAGCTCCCCCGGCCTGGCCCTGGCATGTTCGATCCACAGGTCCACGGCATCGCGTTCGCTGATCCGGCCGGCGGGCTCCGGCAGGACGGCGTAGCCGATCCCCTGTGGTCCGTGGGTCTCAGGGGTGGTCTGCAGCGGGATCGACAGGGGTTTGCGGGCACCCACGGCCACCTGGACCCCGGGCCGTCCGCACAGTTCCAGCAACGCAAGGGTGTTGCGGGCCACCTGGTCCGCGTCCACGTTGCCGGGAGTGGCAGTGACTGCCACGAACTCCGTGTCCGGGAGGGCCGCCAGGTAGGCAAGGGCCAGGGCGTCGTCGATCCCGGTATCAACGTCCAGGAGGTAGGCGGGCACGGCTGCCTAGAAGAGCGCGACCTTGGGCACCGCCGGGAAGATCCCGTCCAGGGCGGCCAGGTCTTCGGGTGTGGGGATCCAGTCCGCCGCTTCCGCGTTCTGCCTGACCTGCTCCGGCCTGGTGGCCCCGGCGATGACGCTGGCCACCGAGGGCTGGGCGGCAAGCCAGGAGAAGGCCACCTCGATCTCCGTCAACCCGCGTTCCTTCGCGAAGGCGCTGAACCGGCCCAACTGGTCCCAGTCGGCGTCGTCCACCATATTGGTGCGGGTGTGGCTGAGCCTGGACCCTTCCGGCGCATGGCCCGGTGCGTACTTGCCGGTCAGGAGGCCGTTGGCCAGCGGGAAGTACGGCAGGACGCCGAGCCCGAACTCCTCCGCGGCCGGGGTCACTTCAAGCTCGGCACGCCGGTCCAGGAGGTTGTAGTGGTTCTGGGTGGAGATGAAGCGGGCGGTACCCAGTTCGCGTGCCACGTACTCCGCCTGGGCGATCTGCCAGCCGGAGCGGTTGGAGTGGCCGATGTAGCGGACCTTGCCGGTGCGGACCAAGGTGTCCAGCGCCGCGAGGGTTTCATCGATGGGGGTCAGCGGATCCGGCGTGTGGAACTGGTAGAGGTCAATCCAGTCCGTGCCCAGGCGCCGCAGCGAAGCCTCCACCGCCTGGATGATGTACCGCCGCGACCCGCGGGCACCGAAGTCGGGCCCGCTGGCGCCCTTCATATCCATGCCGAACTTGGTCGCCAGCACCACGCCGGAGCGCCGCTTTCCGAGGGCCTTGCCGAGCATGGTCTCGCTCAACCCGGGCTCGCGGCCGTAGGTGTCGGCAACATCGAAGAGGGTAATGCCGGCATCGACTGCCGCGTGGACGACGGCGTCCGTTGCGTCCTGCGACTCAGTGGCGGTATTGGCGCGGCCGAGGTTGTTGCAGCCTAGCCCCACGGTGGAGACGGTCAGGCCTGATTTTCCAACGCGGCGGTAACTGGTCAAGGACGCCTCCTAGAGGGTGAAGCTGCTGGCCGGCTTGGCTGAGTGCTTGAGTTTGTAATGGTCGGGGTCGCTGTAGGGGGCGGCACCGATGCTGAGCTTGGTGAAGTCCAGGTCCTCGCCGCGGGCGCAGACCTTGATGGCGTTCACGGCCTTGTTCACATCCGGGCAAAGGCAGAAGATGTTGAGCTTGTAGTCCGTGAATTCGGAACGCTCCACCGTGCCAAGGCCCCGCCAGGCGAGGTGGCTGATCAGGGCGTCGGTGGCCTTCTCCTCCAGGTAGCGGTCCCGCTCCGTACCTTCCCGGGTCTTTAGCGCGAACTGCGCCACCACCCAGAACTGCTCCCCGGCGGGGATCTCGGCGAATCCGTCCTCCTCGCATTGGGCTGCAAAGGCGTCCAGGAGGCCCTCGGCCGCAGCAGCGTCAGGGACATCGGTTTCCTCGGTCTTGCTCTGGTGCCCCACAGCGCCGAAATTCATGACGAACTGCGAGTAGTCCTCGTCGAACCAGGCCTCCCGGAAGTGGAGGGTGCCCTCGTCGTCGCGCTTGTAGACCCTGACAATGCCGCTCATGTGCGTCCTTTTCTAAACCATTCGACGTCGGTGCCGTCGAACGGAGCTTGCTGTGCCTTCACGGCCTGGTACAGAGAGTCCGCCGAGGACTGGATATCTTCGATCAATTGCTGCGGATAGCGCATGGAGACGCTGTGTTCCGCGAATTCGTCCTGGTCGTCGATGAAGACGCCGCGGTCAGCGGTCCGGATGACGTCCAGGTCCATGTCGATGACGTGGAACTCGGTGACAGCCGGCCGGATCTGTGTCCATTCGTGGCCGACCGCCAGGTCGATGTAGACCCGTACGCCCGCGGGGTGGGCCGAGTCGTAAAAAGTGGCCACCCAGTCACCCTGGCGCGGCACCAGCAGGACGGCGTCCGAACGCGTGTAGAACGCGGCGCCGGGGCGGGAACAGAACTCGTTGGTGCCCTGGAAGATCCACCAGCCATGCCGGTCTTCGCCAAGGTACCGGCCCGGCACCACCCAGTGGGCCTTGCCGTTCCACTTCCGGTTCCGGGAAACCACCAGCTGGCCCGGCTGCAGTCCGTTGGGAACGCGCGTGGTGGTGGTGTGCAGGACCGGTCCGGACTCCCCCGCGGGGCCGGGGTACTTCAGTTCATCCTCGTCCTTCACAGGATCGGAAGGCTGCCGGTGGTGGGGTGCTGCTGCCCGGGCAAGGGCCGTGCGAACGGAACCTTGGTTCCCAAAACCTGCGCCACGACGTCGTGCGTGATCTGCTGGGCGGTCAGCCCCACGCGCTCCAGCACCTGGTTGCGGGTGCCGTGATCCAGGAACTCCACGGGCAGGCCCACCTCGTTCAGGGCGGTGTCCACCCCTGCGGCGCGCATTTCCTGCCGGATGCGTGACCCGACGCCGCCGGCACGCACACCGTCCTCGATGCAGATCACCAGCCGGTGGTGGGAGGCCAGCGCAATGATGGAGCGGCGGACCGGGAGGACCCAGCGGGGGTCCACCACAGTGGTGCTGATGCCCTGCGCACCGAGCCGGTTCGAGACGTCAAGGGCCAGTTCGGACATGGCTCCGACGCTGACGATCAGCACGTCGTTCTCGGTGGAACCGGAGGGGCGGCGGGCCAGGACGTCCACGCCGTCGCTCAACCGTTCCAGTGCCTCGACTGCCGGACCCACGGAGCCCTTGGAGAAGCGGACCACGCTGGGGGCGTCGCTGATGGCCACGGCCTCGCGCAGTTCCTCGCGGAGCCTGGTGGCGTCGCGTGGTGCGGCCAGGTGCAGGCCGGGAACAATCTGAACCATGGCCATGTCCCACATGCCGTGGTGGCTGGCGCCGTCCGGGCCGGTAACGCCCGCACGGTCCAGGACGATGGTGACGCCGGCCTTGTGGAGGGCGACGTCCATCAGCAGCTGGTCGAAGGCGCGGTTCAGGAAGGTGGCGTAGACGGCCACCACCGGATGAAGCCCCCCGAAGGCCATGCCGGCGGCAGCGGTGAGCGCATGCTGCTCGGCGATGCCGACGTCGATGACACGCTCAGGGTGCTTGGCCGCAAACTTGTGCAGGCCCACCGGAATCAGCATGGCTCCGGTGATGCCCACGATGTCGTCGCGCTCATCCGAGATGGCTGCGATTTCGTCGGCGAACACCGAGGTCCAGGACTGTGCCCCGCCGCTGCCGGTTGGTTCGCCGGTTTCCGGATCGATGATGCCGACGGCGTGGAACTGGTCCGCTTCATGGGCGCGGGCGGGGGCGTAGCCATGCCCCTTCTCGGTCATGGCGTGCACGATGACCGGGCCGCCGTAGTTCCTGGCAGTGGAGAGCGCGTGTTCCATGGCCTGGAGGTTGTGGCCGTCCACGGGGCCGATGTACTTCATGCCGAGGTCCTCGAACATGCCCTGCGGCGCCCACCAGTCCTTGATGCCCTTCTTCATGGCATGCAGGCTCTTGTAGGTGAACTGGCCCACGGGGCCACCGTTCTGGAGCTTCTTCTTCCACCAGTCCAGCGCCCCCTCATAGGCGGGCGCGGCGCGGAAGGAGTCGATGGTGGGGCGCAGGGAGGCAAGGTAGTCGGCGAATCCGCCCACGGTGGGTGCATAGGAGCGTCCATTGTCGTTGACCACGATGACCACGCGGCGCTTCTTGTCCGCGGCGATGTTGTTGATGGCTTCCCACGCCATTCCGCCGGTGAGGGCGCCATCGCCCACGACGGCGACGACGTGGCGGTCGCCTTCCCCGGTGAGCTGGCGGGCCCGGGAGATGCCGTCCGCCCAGGAAAGGGAGGAGGAGGCGTGGGAGCTTTCGACGATGTCGTGCTCTGACTCGGCCCTGGCTGGATAGCCGGAGAGCCCGCCTTCCTGGCGGAGGGTGCTGAAGTCCTGGCGCCCGGTCAGCAGCTTATGGACGTAGGACTGGTGGCCCGTGTCGAAGACGATGCTATCGCGGGGAGACTCGAAAATGCGGTGCACGGCCAGCGTCAGTTCCACGACGCCGAGGTTAGGTCCGAGGTGGCCGCCCGTCTGGGAAACGTTCGTGATCAGGAAGTCCCTGATCTCCGAGGCCAGCTGTGCCAGCTGTTCCTCGGTCAACTCGTTCAGGTCCTGCGGATTCCGGATGGTGTCCAAGATTCCCAATGACCCCTCCTTCGGGTGGTAGACGTGCCGTTTAACTCTAACGCCTTGGTTTTGGCTGCAAAGCCGAAGCCCCGGCTGGTCGGTGACCGGCCGGGGCTTCGGGAGGATGTTGCCTGCTGGGCAGAAACCCGCTAGTTCGCGGAGATCTGGCGCAGCACGTACTGCAGGATGCCGCCGTTGCGGTAGTAGTCCGCTTCACCCGGGGTATCGATGCGCAGGACGGCGTCGAACGACTTCGAGGAGCCGTCCTCGGCGGTAGCGGTGACCTTCAGGGTCTTGGGCGTGGTGCCCTCGTTCAGGGCGGTGACGCCCTCTACCGAGAAGGTTTCCGTGCCGGTCAGGCCCAGGCTGGCAGCATTCTCGCCGGCCGGGAACTGCAGCGGCAGGACGCCCATGCCGATCAGGTTGGAGCGGTGGATGCGCTCGTAGCTCTCGGCGATGACCGCCTTGACGCCCAGCAGGGCGGTCCCCTTGGCGGCCCAGTCACGGGACGAACCGGAACCGTACTCCTTGCCGGCCAGGACTACCAGCGGGGTGCCGGCTGCCTGGTAGTTCTGCGCGGCGTCGTAGACGTAGGCCTGCGGGCCTTCAGCCTGGGTGAAGTCGCGGGTGAAGCCACCCTCAACCCCGTCCAGTAGCTGGTTCTTGATGCGGATGTTCGCGAACGTACCGCGGATCATCACTTCGTGGTTGCCACGCCGTGAGCCGTAGGAGTTGAAGTCCTTCCGCTCCACGCCGTTGGCCAGCAGGTACTGGCCGGCGGGGGTGTCGGACTTGAACGAACCTGCCGGGGAGATGTGGTCGGTGGTGACGGAGTCGCCGAGCTTCAGCAGCACGCGGGCTCCGGTGATGTCGTTGACCGGCTCCGGGGTGGCCTGCATGCCCTCGAAGTACGGGGGCTTCCGGACGTACGTGGAGTTGGGATCCCAGGCGAAGGTGTCGCCGGCCGGGGTGTCCAGGGCCTTCCAGCGGTCGTCGCCGTCGAAGACGCCCTCGTAGCCCTTGGCGAACATGTCCTTGTCGATCGAGGAATCGATGACCTGCTGGACCTCAACCGGGTTGGGCCAGATGTCCTTCAGGAAGACGTCGTTGCCGGCCTCATCCTTGCCGAGGGCGTCGGTTTCGAAGTCGAAGTCCATGGAACCGGCCAGGGCGTAGGCGATGACCAGCGGCGGGGACGCCAGGTAGTTCATCTTGACGTCCGGGTTGATCCGGCCTTCGAAGTTGCGGTTGCCGGACAGGACGGCGGCGACCGCGAGATCGTTGGCCTGGACGGCCTCGGAGATCTCGGCTTCCAGCGGACCGGAGTTGCCGATGCAGGTGGCGCAGCCGTAGCCCACGATGTAGAAGCCGAGCTTCTCCAGGTAGGGGGTCAGGCCGGACTTCTCGTAGTAGTCGGTAACAACCTTCGAGCCTGGGGCGACGGAGGTCTTGACCCACGGCTTGGA
This sequence comes from Arthrobacter sp. SLBN-122, assembly GCF_006715165.1. Lineage (NCBI taxonomy): Bacteria > Bacillati > Actinomycetota > Actinomycetes > Micrococcales > Micrococcaceae > Arthrobacter > Arthrobacter sp. SLBN-122. Next base: position 3,772,648 of record NZ_VFMS01000001.1, on the reverse strand, counting down.
GGTGAGGCCCTTTTCGACGGCGTTGCGCGCCAGGACGGCGGCGGCAAGCATGACCGAGGGGTTGGAGGTGTTGGTGCAGGACGTGATGGACGCAATGGTGACCGCGCCGTGGTCCAGTTCGAATTCGCGCCCGTCAGCCATCTTCACGGGAACCGGGCTGGTGATGCGGCCCGCTCCCCCGTGCGCCGCCGAGTACTTCGGCGGTTCGCGGTCGGTGTCCGAGACGTGGGTTGCGCCGCTGGTGAAGGACGGGGCGTCCGACGCCGGGAAGGTCTCTTCGAGGGACTCGTCCAGGGTGCCTGCGTTGGCGTCGTGCGAGACGTAGTTGAGCAGGTCGTGGCGGAACTCGTCCTTGGCCTCGGTCAGCTCGATGCGGTCCTGCGGGCGCTTGGGGCCGGCGATGGACGGAACAACCGTGGACAGGTCCAGTTCCAGGTACTCGGAGAATTTGATGTCGCGGGACGCATCGTGCCACAGGCCCTGTTCCTTGGCGTAGGCCTCCACGAGGGCGACGTTCTGCTCGGACCGGCCGGTGAGGCGCAGGTAGTCAAGGGTGACGTCGTCGATGGGGAACATGGCGGCGGTGGAACCGAACTCGGGGCTCATGTTGCCGATCGTGGCGCGGTTGGCCAGCGGCACCGCTGCGACACCTTCGCCGTAGAATTCGACGAACTTGCCCACGACGCCGTGCTTGCGCAGCATTTCGGTGATGGTCAGCACCACGTCGGTTGCGGTGGCACCGGCGGGGATGCTGCCGCTGAGCTTGAAGCCCACGACGCGCGGAATCAGCATGGAGACGGGCTGGCCGAGCATTGCTGCCTCGGCTTCAATGCCGCCCACGCCCCAGCCCAGCACGCCCAGGCCGTTGACCATGGTGGTGTGCGAGTCGGTGCCGACGCAGGTGTCGGGGTAGGCGCGGAGCGCACCATCCACTTCGCGCGTCATCACGGTGCGGGCCAGGTACTCAATGTTGACCTGGTGCACGATGCCGGTTCCCGGGGGAACAACCTTGAAGTCGTCGAATGCCGTCTGGCCCCAGCGCAGGAACTGGTAGCGCTCACCGTTGCGCTGGTATTCGATCTCCATGTTGCGCTCCAGTGCGCCGGAGTTGCCGAAGGCATCGATCTGCACCGAGTGGTCGATGACCATTTCGGCCGGTGCCAGCGGGTTGACCCGCTTGGGGTCCCCGCCCAGGTCCTTGACCGCTTCACGCATGGTGGCAAGGTCAACCACGCAGGGAACGCCGGTGAAGTCCTGCATGATCACGCGTGCCGGCGTGAACTGGATTTCTGTATCGGGCTCCGCATTCGGATCCCAGCCTGCCAAAGCGCGGACGTGATCGGCGGTGATGTTCGCGCCGTCCTCTGTCCTCAACAGGTTTTCAAGCAATACCTTGAGGCTGAACGGAAGGGCTTCTGCACCTTCAACGGAGTTCAACCGGAAAATTTCGTATTCGGTTCCGGCTACATTAAGTTTGCCTTTTGAACCGAAGCTGTCCACAGTGCTCATCGCAGGACTCCTCTCGCAACAGTTTCATCTTTGTCGCGCGGTTGACCGCCTGCTAGTTAGGACGCCCTAAGTAGTTACAGGGCCCGAAAATTGCACACGGCCGGCCGAGATTACGGGCGCGACGTGGGACTACTACGGCCATCGTAGTCCAAAACCCCGGCGGCATCATGGAGCCGGAGCCAGCAGTGCCACTGTCTCGAGGTGGTGGGTGTGGGGGTACAGGTCGAAGGCCCGGAGTCCGGCCAGGTCCCACCCTGAGCGGCGGAAGTAACCCAGGTCACGGGCAAACGACGCCGGGTCGCAGGACACGTAGGCAATGGCCCGGGGCTGCGACGCGACGAGCTGGCCGACGACGGCTTTCCCGGCTCCGGCCCGGGGCGGGTCAAGGAGCAGGGCGTCGAAATTCCGCGGCTTCTGGCGCAGGACCCGTTCCACGCGGCCCTGGACCACCTCCACCTGCGGTGCTGAATGCAGGTTCTTCCGGGCGTCGCGGCTGGTTCCCGGCGCCCCCTCGACCGACAGTACGGACCCCGTCTCCCCCACGGCGTCGGCCAGGACTGCGGTGAAGAGGCCGGCGCCCGCGTAGAGGTCGGCAACCACGGCCCCGGCGTGGAGGAAGTCGCCCTCCCTCAGGAATTCTGTGACAGCCCCCACAAGCGTCCCGGGCGCGTCGCGGTGGATCTGCCAAAAGCCCTCCCCAGTGACCCGGTAATTGTGGCCCATGGCGGATTCCTGTACCCAGGTCCGCCCCCGCAACTGCGTCACACTGCCCGTCAGCGGATCAAAGACCGCCACCGAGGCTTCCTCCGGCACTCCCGCAGCGATTGCCCGCAGCCGTTTCTCCTTGGTTCCGGGCGCCGGGGCCAGGAGCACCAGGGGCCGCGACCCGTTGGCCGGGGCCGCCACCTCGACCCGCTCGATGCCCTGGAGGTCCAGGTCCCACAAGCGCAGCCCGTTGATGGCGTCGCTGGCCAGGGGCATCTCCCGAACCGGGATGATGTCGTTGGAGCGGTGCGCATGCATGCCCAGCCTGCCCCCGGGGGTGACCGAAAAGCTGGCCCGTGTGCGCCACCCAAGCCCGCTGCCGCCGTCGTGGTTCTCCCCCACGGCTTCCACGCCGCCGGTCCAAACGGGCGGCATATGCTCAAAGCCGGCCAGGCGCGTGAGCTGTTCTGCCAGGACGTCCGCCTTCAGGCTGCGCTGCCGTGCCAGCGTCATGTGCCCGAACTCGGCACCTCCCACCGGCGGGTGCCCGTGGCCCCATGCTCGCAGGGAATCCGCCGGGCGCCAAAAGTGCTCCACCCGGTCCGTGGAAACCTCAAGCACCTCGATGACATCCGCCCGCCAGAACTTCGCATCGTCTCCTGCGTCGGTGAGCCGGACCCGGACTTTCTCCCCCGGTATGGCGTGCCGGACAAAGATAACCCTGCCCCCGTGGCGGGCCACACAGTGCCCGCCATGCGCCACGGGCCCGACGTCGAGGACCACCTCTTCGCCTGTATGGCCGGCGGCCTCGCGTGCCTGCGGGGCGGTTGAGGAAGTTCCTGTGGTCACTGCACGTCCTGGAGGTTCTTGGCTTCTTCGGATGATTTGAGCTGCCAGGGAACGCTGGCCACCATGACCCCCGGTTCAAAGTGCAGGCGTGTCTTGATGCGCAGTGCGGTCTGGTTGTGCACCAGCTGCTCCCACCACTTGCCCACCACGTATTCCGGAATGTAGACCACGATGAGGTCCCGCGGGGAGTCCAGGCGCATCTGCTTGATGTAGTCCATGATGGGCGTGACGGTCTCACGGTAGGGGCTGGCGAGGACGGTCAGCGGGACGGGGATTTCAAGCTTTTCCCAGTCGGCGATGGTGTGCGCCGTTTCCTCCTGGTCGATGTCCACCGTGATGGCGTCCAGCCGGGATGGCCTGGACGCACGGGCGTAGGCCAGGGCGCGCAGGACGGGCTTGCGGACGTGCGACACCAGCAGGACGGCGTGCACCCGGGTGGGCAAGGCCCGGGGCGAGGAGTCCTCGTCCACCGCAAGTTCCTTGGCCACGTTGTCGTAGTGCGCCCGGATGCTCCACATGATCAGGAACAGGATGAACATGGCCAGCAGGGCAATCCAGGCGCCCTGCTCGAACTTGGTGATCAGGACGATGACCAGCACCAGCGCGGTCATGCCGAAGCCGATGCTGTTAATGGTGCGGGACTTCATCATCCGGCGCCGGACGGCCTTGTCCTTGGCGAGCTTCAGCTCGCGCCCCCAGTGCCGGATCATGCCGAGCTGGCTGAGGGTGAAGGAGATGAAGACTCCCACAATGTAGAGCTGGATGAGCTTGGTGACGTCCGCGTCGAAGGAGATGATGAGCACCAGGGCGCCAGCCGCGAGGGCCAGGACGCCGTTGCTGAACGCAAGCCTGTCGCCGCGGGTCCGGAGCTGGCGGGGCAGGTAGCCGTCCTGCGCCAGGATGGACCCCAGGACCGGGAACCCGTTGAAGGCGGTGTTGGACGCGAACACCAGGATGACGCCGGTGGCGGCCACCACGATGTAGAAGGGGATGCTGCCCGCGCCGAAGATGGTCTGGGCGATCTGGCTGATGGCGGGGTTCTGGACGTATCCCTCCGGCAGCGGGTTCCCGTTCAGCAGGAATTCCGTGGCAGGGTCCAGCACGATGTGGACTTTGGTGGCGTTGGCCAGGTAGATGATGCCGGCCAGCATGGCCGCGCCGATCATGCCCAGCAGCAGCAGGGTGGTGGCCGCATTTTTGCTCTTCGGGTGCTGGAAGTTCGGCACACCGTTGCTGATTGCTTCCACGCCCGTAAGCGCCGCGGCTCCGGAGGAGAAGGCCCGGAGCAGCAGGAAGGCACCGGCCAGGCCCACCAGGCCCTGGTCGAAGCCCTCGGCCGGGACGATGGTGAAGGCCGCGGACGGCGCCTCCCCCAACTGCCCCGTTGCGGCCTGGAACACGCCTACTGCGGTCATGCCCAGGATGGATGCCATGAAGATGTAGGTGGGGACAGCGAAGACACTGCCCGCTTCCTTGATGCCGCGCAGGTTGACCAGGGCAAGGATGACGACGCCGATAGTGGCGATGACGGCCTGCTCACCGTGCAGGGATGGTACGGCAGTGGTGAGGTACGCGGCTGCCGAGGACATGGACACGGCCACGGTCAGGACGTAGTCCACCAGGAGGGCCGAGGCCACCGTCAGGCCGGCGTACTTGCCGAGGTTCACGTTCGCGATCTCGTAGTCGCCGCCGCCTGATGGGTAAGCGTGGACGTTTTGCCGGTAGGACGCGACGACGGTCAGCAGCACCACCATCACGGCCAGCCCCACCAGCGGCGAGATGGCCACGGCGCTGACGCCTGCCAGGGCAAGGGTCAGGAGGATCTCGTCCGGCGCGTAGGCTACGGAGGAAAGGGCGTCGGAGGCGAAGATCGGCAGTGCGATCTTCTTGGGAAGCAGGGTATGCGCCAGCCGGTCGTTCCGGAACGGCCGTCCCACCAGCACCCGTTTGACGGCGTTCAGTATTGTCAACACCCCACAAAGCTAGTCTGAATCGCGGACGATGTCATGACGGCTCCGGGCCAGGCCTCACAAGGGCCATGCCGGTAGAGTTCTAGCTGCACGATCCTGACTTACATATGGAGGAGATACGGTGGCGCATTTCGTGATCATGGGATGTGGCCGGGTGGGGGCAACGCTGGCGCACACGCTGGAGGATGCCGGGCATTCCGTGGCCATCATCGACCAGGACGACCGCGCCTTCCGCCGGCTCCGCCAGGGCTTCACCGGACGGAAAGTCACCGGCGTCGGCTTTGACCGGGACACCCTCAAGCAGGCGGGGGTGGGTGAGGCCTACGCCTTCGCCGCAGTCTCCAGTGGTGACAACTCCAACATCCTGGCCACCCGGGTGGCCCGTGAGACCTTCCACGTGCCGCATGTCGTCGCCAGGATCTACGACCCCGGACGGGCCGAGATCTACCAGCGCCTGGGCATTCCCACGGTGGCCGCTGTCCGGTGGAGTGCCGACCAGGTGCTGCGCCGCATCCTTCCCGAGCAGCACCTCGCGGGCGACTTCCGCGAACCCTCCGGACGCCTGGTCCTGGCCGAACTGGAACTCGATGCCGGCTGGATCGGGCACCGCGTCAGCAGTATTGAGAAGGCTGCCGATGTCCGCGTGGCGTACCTGACCCGCTTCGGCGAGGGCCTGCTGCCCGACGCCGGGACCGCCTACCAGGACGGCGACACCGTGCACGCCATGCTGCAGGTGGACCGCAGCGCCCAGATCGCACAGATCCTCGCCAAAGCCCCTGCCAAGGAGTACCAGTGAAAGTTGTTATTGTCGGCGCGGGCAGCGTCGGATCGTCCATCGCCAGGGAGCTGCTGGCGCACAAGCATGAGATCCTCCTGATCGACCTCAAACCCGAGGTAATCGGACGCAGCGGCCTGCGGGGCGCCCACTGGCTGGTGGGGGACGCCTGCGAGCTCTCCACGCTTCAGGGTGCCAAGGTGGAGGATGCCGACGTGGTGGTCTCCGCCACCGGCGACGACAAGGTGAACCTGGTGGTGTCCCTGCTGGCCAAGACCGAGTTTGGGGTTGGCCGCACCGTTGGCCGGGTGAACAACCCAAAGAACGACTGGATGTTCAACGATTCATGGGGCGTCGACGTGGCCGTGAACACCCCGCAGCTGATGACCGCCCTGGTGGAGGAGGCGGTGGAGATCGGCGACCTGGTCCGCCTGCTGACGCTGCAGACGGGTGTGGCGTCCCTGGTGGAATTTACGGTTCCGCACGATTCCCACGTCATCGGCATGACCGTGGGCGACATCCACTGGCCGGAGGACGCCACGCTGGTGGCGATCCTGCGGGACCAGGCACCCATCACGCCCAGCCGGGACGACGTGATCGACGGCGGCGACGAGCTCTTCTTCGTCACCACCATCGCCGCTGAGGACGGACTCCGGGAGCTGCTCTCGTCCGCCCCCGGCAGCATCGACACCGGTGACGCTGCGGAGAGCGCCCAGCCCGCCGCCGCAGGCAGCCACGGGCACGCCCAGGACGACGACGGCTTCGACGGCTAGGTTCGCCGCCGCACCCGTGCGGCTGAATTCTGGCTGAAGTAAAAGCGGGTTCAGGCCACCTGGTCTGCGCCGGCTTCAGGTTCCGCCGGAGCAGGCCGGGTCACGAGCCAGGCCACCCAGACACCGAGGATGTACAGCGGCGCCCCCATGATGAGGCGGGTGGTGGCGAGGGCAGCCAGTCCGTCGGTTCCCATCAGGTAGAGGGGCACCTGCACGATGAGCCGCATCGCCAGGACAGCCACGATGATCCAGGTGCCCAGGCGGTACGCCCTGACCCGGTCAGGGTCCTTGCGCCACTCCACCCCTTCGTTGCGGATGAAACCGAAGAGGAGCCCGGCCACCGGCCACTTGACCGCAATTGAGATGACCATGGCCAGGATGTAGGCAGCGTTCGTGAAGAAGCCGGGCAGGTAGAAGTCCTCGGCCTTGCCGGTGGTGTTGGCCAGCCAGGCGGAAATGCCCACGCCCACCACGCCCGCCAGGGCTTGGGTGAGCGGGCGCCGCTGCATCAGGCGGATAACGGTGAACACGGCCGCGGATGCCAGGGCTGCCACCAGCGACAACGTGAGCTCGCGGGTGATGGTGAACGCCACCAGGAACACGAGGCCGGGAACGATGCTCTCGGCAATGCCCTGCACTCCCCCGGCGCTGCGCAGGACGTCCACCCGCCCGTCGTGGGTGCGGTGGAGCCCGGCCTTTGCGGCGTATTCTGCGGCGAGGCCGGCAACCGGGGATGGACCGGGAGCCTGCGGCGTGCCCTCCTGTGCTCCGCCCGGCTGGGCAGGACCGGAGGGCTGTTGTTCGGGCTCTTGGGCGGTCATTCGTGCTCCTGGCGGGACAGTATCTCGTAGCGGGGATTGAAGATGGTGGGCATGTCTTTGCCCCGGGCCAGCATCCCCTCAACCCGGATTTGTGCGCCTGCTTCGATGCCGGGCACACGGTGGCGGCCCAGCCAGACGACGCGGAGGCGCGGGGGCCTGCCCCGCCTCGGACCAGTGGCGGGACGATCGGCGTCGTCCTCGGAAAGGATGGCACTGAATTCGGGGTTCCGGTCGGCGGGGACGAAGGTCACTGATTCGACGTGCCCCTGGCACATGACGCGTCCCTTGTCCGGAAGTTGCCCCAGCGGGGTAAGCCCGCCGGATGCATGGACCGGGTTGTCGTGGGGAGGTTCAGCCGATCTGGGTAATTTCGGGACCACGTTCGGGCTCCTCCAGGGTGGGCTCGGCGGGCGGAGGAGTGGCGGATGCGTCCTTGGGCAGCCTCAGCTGCAGGAGGTCGCGCGGCGGCATGGGGCTGTCGCCGCGGACCACCACCACCTGCCGGAACAGTGCCTCCAGCGGTTCCGCGGCGGGGCGCTCCAGCGCCGCGGGCCCGCCCAGGACGCCGCGCAGGAACCAGCGGGGACCATCGACGCCGATGAAGCGGGCTACGCGGTAGCCCTGGCTGCCGTCCGGAAGGCCGGCGGGCAGTTTGGCCACGAGTTCGGTGCCGAAAGCCCCTTCCACCTCTTCAACCTGGCCGCCCTGCGCACCCACCGACTGGCCGATCTGTTCGCGGATCTCGTCCCACAGGGTCTCGGTCTTGGGCGCCGCGAAGGCCTGCAGCTGAAGGCTGGAGCCGTTGAGGTCCAGGGTCACTGCCACCACCCGCTGCGTGGCCTCCTCCACTTCGAGGCGGAGCTGAAGGCCCTCGCTGGGAGTGATCAGCAAGGCTCCGAGGTCCACATAGCCGTCGCGGCTGCTGATCTCGGCCTCGTCGAATGGGCCGTCCTGGCGGCGGGCGCCGGTGGCGGATGGGCTTTCTTCACCCTCCGCAACGGTGAGCTCATCGGCCGGCTCTGCCGGCTCTTCGTTCTTTGCTTTCCTGCCGAACCCAAAGACCATGGGTGACTCCTTAATTCCGAAAATGTGCCAGTCCTGAAACCTGACGGCGGAACTTTCGAGGTTCCGCCGTCGTGCATGCCGGTGTGGCAGCGGTGCAGCCTGAGGTCAGGCTCCGGGGAGGTTGAACCCGCCGGTGGAGCCGAAGCCGCCCGTGCCGCGCACGGACCCGCTCAGTTCGCTGACAGGAATAAATTGGGCATGCTCCACCCGCTGGATGACCATTTGGGCAATTCTATCGCCGCGCCGCAGCTCTATCGGCTGGGACGAATCGGTGTTCAGCAGCGTTACCGAGATCTCGCCCCGGTAGCCGGCGTCAACGGTGCCGGGGGCGTTCACGATCGTCAGGCCGTGCTTGGTGGCCAGGCCGGACCGGGGGTGGATCAGCGCCACGAAGCCGTAAGGAAGAGCGATGGCGACGCCGGTGGGGACCAGTTTGCGCTCCCCGGGCATCAGGACCACGTCCTCGCGGGCACGGAGGTCTGCGCCTGCGTCGCCCGGATGCGCGTAGGACGGCGCCTCCAGCTCCGGATCCAGCATCTTCAACTGGACCTGCAGGGTGGGAGCTGCAGGGGCGGGCAATGCTGCGTCCGGGACAAGGTCTACCGTGGCGGGATGATCAGTCACAGTCACTCACTCTAACCCGCGCTCCCAAATCGCTCCTAGGGAAGCGCGGCCTGAAGCCGGGCGGGGGTGCCTGTCCCAAGGTGAAATAGCGAGCCAAAGGTGGAAAGCTGGGGCTATGCCCGATTCAAACCCGTCTGCGTCCGTTCCCAGCACACCCTCTGCCCGGATGGCTGTTATCTACAGGGAGAAGCTGTGGCCGAACGCCTGGATCTGGATTATCGCCGCCGGCGTCTCCGCGGCGGGCATCCTGGTTTTCGCCCCGATCAGCATGGCGGCGGGCTACACCGCTGCGTTGGTGCTCTTCGCCATCATCGCTGTCCTCCTGGTTCTTTCCACCCCCGTCATCATGGTCACGGCGGACACCCTCACCGTTGGACGGGCCACCATTGAACGCCGATTCGTCGGCGCTGTACAGGAGTTCAGGGCCGGCGAGGCGACGGCGGAACGGGGCACCCGGCTCAACGGGCTTGCCTACCTGTGCATCCGGGGCTGGATCGACCCAGTCGTGAAGATCGAGATCACCGACCCCGCCGACCGGACCCCCTACTGGCTGGCCTCGACCCGCCATCCTGATCAGCTGACGGCAGCCCTGACGCGGCGCTGACGCTGCCGGGCTGCCCGGCAGCCGCCCGAACACGCCTTTCCGGCTTGGTTCCAGCGGAAAATCACGGCGCGCCCTGCTCCTTGAGCCAATTCCCCGCCGCTGGGTGGCAGAGTTTCGATTGATAGTAATGCCAGGGTGGAGGATTTGTATGCAGGATCTACGGCTTGTAGGCGTGCACGACGACGGGACGCATCTCCTGTTGAGCGGGGCCGGCGGCGAGATGTTCCAGCTGCCGATCGATGAGGCCCTCAGGACGGCCAGCAGGTCCACGGCCAAGCCGCGGGCGGAAAGGCCTGCCGTTCCCATGTCCCCCAGGGACATCCAGGCACGAATTCGTGCCGGGGCGACGGCCGCGGACGTCGCGGAGTTGTCCGGGATGCCGCTTGCCAAGGTGGAACGCTACGAGGGCCCGGTCCTCGCGGAGCGCGAATACGTTGCCCAGCAGGCGCGGAAAGTCGAAGTCGCGGCGCCCTCCCCCGGCCATGACATCTACCGCTCCGCTTTCGGTGACAACCCGGCGACTTTGGGCGACATGGTAGCCCACCGCCTGTCCGCCCACGGCATCGATCCCTCAACGGTGGAATGGGACTCCTGGCGGCGCCAGGACGGTACATGGACTGTCTCGGCGAGCTTTGAGGCCAAGTCCGGCGGCACCTCTGGCATTGGCGAGGAGCCGCCCGCGCTGTGGACGTTCAATCCGGGACGGAAGTCACTGCAGAACACCAACCGCTGGGCGCAGCAACTGAGCGAGCTTGAGCCGCTGGACGGACCCGTTCCTGCCCGCCGGCTCACCGCGGTTTCCGACCGCCCCTTTGATTTCGAGACGGATGCGGATGCGTCCAAGACGCCAGCCGGCGCCCAGGGGGTGCCCGTCCAGGATTCCAGCAAGGAGTCAGACGGCCTCCTGGACATGCTCCGGTCACGGCGCGGCCAGCGGCTGGGCGTGGATGAGGACTCGGACGACGCATTGGCGCTGCTGCTCACGCATGGCGTGCCGGCCGCCCATCCCCGCCCTTCCGAGATGCCGGCCGAACCCGAGGCAGAGGAACCGGATGCGCAGGATGACCAGCAGGATGCGCCGGCAGCCCAGGGCGAATCCTTCATCAGGCGCAGGGACACCAGGCCCTCCATGCTGTCCAGGCTCAGCCTCCTTCCGCCGCACCGCGACAACCACGATGATGCGCTGCGGCTTCACGACGGCGTGAGCACCGACACGAGGGAAATCACCATTGCGGCGTCCCCGCAGAAACCCTCGGGTTCCGTTCCCGCGGCAGGTCCCGGAACGTCCGGCGGAGCCGGACTGGATGAACTGCTCGGCAGCAATCCCCGGCGCCCGGCCGCAAAGCAGGACGACACTGCCCCCTCCACCGGACAGCTGCCGGAGACTGAGGCGCCGGAACGGCCTGCACGGCCCAAGCGGTCCAGCGTGCCGTCCTGGGACGAGATCGTTTTCGGTACCCGGAGCGACTAGCCGCCCCGGGCTCCCTTATGGCTTAGGTCACGTGCTAGGCTCCCCAGCACGTGCCGCATGCAAGGCACCATCCTCAGGAGGTTTGCGGTGCCGGACACAACCTGCCACATGTCAGTCTCGCTGGACGGTTTCGTCGCAGGGCCGGACCAGAGCCGGGACAACCCGCTGGGCCGGCGGGGGCTGGAACTGCATGGCTGGCACATCGGTGACCCCCGGGCGAACGATGCCGACAAGGTGGCCAGCGAATGGCTGATGCGCCCGTGTGGCGCATATGTGATGGGCCGGAACATGTTCGGCCCCATCCGCGGGGACTGGGATGAGGAATGGAGCGGTTGGTGGGGCGCCGAACCGCCGTACCACGCCCCTGTCTTCGTTCTGACGCATCACCCGCACGGCCCCATCCAGATGGAGGGCGGGACTACCTTCCACTTCATCACCGTCGGTTTCGACGCCGCCTACGCTGCAGCCAGGGAAGCCGCCGGGAACAACGGCGTGGATATCGCCGGCGGAGCGTCGACAGTCCGGCAGGCGCTGGCCGCCGGCGTGGTTGACGAGCTCACCCTCGACATCGCACCGGTCCTGCTCGGTTCAGGGGAACGGATTTTCGACGGCGTTGAATCCTTCGGTTTCGAGCCCGTCGAGGTGCTCCACTCGCCGCTGGCCACCCACATCCGCTACCGCAGGGTTCTCCGGTAGAACGCCCGCCCAGTTATTAGGCGCCCAGAACTCACCGGGACCCGCCGCCCACTTCGCTGCTGCCAACTGAGGTCCGTCGGCCAGAGGTGCAGAAGTTCGGCGTCACGAAGCGAGGAATTCGATGAGCGCGTCTTCGAGGAGGCTTCGTTCTTCAGGTTGCGGTCGCGCAAGTGTTGGTGAACATCGCGGCAACTTGGGTGGCTCCCAGTCCTGATGTTCGCTGGCGTAGTGGCGGCCGGTGGGTGAGGTCCAGCCCGGTGGTTCGGTCTTGCTGGCCGCGGTGGGTTTCCAACGTGTGGTGTGCCGGAGCTTGTGGTGTTTCGGGCATGGTTGTCCCAAGTTGCTGATGCCGGTGGTGCCGCCTTTGTGCCAGGCGAGGATGTGGTCGGCCTCGTTGTCCAGCGAGTTGTTGCTGCAGCCCGGGAACGGGCACTTGCCATCCCGCATCCTCAACCAGGCCCGCATCGCTCTTGTGATTCGGTAGCTGGTCCTGCCGATCTCCAACGGCGCCCCGTCCCGCGGATCCACCAGGACCCGGTGGAAGGAATCAGCGCCGTCCGCGACGAGCCGCCGTGCCATCGACGGCGGGATCGGCCCATACCCGTCCAGGACCGCCGGCTCCTCCGTCACCCCCATCAGCGCGAACACCGGGACCGTCACCAGAACCTGCGCCTGGATGGCACTGCTCCCGCTCATGTTGCCACTGGTGTCACCGCCCGTGCCCAGCCCACCATTCAGGATCGCTTCGGCAAAGGTGTCTGCACGGAGCTGGGGCATGGTGCGGGACTCGTTAGGTCCCTGCATCGCCCGGGCAATAGCGGTGAGCCGGTTCCAGCCCGCCAAGGCCTGGTCCGCGGGCAGGCACGCGCTGAGCCAGGCCATCCCGTCCTGGTCCGGCCGGAACTCCACCCGCCGGTCCGCCACGCCCTTGGCATGGCGCTTCTCGATGCTTTCGGCGTGGTGGCGTTCCCGCCAGAGCCGGGCTTTGGACTTGAACCGGTGCGCCGGCATCTGCCCCATCGGGCACCCCCGGGCCGCGTCAAGTGCGTCAGGGTCCAGGAAATGCGCTTCCAACGCCGCCGCCCCCGCAGCATCAAGGCTGGCCGTCTCATCGGCCATGGCCACGGCGTGCTGCCATGAGATCACCCCGGCCTGCAAAGCCTCCAGGGTAAGCGGCAACCTGGCGGTCACGGCGTGGGAGGTGGCAAGGAAAGACCCCGCAGCCCGCGGACCCAACGCCAGAACGCACCCGATCTCCGCCGAGACCGCCATCTCCTGCGCCACCACCGGCATCCCCGGCCCCGCAACAGCCCAGGCAGCCTCCGCGTACCTCACGGCGGCTTTCGCCTTTAGCCCCGCGATCCCCGCCTCGACCTGCCGGGACCCAGCCAAAATATCCAGGCACCCATCCGCCAACCTCGCCAACGGATCAGCGGCAGAAAACGGCTCCAAACCCGCCCCATCAACTTCTGCGGTGAGCACAGCGAGGGCAGCCTTGATGTCCTCAAACGCCCTCGCCACCGCCGCTTTCCCCATAAACCCATCATCGTGGGAGGGTCTGACATTCACAGGCAACGGTCAGCGCAAGGGGCGGCCCTATCCACGGCCATCCGTGTCCAGGGTGACGCGCCGTAAAGCCTAGGCCCCGCGGTTCTCCCCCGGTCCGCCTGAGCCCCGCCACAGGCAGGCATCCACATCGAACGGCAGCAACTGGTCCTGCTGGGCCATCAGGCTGGCACCGTGCGCCGTCACCCGCCGCATGAAGTGGCGCCGGCACAGCGTCTCGTAGCCCACTAGCGGCACATGCTCCGCCTCGAGGTTGGCGGCAGCCTCAACAACCATGTCTACGTCGCCCACCACAACCTGCGCGCCCTCGGTGACCATGACGCCGTCGACTGTCCTGGCGTTATGCGTGGCGCGCCGTCCGCACCAGCACAGCGCCTCAACCTGGAGCACCTGCACGCGGTCGGCAAGCTCGATGAGCCGTTGTGAACCCGGGAACAGCCGGGTGCGGAAGTCGGCCGTGATGCCGAAGGCAAAAACGTCGACGTCGATTTCGTCCACCACCTTGGCCAGCTGCTCCACTTGCTCCGGAGTGTAGAACTGCGCTTCGTCGCAGATCAGGTAGTCAACGCGCCGGCCCTGGGTGCGGCGGAGCATCACTTCCTCCCAGAAGTCGGTGCCGTCCAGCACCTCCACCGCATCCGTTTCCAGGCCCAGGCGGCTTGAGATGCGGGACTCTCCGGCCCGGTCGTTGCGGCTGAAGCGCACGCCGCCGCGGCCGCGGGCCCGGTGGTTGTAGTCCATCTGCAGCGCCAGGGTGGATTTGCCGCAGTCCATGGTGCCGGAGAAGAAAATGAGTTCAGCCACGCCGGCGGTTCCTTCCTTCAGCCGTGAAGCACAGCAGCGGGACCTCCCGCTCCGCCTTCGTCAGCGAGCCGTGCTGGCCCACCACTTCCATGGCAGTGGGCCGCATCCGCCGGCCGTCGTAAAGCGCGACGGCATCACGGGCCGCGATCATCACGTCACCGATCCTGCCGGCAACAGCGGGCCGGACGTCACCAAAGAGTCCCCCGGCAATGGCTTCCTCACGCGTGAAGGCCCAGACCCGGTCACCGAACCGCGCCTTCCATGCGGCAAGCAGCCTGTCCCGCACGCCTGCATCCGCTTCCAGGTCCGCCTCTTCAAGGTACAGGTGCACCATGCGCGGTTCCCCGGCCGTGTGGCGGACGCCGTCCACCAGCTCCGGATGGGTGGAAAAATCGATCCGCTGGGTTTCCGGGACGTCCAGCATTCCGTGGTCCGCGGTGAGCACAATGGTGGTCCCGGCGGGGAGCGAGGAGTTGAGCCGCTTGACCGTGGCATCGAGCTCTTCCAGCTGGTGCTCCCACTGCTCCGAACGGCAGCCATAACGGTGGCCCGCCTTGTCCAGCTCGTTGACGTAGAAGTACATGAGGGACGGGCCGGAGCCTGCCATGGCCTCGGCGGCGGCGGCAGTCCGGGCGTGCGCGGTGGTCCCCGGGATGAACCTGCCGCCGCGAAGGGCAGCCCTGGTCATCGGCGAGCCGTCGAACTGGGAGAGGCTGACGGTGCTGACATCCACCTGTCCGGCGATTTGTTCGAAGACTGTGGGAAAAGGCTGCCACTCGGCCGGGTCAACACCCGGATCCCAGTTCCCCAGCAGATTGACCACCTTGTCCTGGTCGGGGTCCAGGACGTCATAGCCCACCATGCCGTGCTGGCCGGCGGGAAGTCCGGTCCCAAAGCTGGACAATGCCGCTGCCGTGGTGGAGGGGAAGGCGGAATCCAGCCACACGGGGACCTCGCCCTGCCCGGCCTGCATCACGGACCGCAGGAACGGTGTGTGGGCCGCCTTTTGCTTCAGCAGGTTCCGGCCCAGCCCGTCAGCGAGGACTATGCAAACCCTTGATGCGGCCGGGAATCCCAAGGCGTTGGTGAAGCCCTCCACGCCGATGCTGGCTGCGGCGCTGGTGAGGACTTCCGCGATGGAACGCTGTCCGTAGGCGGGTGCGGCTGGAAGGTCGGCAGTGCGGCCGGTGGCTGCGGTTTCCTGGAGGGCTGAGGGGCGTTCTTCCGGCATCTCAGCGCTGCTGGTGCCCGCGGCTGAGCCGGTTGCCGAACACCCCGGCACGCGGCCGCGGCGCCATGGACTGGGCGTGGGAAACGGGCGTTGCAGAACCCGTGTTGACCGCGCGCAGGGCCCTGGCGAAGAGCTTGGCGTCCTGCACCGCCTGCAGCCCGTCAGCCTCGGCGCTGATGCGAAGCACGATGTCTTCCTGGGCGATGGTTCCGGTGTAGCCGTGGTCAGCCTCGCACTGCGGATCCCCGCAGCTGGCCGGACCCATGTCCAGCCGCTGCCCACCGGACCAGGCAATGGACAAGGTGAGTTCCCGGACGGGGTCCGAAGGCTTGTAGTTCTGCGGCTGGGCGTACATGTAGCTCAGGACCACCGACCGGATCTGGGCCACGGGGACGGACTCGGTGGAGATCTGGGCGACGATCTGCTCCCCGGCCTCATCCAGCTGCTGGTCGTCCACGTGGGTGATCACCAGCATGTCCGCGGTGAGGACCAGCACGGTGATGTGGCGGCGCACCTCCGCACGGTCAAAGTGGGTTTCCAGGTGCACCAGGTGGGCCACGCAGTCCCGGCCGTCCAGCGCGTCATCGACGACGTCGGACACCAGGGGCGGGTAGAACCCGGCCTTCTGCAGCGCATCTTCCAGGCTCTGGCCCTGGATTCCGTGGTTGTGTGAGCTGTGCTGGCGGACTGCCTGGTTTTCGTTGCCGGGCGTTTCGGGCGCCGAAGCGGGAGGCTGGAAGCTCATGCCCCCATTTTCACAGATCGTTCGATGACTTGCTAACCGCGTCAGCCCAGCATGGCCCGGCGCGCACTGTCAGTGCGCTGCGCGGCGTTGCCGATGCGCACGTCGGCGGCGAGGATGGTGATTCCCGACGTGCCGCACAAAACAGGGTTGAATTCCACCAGCGCGATCTCCGGGTGGTTGTCCTTCATCCAGGCCAGCCGCGCGGCGAGGTCCTCCAGCGCCTGCACGTCCACGGCCGGCAGGCCCTGATAGCCGAAGAGCTTCCGGGACGCCCTGGGGGCCCGGACGAAATCATGGACGTCCGCCGCGGAGAGCGGCGGCACCCGGTGTGACCAGTCGTCCAGGAGGTTGACGGCGTCGCCGGCGAGCCCAAACGAGATGACGGGGCCCAGCAGCGGATCCTCGATGGCACGGAACGTGCAGGCCTGCCCCACGGGCGCCATCGCCTGGACTTCCAGGACCGGATCGCCGTAGGCGGCGAGCGCCCGCCGCATCTGCTCGATGTTGAGCCTCAGCGACTCAGCGTCCTCGATGCCGAGGCGCACCCCCCCAAGGTCCAGCCGGTGCCGCAGTGCGGGGTCGGTGGTTTTCAGGACCACCGGCCAGCCCAGTGCGTCTGCTGCCGCCACGGCCTCATCCGGGGTGGTGAACCCGGCAGAGGGCAGGACGGAGATGCCGTAATGCCCCAGCAGGGAAGCAGCCGCGGCCGGGTCCAGCTGCTTAAGCTGTTCGCCTGTCACGTCCCGCAGCAGGGCGTCGAGTTCGGCCTCCGCCTGCCGGGGGTCGCAGCCGGCGGGTTCGACGAACTGCCCCTGGTCGCGGGCCGCCCACTCCGCGTACCTGACGACGGACGCGAGCGCGGCCACGGCGGCGCCGGGGTTGGAAAAGCAAGGGACGGTACAGCCCTCCGCCCCCACCAGGCCTTCCACGTTGATGGCAGGGTCAAGGATGCCGGTGAATGCTGCCACCACCGGCTTCCCGGCACTGGCCGAACATTCCGCCAGGACCTGCGCTACGGCGTCGGCGGTCAGTCCGCGGGCCGGCAGCAGCGCGGCGACGGCGGCATGCACGGCATCCGAAGCCAGGGCGTCAAGGAGGGCCTTCCGCAGTGCGGGCAGGGCCACCGACTGGCCGGCATCGAGGTCCAGGCCGGAAACCACCTGCGACACTCCCAGTCCGTGCGCTGCGGCGCTGTCCGCCACGACGTTCCCCAGCGCCTGGGAGTTGCTGAAGATGGCCACGTCCGGTCCTGTCGGCAGGGGCTGCCCTGACACCACCTGGGCCACGTCCACCAGCTGTTCCACCGTTTCCACGCGGATCACGCCCGACTGGCGCAGCATGGCATCCAGCGCCCCGGCCGGTGCCTGCGTGGTCCGGACCGCGTGTCCGGGCGGCAGGCGGAGCCCCATGGTGTCCGACTTGGCAACGATGACCGGCTTGGTGCGCGCCAGCCGCCGCGCGATGCGGGAGAACTTGCGCGGGTTGCCGATCGATTCCAGGTACAGGCCCACCGCGGAGGTGTCGGCGTCATCCTCCCAGTACTGCATCATGTCGTTGCCGGAGACGTCGGCCCTGTTGCCTGCCGAGAGGAGGCTGGACAGCCCCAGCCGGCGCCGGCTGGAAGCGGCGTACAGTGAGACGCCGATGGCCGCCGACTGGCTGAACAGGCCCAGGCCGCCGCGGAGCGGCATGGTGGGAGCCATCGAGGCGTTCAGGGACACGTCCGGGTGGGTGTTGGCGATGCCCAGCGATGCCGGGCCGATCACCCTCATCCCGTTGGCCCGGGCCTGGCGCACCAGGGCGCGCTGGCGCAGCAGGCCCCGCTCGCCGTCGTCCGCGAAGCCTGCCGAGGCGACCACCACGCCCTTGACGCCCGCGGCCGCACACTCAGCCACAACGCCGGCCACTTCCTCGTAGGGGACGGCGATGATGGCCAGCTGGACGGGTTCGGGAACCTCGGAGAGCTTGCCGTAGGACATCATCCCCGCCAGCTCCAGCGCCTCCGGGTTAATGGCGTACACGGACCCGTGGAAGCCACCCTCGATGATGTGCTCGAGCAGCTGGTACCCCACGGTGCCCCACTTGCGGCTGGCACCGATCACGGCAACGGACGACGGCGCCAGCAGCTCCCGGACGCTCCTCGCCTCGGCGCGGTGCTCGCGGGACTCCATCACGACGCGCGATTTCTCGGTGGGGTCGATGTTGAACTCCAGGCTCACCACGCCGTCGTCGAAGTGGCGCTTGACGTCGTAGCCGGCGTCGGAGAAGACCATCAGCATCTTGCGGTTTTCCGGCAATACTTCAGCGGTGAACTTCCGGATCCCGTTTTCATGCGCGGCGGCGGCCAGGTGCTCCAGGAGGATGGACCCGATTCCCCTCCCCTGGTGGGCGTCGGCAATATTGAAGGCGACCTCTGCTTCGGTGGGATCGGAAAGCCGGTCGTAGCGGCCGATGCCGATGATTTCCCCGTGGATGGTGATGACGAACGCCACCCGGTCCTTGTAGTCCACTTCCGTGAAGCGTTTGAGCTCCTTGGCGGACAACTTTGCCTTGAAGGCAAAGAAGCGCATGTAGATTGAATTCTGCGACTGTCCGGTGTGGAAGGCCTGCACCGCGTCCGCGTCCGACGGGTGGATGGGCCGCAGGTGCGCTGTCCCGCCGTCGCGCAGGACGACATCGGCTTCCCAATGTTCCGGATATTCGCCGTCCCCGGGCTGATCCACCATAGGCTTAGCCTAGCCAAAAACTATCGCAGCACACCCCAAGGCTGCGCAGTAACCCCAGAAGGATTTACCAAACCCCATGGCACGCCGCCAAAGTTCACAGCCCATCGTGGAGAGCGACTACACGGAAAACATCGTCGATATCGACGTGACGTCCGAAATGCAGGGCTCCTTCCTGGAGTACGCGTACTCGGTGATCTACTCCCGGGCCCTCCCCGACGCCCGTGACGGACTGAAGCCGGTACAGCGCCGCATCCTGTACATGATGAGCGACATGGGCCTGCGCCCGGACCGGGGCCACGTCAAGAGTGCCCGCGTGGTGGGCGAGGTCATGGGCAAGCTGCACCCGCACGGCGACGCCGCCATCTACGACGCGATGGTGCGCATGGCGCAGGACTTCTCGCTGCGGCTGCCGCTGATTGACGGGCACGGCAACTTCGGCTCGCTCGACGACGGCCCGGCAGCGCCGCGGTACACCGAGGCAAGGCTGGCGGCGGCCGCCCTCACCCTCACCAACCACCTCGACGAAGACGTGGTGGACTTCGTCCCCAACTACGACAACCAGCTGACCCAGCCAGACGTCCTTCCCGCTGCCTTCCCCAACCTGCTGGTCAACGGCGCCACCGGCATCGCCGTCGGCATGGCCACCAACATGGCCCCGCACAACCTGGTGGAGGTCACCTCCGCCGCCCGGCACCTGATTGCCAACCCGGACGCTACGCTCGATGACCTCATGCGGTTCGTTCCGGGCCCTGACCTGCCCAGCGGCGGCCGCATCGTTGGCCTGGACGGCATCCGCGACGCCTACGCCACGGGCCGCGGCTCCTTCAAGACCCGGGCGAAGGTGGAGGTGGAACAGCTCTCCGCGCGCCGTACCGGCCTGGTGGTCACCGAACTGCCGTACATGGTGGGCCCGGAAAAGGTGATCGAGAAGATCAAGGATGCCGTCAACGCCAAGAAACTGACCGGCATCAGCGACATCGTGGACCTGACCGACCGCAAGCACGGGCTGCGGCTGGTCATCGAGCTCAAGAACGGCTTCAACCCGAACGCCGTCCTGCACCAGCTCTACCGGTACACGCCGATGGAGGACTCCTTCGGCATCAACAACGTCACGCTGGTGGACGGCCAGCCGCAGACGCTTGGCCTGGTGGACCTCTTGCGCGTCTACGTCAATCACCGCATCAACGTGGTCCGGCGCCGGACTGTCTTCCGGCTCGGGAAGAAGAAGGACCGCCTGCACCTGGTGGAGGGCCTCCTCATCGCCATCGTGGACATCGACGAAGTCATCCAGATCATCCGATCCTCGGACGAGGCCTCAGCAGCGCGTGAGCGGCTGATGTCCATCTACGATCTCACCGAGATCCAGGCGAACTACATCCTGGAACTGCGCCTCCGCCAGCTCACTAAATACTCCCGGATCGAGCTGGAGAAGGAACAGGACGAACTTCGCCGCGAAATCGCGGAGCTGCAGGCCATCCTGGACTCCGAGGAACTGCTCCGCACCGTGGTCTCCGACGAACTCGGCGCCATTGCCGAGGAACATGGCACTCCGCGCCGCACCGTGCTGCTGGAATCCGAGGCCGTGGCCCCCACCGTTGCGTCCGCTGAGCTGGTGGCGGCCAATGGCAAAAAGGGCAAGGCCGCGCCGCTGGCACTGGAGATCGCTGACGACCCCTGCTGGGCCATCCTCACCGCCTCCGGGCAGGTGGCCCGCACCAGCAACCAGGAGCCGCTGGCCGAGGCCGGGCCCCGGAGCAAGCATGACGTGTACTCATCCGTGGTGAAGACGTCGGCCCGCGGCGAAATCGCGGCCGTCACCTCGCTGGGCCGCATGCTGCGCCTGCAGGTCATGGACATGCCGGTCCTGCCTCCGGTTGCCGGGCTGCCCAACCTGGCGGGAGGTGTTCCGGCCAGGGAATTCCTCACCCTGGTGAAGGGCGAGACCCTGGTGGCGTTTGTGCGCCTTGATGAGGTCCTGGCCATCGGCACGGCCCAGGGTGTGGTGAAGCGCGTCCAGCCGGACTACCCGCTGAACCGCGAGGACTGGGAAGTCATCAGCCTCAAGGACAAGGACGTGGTGGTGGGGGTGGCTCCCGCCGGAGACGACGACGCCGAACTGGTGTTCCTCACCAGGGAGGCCCAGCTGCTGAAGTTCCCCGCCGCCGTCGTCCGCCCCCAGGGACGCACCGCCGGCGGCATGGCCGGGATCAAGCTCGCCGCGGGCGACCAGGTGATCTTCTTCGGCGCCGTCCAGCCCAAGGACGAGGCCGCCGTCGTGGTCACCATCGCCGGCACCAACGGCGCCCTTCCGGGCACCGCCCCGGGTACGGCCAAGGTCACGGCGTTCTCCGAGTATCCGGCCAAGGGGCGTGCCACCGCCGGGGTCCGGTCGCACCGGTTCCTGAAGGGTGAGGACATGCTGCTGCTCGCCTGGGCGGGACACGGGCCGGCCAAGGCTTCATCCGCCGCGGGCGTGGCGCGGTCGCTGCCGCAGGAACACGGCCGCCGCGACGGTTCGGGCGTCCCGCTCTCCCAGGCGGTTGAAGCGGTGGGCCCGGCCATGGCATGGACGGACGGCCCGGCAGCGGAGGCGTAGCTTCGGGTCCATGCGTACCGCTTAGACTGCTCCCATGCCTATCGTTCCTGATGCCAAGGACTGGACCTGGGTCCTGTCCCGCCCCTGCCCGGAATGCTCCTTCAACGCCTCCACAGCCACGCCGTCAACGGTTCCCGGGAGCATCGAAAGCATGATCCCCCGGTGGCGGGCCGTCCTCCGCCGGCCGGACGCAGCACAGCGCCCCGACGACGACACGTGGTCGGCGCTGGAGTATGCGTGCCATGTGCGGGACGTCTTCGCACTCTTCGACCAGCGGCTGAACCTGATGCTCGCCGAAGACGGCGCCCGTTTCGAGGATTGGGACCAGGACCGGACGGCTGTTGAGAAGGACTACGCCAACGCCGAACCCTCCGAGGTGGCCCGCGAACTGGCGGCGGAAGGCCACCAGGCCGCTGAGGCGTTCGCCGGCGTCCGCGAAGAGGACTGGGGACGCAGGGGGCTGCGCAGCAACGGCTCGGAGTTCACTGTCCTCACGCTCTCCCAATACTTCCTGCACGACGTCGTCCACCACCTTCACGACGTCGACGGCTGACGAAATCGAGCGCGTCCGGCCCTACCGGGAAGCGGCCAGCGATGCCCGGGGCCGTCCGGACGATGCCGAAAGGTCCAGCCGGGCGTCGACGGCCATGATGTCTGCCGGGTTGTGGGTGACCAGCACCACGGTGCGGTCCCGAAGCCCCGCGCGCAGGTCCGCCAGCATGGCGGCCGCGGACTCCGCGTCCAGGTGGGCGGTGGGCTCATCCAGCAGGATCACCTGCGCGCCGGTCAGCAGGGTCCGTGCCACGGCCAGCCGCTGGCGCTCGCCGCCGCTCAGAAAGGCACCGCCGGGACCGATCCGCGTGTCCAGCCCCGCCGGGAGCCGGCCCACCAGGCCCGCAAGTCCGACGGCGGCCAGGACGGCTTCCAGCCCGTCGTCCGCCAGGGGCGGTGCACCATCTCCGGACGGCCGGCCCAGCATCAGGTTGCCGCGGATGGTGGAGTCGAAAAGGTGCGCCTCCTGCGGGCACCACGCCGCCCGCCCGGTGACCCGCACCTGGCCTGCAGCCGCCGGCAGGAACCCCAGCAGCGCCGAAAGCAGGGTTGACTTTCCCGAACCCGAAGGCCCGGTCACTGCCAGCCACCGCCCCGGAGCTGCCACCGCGTCCACGCCGGAGAAGACCGGGGAGCCGACCGGCCAGGCCACGGCCAGGTCCACCAGTTCAACACCGGGTTCACCGCCGGCCCGGCCGGGAACGGGGTACAGCCCGTCGGACACGTCGCCGCCATCAAGGGCCCCCGACTCCCCCACCTTGCGCATGACGGCACGGAGCGCCGGGAACTGGCGGGCCGCCGTCGTCATCGCTGCGTACGGTTCCACCAGCGCGAGCAGCAGGAGGACCACGACGGCTGCGGTGGCCGGGGCCACCTGGGCCGCGAGGACGCCGGGAGCCGCCAGCCAAGCGGCAGCCAGCGCGGCCGTGCCGCAGGCGGCGGTGGCGATGGCATGTCCCAGGCCGTCTGCCCAGGCTGAGCGCTGGGATGCGGCCGTGGCGCGGCGGTCCTCTGCCAGTAGCGCCTCAAGCACGAAAGGTGCTACGCCGTTTGCGTGCAGTTCGGCGCGCGCGTCCAGGGCCGCCGTCACGCGCCGCAGGACGCCGGAGCGAAGGGACTGCTCGGCGGTGGCGGATTTGCGGTCGCCCCAGAGGGCGGCAGCGGGCGCCAGCAGCAGGCCGCTGAGAGCCGCACCGGCCACCGCGGGAAGGGCTGCCGGGACCAGGACAGCGGTGGCGCTCACGGCCAGCACGGACACCGCCACCGCCGTGATGGGCGGCAGGACCACGCGCGGAAGGAGGTCGCGGACGGTGTCCACGTCGTCAATGACCGTCCCCAGCACGTTGCCGCCCTGCAGGAGCCGGCGCAGCGACAGGGCCCTGCGGCTCAGTGACTCCCAAAGCCGGCCGCGCAGGCGGGTGAGTGCGGCAAAGACGGCATCGTGCAGCAGCAGCCGCTCCCAGTAGCGGAAGACGGCCCGGCCGATGCCGAAGAACCGGACGCCCACGATGGCGGTCAGGAGGTAGAGGATGGGCGGCTGCTCGCTGGCGCGGATGATGAGCCAGCCGGAAAGGCCGGAAAGCGCGACGGCGAAGACAGCCGCCAGCGTGCCGACGACAGCAGCGGCGCCGAACTTGCCCCTCACCGGCGCCAGGAGGGCGGCCAGGAGGCGGACCGGGCCAGGTGCGGCCTGGGCGGGCCGGCTGGTACCGGCGTTGTTGGCTGCATTGCCCCCGCTTGTCTCTGCTGCAGCGGGGCCTGTGGCGGCAGTGGGCAGGACATCTTCAGCGCTGTCATTTCGGAGCGTTGCCGGCGCGGGCTGGCTCCTCGTTCCCACCGGCACCAGCAGGTCTGCGAGCTGCCGGGTCCGCTGGTTGTGAGCCACCAGGATCACGGTGGCCTGACCACGGAGCCGCCGGATGGCGTCCTCCACAACGAGGGCGGAAGCATCGTCCAGGTGGGCCGTGGGCTCGTCCAGCAGCAGGAGGGCGGCACCGGCCTCGATCCTGGCCAGCCCGCGGGCCAGGGCCACGCGGCGCAGCTCGCCAGGGCTCAGTTCCGCCTGGTGCTTCGCGGCCAGGTGGGCTGCTCCGGATCGGTCAAGGCAGCGGCGGGCAGTCTCTTCTGCGGCCAACCGGTCCGTCCCCCGGCCGGCCTCCGGCGAAAGGTACAGCAGCACCTCGTCCAGGACGGTGCCGGCCACCATGACGGGGTGCTGCGGCACCCAGGCCACGGTACTGCGGTCCAGTCCGCGGATGGATCCGGTGATGCCCGTCCCGTCGCCGGTGCCGATGGTTCCGGCCAGCACGCCCAGGATGGTGCTCTTGCCCGCGCCGCTGGGTCCGTCCAGGGCGGTGATCCTGTACTGCGGCGCGGTGAAGGTGAGGGGTCCCACGGCTGCTTCGGACCGTCCGGCGTAGGTCACGGTAAGTCCGGTGACCTCCAGCGGGGCACCCGGCCTGCCGGCCTTGGCCGCCGGCAGGGGTGTTGGCTCGGGTCCGCCGGTGACGGCGGCGGTTTCCGCGAGCGCCACCCGGCCGTCGTCGCTGGCGTGGTGGGCGGTGCCCAGTTCGCGCAGCGGGAGATAGCAGTCCGGTGCCAGGAGGAGCGCCAGCAGGCCGGCTTCCAGTGGCATGTCGCCGTGGACCAGCCGGACCCCGATGAAGACGGCCACAACGGCCACCGAAATGGTGGCGATGAGTTCCAGGGCCAGTGCGGACAGAAAGGCGGTCCGCAGGGTGCCCATGGTGCGGGTGCGGTATTCGTCGGAGATTTCCTCCAGGGCCTTGCGCTGGGCGGTGGCCCGGCCCAGCCCCACCAAAACCGGCAGGCCCTTGGCGAGCTCCAGCATGTGGGCGCCCAGCCGGGCCAGCGATGCCTGCGCCTCGCGGACGCTGTCCTCGGTGTACCGGCCGATCAGCACCATGAACACCGGGATCAGGGGCACGGTGAGGACAATGACCAGCGCGCTCACCCAGTCCGCGAAGAGGATCCGGGCCCCCAGCAGCAGTGGCACGGCCGCGCAGTTAACCAGCGCGGGAAGGAACTGCGTGTAGTAGCTGTCCAGGGCGTCCAGTCCGCGGGTTGCCAGTACCGCCAGGCCGCCGTCGCCCGGGCCTGAGGACCTGACGCCCGTGCGGAGGGCGCGTTCCAGCAGCTCCGCACGGAGTTCTTCCTTGACCCCCAGCGCTGCGCGGCGGGCGGCGACGGCCTGGCCCCAGACGGTCAGCGAGCGAAGGACGACGCCGGCGAGCCCGGCAGGGAGCTGGGTTGCCCAGGCAGGGTCCCCGGCTACCAGGCCGGCCAGGGCGGACGCCACGGCCTGGCCGATCAGGACCAGGGACAGGGCCTTGAGGGCGGCCAGGACTCCCAGCCAGTAGATGGCCGAACGGGTTGCCGGACCGGCAGGAAAGGCGGGCCGCACGTCAGCCCTTGGTGGTGAACGCCTTGGCGGCCACCGCCGGGAGGAAGCTGTGGGCTTCCGGGATGTGGGCGGCGCTGACGCGGCGGCGGAAGACCCAGTAGGTCCAGGCCTGGTAGGCGATCACCAGGGGAAGGCCCACAGCTGCCACGATGCTCATCAGCCCCAGCGTGTAGTCCGAGGAGGAGGCGTTGGAGATGGTGAGGTCAAAGGCGCTGTCCAGCGTGGAGGGCAGCACCACCGGGAACACGGCCCCGAAGATGGACGCCGTGCCGAGCACCAGGAAGGCGCCCAGGGCCAGGAAGGACCGGCCTTCGGAGCCGTTCCGGGCCAGCAGCCAGGCTGTAGCGGCAGCAGCAACGGCCAGGACGACGGCGGCCCAGGTCCACGGTTTGCCGGCCATGAACTGGATGGCGAGGGCCCATGCTGCGATGGGCAGCAGCAGGACCGGCAGGAGCCGCACGAACCACCGGCGGGCGCGGTGCCGTATCTCCCCATCCGTTTTGAGGGCCAGGAACGCCAGGGCGTGGAGCAGTGCGAAGCCCACCACGGCGATGCCGCCCAGCAGGGCGTAACCGCTGAACCAGGCCATGGGGCCGCCTTCACGGTCGCCGTTGGCGTTCAGCGGAAGACCTGTGGTGGTGAGCGCCAGCGCAGCGCCCACGCCAAAGGCGGCGAAGAACGAGCCCAGGGCGATGGCCCAGTCCCACCGGTTCCGCCAGCTGTCCCTGTCCACCTTGCCGCGGTACTCAAACGCCACGGCCCGGAAGATGAGGGCCAGCAGGACCACCAGCAGGGGGAGGTAGAGCGCGGAGAACAACGACGCGTACCAGAGCGGGAAGGCTGCGAACGTGGCGCCGCCGGCCGTCAGGAGCCACACCTCGTTGCCGTCCCAGACAGGCCCGATAGTGTTCAGCAGCACACGGCGCTCCGTGTTGTTGCGGGCAAAGAGCTTCATCAGCATCCCCACGCCCAGGTCGAAGCCTTCCAGGAAGAGGTAGCCGGTCCACAGCACCGCGATGGCGATGAACCAAATGGTGGGAAGCAGTTCCATTGTGTGTTTCCTCTGCTAGTAGGCGAAGGCCAGGACGTCGTCGGCGGGTTTTGTATCACCGTTGCCGCCGGGGCCCGGTGTCGCGTCCTCGTTCTCGTCCACCGGTGCGTGGCCGAGTTCGGGCATTGCGGAGAGCACCCCGCCGCGGATGTACTTGACCAGGAGTTTGACTTCCACCACCAGCAGGACTGCGTAGACGGCGGTCAGGGCAACCAGCGAGGCGATCAGTTCCCCTGCGGAGACCCCCGGGGAGACGGCGGCGGCGGTGAACATGAACACCTGGTCGATGCCGCTGGGGTCGGGGTTGGGCGCCACGACAAACGGCTGGCGGCCCATTTCGGTGAAGATCCAGCCGGCGGCGTTGGCGCCGAACGGGGCGAGGATGCCGAAGACAGCCAGCCGCATCAGCCACCGCTGCTCCGGCACGGTTCCCCTGCGGGTGAGCCAGAGCGCCACCAGTGCGGCCAGCGCAGCGAGTCCGCCAAAGCCGATCATCATCCGGAACCCCCAGTAGGTGACTTCCATGACGGGCACGTATTCGATCTCCTGGCCCGCGCGCTCACCGTAAATGGGATTGTCCGGCAGGTTGGTTCCGTAGTTGGCCTTGTATTCGGGCAGCAGGCTGTTGACACCCTTGACCTCGGTGGTGAAGTCGCCCTTGGCCAGGAAGGACAGGATGCCCGGAACCTCGATCACGGCCACCACGTCGTCGCAGTTCCTGGAACCCACGTTGCCGATGCTCAGCACTGAGAAGCCGGTGCCGTCGTGGCAGGCTGCCTCCGCGGCTGCCATCTTCATGGGCTGCTGCTGGAACATCAGCTTGCCCTGCAGGTCGCCGGTCACCGCGGTGCCGGCGAAGGAGATCATGGCCACCACGGCGCCGATCCGCAGGGACCGGATCCACACGCTGTGGTCTGCACGGTCACGGCCGGGGATGCGGACGTCTTCACCGGGGATGACCTTGCCGTCGGCACCCACGGTGTCAACGCCGTCGTGCCGCCTCCGCCAGAGGTGGTACCAGGCGATGCCCAGGAGGAAGCCGCCGGCCACAGCCAGGGCGCCGAAGAGGGTGTGCGGGACGGCAACCAGCGCCGTGTTGTTGGTGAACACGGCCCAGGCATCGGTCATGACGGGCCGGCCGTTGATCATTTCCACACCCACCGGGTGCTGCATCCAGCTGTTGGCCACGATGATGAAGTAGGCGGAAAGGGCCGACCCGATGACGGCCACCCAGAGGCAGGCAAGGTGGATGGCGGGCTTAAGCTGCTTCCAGCCAAAGATCCACAGGCCAAGGAACGTGGATTCGACGAAGAAGGCCAAGAGGGCTTCAAGGGCCAGCGGGGCACCGAAGACGTCCCCCACGAACCGGCTGTACTCGCTCCATGCCATGCCGAACTGGAATTCCTGCACGATGCCGGTGGCCACGCCCATGATGAAGTTGATGAGGAACAGCTTTCCCCAGAACTTGGTCATGCGCAGGTACTCTGGCTTGCCGGTGCGGTACCAGGCGGTCTGGATGACGGCGACCACCAGGCCCAGGCCGATGGTCAGCGGCACCATCATGAAGTGGTAGACCGTGGTGATACCGAATTGCCAGCGTGCGATTTCCAAGGCGTCCATGGCGGTCCCTACTGTTGGCCGATGCAGTTTTCTACGCTTCGTAGAACTGTAACTTCTACATAGTGTAGAACATTGGCGCCGGCGGGCGAAAACCAACGCCCTTCCCATACATGGACCGGCAAGCGCCGGCGCGCCACATGTTCTACCCGATGTAGAATCCGGGGCGGTTTCGGGGTAGATTTAGTGATGTAGTTGAACAAACCGCGTGACGTCACCGGCATTCAAAGAGCACGGTGCGGGAAATAAAAGGAAAAGTGAAATGGCTAGTCTTGGTGAACTGGAACGGGCAGTCATGGACCTGCTCTGGGCGGGCCAGGAAGCGGCTACGGCCAATACCCTGAGGGACCAGCTGGCGCGCACGTCCGCGGCGCAGGGCGGGCCGGGCCACGAAGGCAAGGAGCTGGCCGTCACCACGGTGCTCACCGTACTCTCCCGCCTGGAAAAGAAGGGGCTGGTGGAGCGCGAACGCGGAACCCGCCCGCACCGCTACCAGGCCGTGTCCAGCCGTGCGGACCACACCGCCGAACTCATGCACGAAGTCCTGGGATCAGCCCCTGACCGCGAGGCCGTCCTGGCCCGCTTCATCGGGTCCGTGTCCGAAGGTGAAGCCGAGACGCTGCGCAAACTGCTGGGCCACCTCTAACACACCATGTTCTGGGCCTCATACCTGCTGGCGGTCCTTGCGATAATCCTGGCCTGGCCGGTGCCGATCCTCCTGTCGCGGGCACAATGGCCGGCCAGGTCGCCGTTCACGGCCATGCTGCTGTGGCAGGCGATTGCGCTCGCAGGTGGACTGTCCATGATCGGCGCCATGCTGGTCTACGGCCTGGAACCCATCGGTGACAACCTCATCGCAGGGCTCCGCGCATTGGCAGGAATGGTGTTCTTCAATGCCCCCACCACTGCGCTGGGCTTTTGGCATATCTTTGCGCTGTCCACCGCTGCCCTGCTCACGGCCCACTTGGTGTTCACGCTGCTGCTGACGTACTACAAAATCCAGCGGCAGCGGCGCCGGCACCGCGAACTGCTGGCTTTGCTGGCCTCCCCGTCGGCCCAGGATGCGGGGACGCTGGTCATCAGCCACGACTCCCCTGTGGCCTACTGCCTTCCAGGCGGCGCCCGCTCCGTAACCGTCCTGTCTGACGGCCTGATGGCCGCCCTCGAACCGGCCGAGCTGCGGGCCGTCCTGATCCACGAAAACGCCCATTTGAGCCAACGGCACCACCTGCTGCTGTGGGCCTTTGCTGCCTGGCGCCAGGCGCTCCCCTGGCTTCCCACCACCAGGCTTGCCCAGGAAGCCGTCAACTCGCTGATCGAGATGCTGGCCGACGACGTTGCTTTGCGGACCGAGAGCAAGGCGACCCTCATCAAGGCGATCGCCATCGTGGCCAGCGGCTCGGCAGGAAACGCCGGCGCCGGGGACATCCGGCCGTCCTCACCCACGCTCGCCCTGTCAGGGCTGGAAGCGGCATCGGGCGGACCGGGCTCGGACGCGGTCAGGACCGCAGCCTCGCGGGTCAGCCGCCTCCTGACGCCCCAGCCCCAGCTTCCCGCCGCCGTCCGCAGCGCCGTCCTGGCCGGCTCCGTGCTGCTGTTGGCGCTGCCCACGGTGCTGCTGGTGGTTCCAGGCCTGCTGGGCTGACCCCGGCGCACTGGACTTGCCTTCAATCAGGCGTCGATGCGCTCCCGGTCAAGGCTGGACGCGCCCGCGATGATGAAGTCCTTGCGCGGGGAAACGTCGGAGCCCATGAGCAGGTCGAAGATCTCCTCTGCCTGCTGCGCGTTTTCGATCCCCACCTTGCGCAGGGTGCGGTGCCGCGGGTCCATGGTGGTTTCCGCCAGCTGCTCGGCGTCCATCTCCCCCAGGCCCTTGTACCGCTGGATGGGTTCCTTGTACCGCTTGCCTTCCTTGGCCAGGCGGGCCAGCAGGACATGGAGTTCCGCCTCGGAGTAGGTGTAGATCATTTCGTTGGCCTTCTGGCCTGCGTTGATGACCTCCACCCGGTGCAGCGGTGGAACTGCGGCGAACACCCTGCCCTCCAGGATCATGGGCCGCATGTAGCGGAAGAAAAGGGTCAGCAGCAGGGTCCGGATGTGGGCGCCGTCGACGTCGGCGTCGGTCATGAGGATCACCTTGCCGTACCGTGCGGCGCTGATGTCGAAGCTGCGGCCGGAGCCCGCGCCCACCACCTGGATAAGGGCAGCGCATTCGGCGTTGGAGAGCATGTCCCCCACCGACGCCTTCTGGACGTTGAGGATCTTGCCGCGGATGGGCAGGAGGGCCTGGAAGTCTGAGGAGCGGGCCAGCTTGGCGGTGCCCAGCGCGGAGTCGCCTTCCACGATGAACAGTTCGGAACGTTCGACGTCGTCCGTGCGGCAGTCGGCAAGCTTGGTGGGCATGGAGGAGGTTTCCAGCGCATTCTTGCGCCGTTGGGTCTCCTTGTGCACGCGCGCCGAGATGCGGGACTTCATCTCGCTGACGATCTTTTCCAGCAGCAGGGCGGACTGGGCTTTGTCGTTCCGGTTGCTGGAGGACAGTTTGGCGGAGATCTCACGCTCCACAACCCTTGCCACGATGGCACGCACGGCGCTGGTGCCGAGGATCTCCTTGGTCTGGCCCTCGAACTGCGGTTCGGCCAGCCGTACGGTCAGCACCGCTGTGAGGCCGGCGAAGATGTCATCCTTTTCGATCTTGTCGTTTCCGGCCTTGAGCTTGCGGGCGTTCGTTTCCACGGCTTTCCGGAACGTCTTGACCAGCGCCTGTTCGAACCCGGACTGGTGCGTGCCGCCCTTGGGGGTGGCGATGATGTTCACGTAACTGCGCACGGTGCTGTCGTAGCCAATGCCCCACCGCAGCGCCACGTCAACCTCACAGTCACGTTCAACCTCGGCCAGCTGGCTGTGCCCCCGTTCGTCCAGGACCGGGACGGTCTCCTTGAACTTCCCGGACCCGTGCAGCCGCCACACGTCCGTGACGGCCGGGTCCGCGGCGAGGAACTCGACGAACTCGGAGATGCCGCCGTCGTGGTGGAAGACCTCTTCATGGGGGCCCGCTTCGCCCGGGGTTCCAGGGAGCTTGCGCTCGTCCCGCACGGTGAGCTTGAGGCCCGGTACCAGGAAGGAGGTCTGGCGGGCACGGGCAACCAGGTCCTCGTAGGAGAACCTGGCATCGGGGGTGAAGATCTGCCGGTCCGCCCAGTAGCGGATTCGGGTCCCGGTGACGCCGCGCTTGGCCTTGCCCACGATGTCCAGCACCGAGTCATCAACGAAGGGAGTGAACGGCGCTGCCGGATCCACGCGGGAACCGGTGTCCTTGAAGCGGCCGGGCTCACCGCGGCGGAAGGACATCTTGTACGTCTTGCCGCCGCGGTCCACCTCGACGTCCAACCGGGAGGAAAGTGCGTTGACCACGGACGCGCCCACACCGTGCAGGCCGCCGGAAGCGGTGTAGGAGCCACCGCCGAACTTTCCGCCGGCATGCAGCTTGGTGAACACCACTTCGACGCCGGAGAGTCCCGTCTTGGGTTCCTTGTCGATGGGGATGCCGCGGCCGTCGTCGTGGATCTCCACGGAGTTGTCAGCGTGCAGGATGATGCGGATATCGTGGCCGAACCCGGCCAGCGCCTCGTCCACAGAGTTGTCGATGATCTCCCAGAGGCAGTGCATGAGGCCACGCGAGTCGGTTGAGCCGATGTACATGCCCGGGCGCTTGCGGACGGCTTCGAGGCCCTCCAGTACGGAGAGGTGCCGGGCGGTGTACTCAGAGCTTGGTGCCACTGGTGATGAACTCCTTCAGGGACGTGGAAGCGGCGCTGGGACCGCACCTTCAAGAGTAGTCGGCGGCAGCGGCCGCAGGCGTCTGCCACACCCTCCGGGCCATGTGCGGCGCGCCACCAGCCCCCGTGATGCGCGGGACTGGGCAATTCTTGACCTAACCTTGCGGATACGCGGACAGCGAACTTGCCCCATCCTTGCGATGGTTCGGATACGAATACTGGTTATATAGATGTACTGATCTACTAAGGAGGCCGACATGACAACAGCAGTGGCAGACCGCACACTAAACGCACTCGACCGGTGCGACCGTTGCGGAGCTCAGGCATATGTCCGGGTTGTACTCGAGTCCTCCGGCGGTGAGCTGTTGTTCTGCGGCCACCACGCCCGTGCAGTCGAGGCGACGCTCAAGCCGTTGAGCTCCGACTGGCACGACGAGACGGGAAAGCTTCACGAGAAAGCTGCCGTGGAAATCGACTAGATGAGGCATCGGTAACAACGAACCTGCGGGGCCCTTCCAATCCGGAAGGGCCCCGCGGGCGTTTAACTGCACCGGGACAGACGCTGGCCGCGGCAGCTGGAAACAAAGCAGGGGCTGCTCCCGAACCCACCTTGAGTGGATTCGGGAACAGCCCCTGCTTGGCTGTCCGGAAGAGACCTAGTCCAGGTAGTCCCGCAGCACCTGCGACCGGGAGGGGTGGCGGAGCTTGGACATGGTCTTGGACTCGATCTGGCGGATCCGCTCGCGGGTGACCCCGTAGACCTTTCCGATTTCGTCTAAAGTCTTCGGCTGCCCGTCCGTCAGGCCGAACCGCATGGCGACCACGCCGGCCTCGCGTTCCGACAGGGTGTCCAGGACCGAGTGCAGCTGCTCCTGCAGGAGGGTGAAGCTCACGGCGTCGGCCGGAACAACAGCTTCGGAGTCCTCGATCAGGTCGCCGAACTCGGAGTCGCCGTCCTCACCCAGGGGGGTGTGCAGCGAAATCGGCTCGCGGCCGTACTTCTGGACCTCGACCACCTTTTCCGGGGTCATGTCCAGTTCCAGTGCCAGCTCTTCGGGCGTAGGTTCGCGGCCCAGGTCCTGCAGCATCTGGCGCTGGACGCGTGCCAGCTTGTTGATGACCTCAACCATGTGCACCGGGATACGGATGGTGCGGGCCTGGTCGGCCATGGCGCGGGTGATGGCCTGGCGGATCCACCAGGTGGCGTAGGTGGAGAACTTGAAGCCCTTGGTGTAGTCGAACTTCTCCACAGCGCGGATCAGGCCAAGGTTGCCTTCCTGGATCAGGTCCAGGAACAGCATGCCGCGGCCGGTGTAGCGCTTGGCCAGCGAGACCACCAAGCGGAGGTTGGCTTCCAGCAGGTGGTTCTTGGCGCGCTTGCCGTCGTGGATGATGAATTCGAGTTCGCGCTTGTACTTCGGATCCATGGATCCGTCGTCTGCGGCAATCTTTTCCTCGGCGAACAGCCCGGCTTCGATCCGCAGTGCAAGGTCGACTTCCTGCTCCGCGTTGAGCAGTGCCACCTTACCGATCTGCTTCAGGTAGTCCTTGACGGGGTCAGCCGTGGCGCCGGCAGACATGACCTGCTGCACCGGGGCGTCATCGTCGTCCGCGTCAGAGTAGACGAAGCCCTTGCCGCTGCCGGCGGCACCCTTGACGGGATCGGCGTCGGTGTCCTCTGCTGCCTCGGGACCTTCGAGGACGACGTCGTCGAGGTCTTCCTCGACGTCTTCGACCTCATCCGGGTCAACGTCACCGGCCGACTTTCCCGCAGCCTCGGCTGCGGCCTTGGCGCCGGGCTTGGGCCCACGCTTCTTGGGCTCGCGCTTGCCGTCGCCTGCAGCCTCGCCGGCCGAAGCCTTGTTGGCTGCCCGCGTAGCTGCCCGCTTGGCATTGGTCGCGGCCTGCTTCTCCTCAGGGGACAAGACATCCTGGGCGGCGGAATCCTTCTTCGTGGAAGACGGGGTCACAGAAAACCTTTCTAGCGGTGGTCTGTGGAATCACCATACGGGCAACACCACTATGACCCTGTCAAGTCCGTGGTGA
The DNA here is from genome assembly GCF_006715165.1 of Arthrobacter sp. SLBN-122. Taxonomy (NCBI): domain Bacteria; kingdom Bacillati; phylum Actinomycetota; class Actinomycetes; order Micrococcales; family Micrococcaceae; genus Arthrobacter; species Arthrobacter sp. SLBN-122. The sequence goes on along the minus strand of NZ_VFMS01000001.1, from coordinate 3,738,649 downwards.
AAACCAAGCACCACCACGGCCGGCAGAGTCACTTAAGACAACTCCCGGAGCGGCTGTAATGTTCCCTTGCGGGGACGGTTACAAGCACTCGATACACGGACCCAACCGGGTCTCGGCATCCATTGTCTCACGATTTGCCCGGATCCGGCCTCCCGTGCCGCCATCCATTCCTGCTGCCCCCGGCCGGCCCGCCCCGGCCGGCCCCATGTCCTCCGCTCTTCAGGCCGGTTGGCCCCGGTTCACAGCGTTTCCTTTTGCCCCGCGGGATCGGTCCGGAATTTTTGCCAGGCGGCTTCCTTCCGTGCGGCCCAGCCACAGAGCGTGCCCCTGCCCACGAGGTCCAGCAGGAGTTCGGCAAGCCGGTATTCCGGCTCGATCCCGAGGGCCTGGCCCAGGTGGGCAGCGGCGTAGGAGCCGCGGCCGCGGCACCAGGCCACCCAGCCACGGAGCGTCAGCGCTGCGGCGGCCGGGGTCCCGCCGGGCACCGCCAGTTCTCCCAGAATCCGGTCCAGCGCGTCCAGGCCCGCCCAGTCCGGCACGTCCGGCGCCAGTCCCATGAGGACCTCACCGTAGCCGGCAGGAACGGAGCCGGACGCGGCACCGGGCATCGTGTGCCGCCTCCCGGCCGCACGCCTCGATGCCCGCGGCCCTCCCACCCCCGGTTCCCTTGTCCCCTCTTTCGTTGACCCCTGCCGAGCGCCGGCGGGTTCCGCCGGTGGCATCAACGGCACCGCCACCACGGAATGGCCGCTGCCGTCCCCACTCGCGTCCGAGAGGACGCCGAACTGTTCCGCGCCTGCCTCTGCGGCAGCCCTGCCGGCCGCGGCCATCACGAGCACGGCATCGCGCCAGGTGGGAACGATCAGTGTGGCGCGAAGGAAGGCGTCCCGCTCAACGTCCGGAATCCATGGACCGGCGTGGGTCCGGTCAAGCAGGCTCTCCCAGAAGTCAAGCACCGCAGTGAAGTGCGCCCTGCTCCGGGACTGCCCGCCAAGCTCAGCCTCCCAGGCGGCCTGCGCCTCAAGGAGGGCCGCCAGATGCAGGGCGGGGACTGGCGCCTGCTGGACTTCCGGCCCGCGCGCGGCTCTCGGAGCGGGTCCAACACTGCTGCCCCGGTACACCATTTCCGTATTGAGCATGCTGTCCCTGATCTCCTGCAGCGGCCGTCCCGGGAGCGGGCAGCACGAGGCATCGCTGCACAGGGCGTCCCGCCAGTACTCATCGCCCACGAACCAGGCATCGCGGACGGGCATCCCGGCCTGGCCCAGCACACCCTGCACTGTGGAAAGCAGAAAGTCATACGGGGATGGCCGGACCATTCCTGCGTCGCTGGTGAAGACAGCCAGCAAACTGCCGTCAGCGTCCTGGTCTGATGCGAGGTAGCGACGGACGGCACGTGCAAAAAGGGCCGGGGCCGTCTCCATCTCCGGCCCCGGGAGGTCAAGCCGGAGCGTGGCTCCAAGCCTGGTGCCGTGCAGCGTCATGGCCACCAGGCTGGCCTCTGGCCAGTACCCCAGCGAATGTGGAATGAAGCCAAGAATGTCTTCCGGCCCGCGGACTATTAATCGGTCTGAAGCTGTCATGGCTCCAGCATTCGCCGCCGGCGGTGGTGCGGGCAGGGGCCAAGCCGGCTATGTGGGTAACCAGCCCGCGGTGGAGGAAGAGTGGCGGGGACAGGCTCAGTCGTCGGGCGTTGACTGGCGGCGGCGGGCCAGGCTTTCCCGGCGCTGCCGGGCGATGGCGCTGCGCAGCGGCGGAACCACGATCCCCTGCGCGGCCATCTGCCGGCGTACCTTCCGCCGGGATGCCAGGATGGCCCCGGCACCGACAGCCAGGAGCAGGAACTGGACACTCAGGGCCAGCCGGAAGGGGGCCAGGCCGTAGAGCACCCCCTGCGAAAATCCGGTGGCGTAGAGGACGTCGAGCACCAGGCCGATCAGGAAGATGGACACCAGGGCCGCGATGAAGCCGCCAACGTTGACGATGCCGGTGGCGGTGCCGATCCGGTGCGCGGGGTTGAAGGTCCGTGCGAAGTCGAAGCCGATCATGGACCCGGGGCCGCCGATTGCGAGCACCACCACCAGGCCGGCCAGCAGCCACAGCGGGGCGCGTCCGGGCAGCAGCAGCACCGCGGCCCATGCTGCGGCGGTGGCTCCGGCGATCAGCAGCACCATGGTGGAACGGCGCAGGGGGTGGCGCGAAACGAAGCGGCCGATGAACGGGCCCACCGCCATGGCTGCGGCGACATACAGCGCCATCAGGGCGGCAACGGTACCGGCATCCAGTCCTTGGCCCGAGATCAGGAACGGGTAGCCCCACGTCATCGCGAACACGGTACCGCTGAACTGGATGGTGAAGTGGCTCCACATCCCCAGCCGTGTGCCGGGCTGGCGCCAGGCCCGGGCGAGCGAGGCGCCGGTGGCCCTGAGCCCCTGCCGGGCGTGCGGGCGCCCGGTCCCTGGCGGAGAATCCTGCAGCAGCAGCAGTACCAGCACCACGGCGAGGGCGGACATCCCTGCCAGCATCAGGAAAGCGGGGGTCCAGCCGGACAGGTGCAGGACCAGCGCGAAGGGCAGCACACTGAAGAGCTGACCCAACTGGCCGGACATGCCGGTCAACTGGGTGACCAGGGGGACGCGGGCCGGGGCGAACCAGAGCGGGATGAGCCTGATCACTGAGATAAAGGTCATCGCGTCACCGGCACCCACCAGGACACGGCCCAGGACTCCCGCCGGGATGCTTTCGGCGAAAGCCAGCTGCAGCTGGCCGAGTCCCATCAGGACTGCGCCGCCGGCGATCATGGCGCGCGAACCGAACCTGTCCACCAGCACTCCCACCGGGATCTGGAGCCCGGCGTAGACCAGCAGCTGCAGGACAGTGAAGAAGGAAATGGCGGACGCGGTTGCATGGAAGCGCTCGGTGGCCTCAAGCCCCACCACCCCGAAGGACGTCCGCTGTGCCACGGCCACCAGATACCCGAAAATTCCAATGGTCCAGATAAGCCAGGCGCGGGGAGCAGTCACTAGTTCATTATGCCCGGCCCGCGCCCGCGGCCCGGATGCTGTGACGCCCTGCTACTGCCCGGGGTTCTCCCTGGCCAGGTAGGCCTCCACGGCAGCTCCGAGGTCGTCGGCGTCGGGGAGCTCGTCATTTTCATTCGCCAGGAGCGACCGGCGCACCATGCCGTCCGCCTTCTCGTCGTACCGCGTCTCGAGGCGGGAAACCACCTGCTGGACCTCCTCGGACGCCTCGATTTGCTGTGCGATCTGGCGGCCGACCTCACGGCCGGACTCACGGAGCCGGTCCGTGGGCAGCATCAGCGACGTCGCGGCGCCGAGGTATTCCAGCCCGGCGACGGCGGCGGTGGGGTACTCGGCCTCAGCCAGGTAGTGCGGCACGTGGATGACGTACCCGGCAACATTGCGTCCTGCCTCTACCAGGCGCAGCTCCAGGATGTGGCCGACAGCCGCCGGAACTTCAACGGTGGGCTTCCACACGGAGATGCCCTCGATCAGCTCGGGCCGGTTCCCATGCACCGTCACGCCGACGGGCCGGGTATGGGGCACGGGCATGGGGATGGAGTGGATCCAGGTGACCAGGTTGACGTCCAGCTTTTCCACGATGTTCACCACGGCACGGGCGAACCGTTCCCACTGCAGGTCGGGTTCGAAGCCTGCCAGGAGGAGGAACGGCTTCCCCAGCCCATCCACCAGCCGGTACAGGGCCAGGCGCGGCTCCTGGTAGTCCTGGATGTGGTCTTCCACAAAGCTCAGGTGCGGCCGCCGGGACCTGTAGTCAATCAACTGATCAGCATCGAAGACAGCAACAGGCTGGGCATCGAGGGTGTCCAGCAGTTCGGCGTTGATCTGCTTGACCACGTGGCCGGCGTCGGCGAACCCCGTGAAACCCATCACCAGGTCCAGCCCCTGCAGCTCCGGGCTGTGGAACAGCTCGATGTTGCTGGCGTAGAGCGCGTCGGGGTCCAGCAGGGAGCCGGAAATCCGTTCAAGCACGGCGTGTTCCTTTCAGGGGTACGGGTGGACATCCTGCATAACGCGGCAGGGGCAGCCGGCATTCCGCGGCACGCTGTGGCGCACATCTCAGGAAATTCTCCCGCTGTGCGGGCGAAGGGCTACGATCGGAACTGGCCTGCCAGGCGGGCTTGCACACACCCCGGCGCCGTCCAGAACGGCCGGATCCGGGCCACCATGGCAGAGCGCCCAACATGCATCCCTGCCCGAACGTTTCGAGAATTGAGGACTCATCCCTGTGGTCAAGAATACTGAAATCAACCTTAGTACCGTCTCGCGGGACCTTAAGAAGAACCCCAGCGACGCAGTGGTCATCGGGGTGGGGCAGGGAAGCGACGGGCCGGTCCTGCTGGACAACCCGCTGACCGCGAAGTCCGCGGAGGCACTCGCTGACTCGCTGAAGGCGCTTGGGATGACCGGCGCGGCAGACCAGCTGGTCCGCCTCCCCGGCCTGCCCGAGACCGGCGCCGGAATCCTGGTCCTCGCCGGGGTGGGAAAGGTGTCCGACAGCAGCCCGCTTGCCGGCGAAGCGCTCCGCCGGGCGGCGGGATCGGCCATCCGGCAGCTGGCCGGGCTCCCCACGGTGACGCTGGCATTCCCGACGGCAACCGTGCAGGGTGTCACGGCCGTTGCCGAGGGTGCCGCGCTGGGCGCCTATTCCTTCACCGAGTTCCGGACTTCCACGGACGGGCTCAAGGATCCCGTCCGCAATGCCGTCATCTTCACGGAGCTGGCAGGCAGCACGGGCCTGGACTTCGCCCTGAAGCGGGCCGGATTAGTGGCCAAGGCCGTCAACGCCACCCGGTCCCTGGTCAACACGCCGCCGAGCCACCTGTACCCGGAGTCCTTTGCCGAGGCCGCCAAGGACCTCGCCAAGGGGCTCCCCGTCAAGGTCACGGTCTGGGATGAGAAGCGCCTTGAGAAGGAAGGCTTCGGCGGCATCATGGGCGTCGGCAAGGGCTCCACCCGGCAGCCGCGGCTGGTCAAGGTCGAGTACTCCCCCGCCAAGGCCACCGCCAAAATTGCCCTCGTGGGCAAGGGCATCACGTTCGACACCGGCGGCATCTCCCTCAAGCCGGCCCTGAACATGGGTGACATGAAGAGCGACATGGCGGGCGCCGCCGTCGTGCTTAATACTGTCCTGGCCCTCGCCGGCCTGGGCCTGCCGGTGAAGGCCACCGCCTGGCTGTGCATCGCAGAGAACATGCCCGGCGGCGGCGCATCCCGCCCTGCCGATGTGCTGACCATGTTCGGCGGCAAGACGGTGGAGGTCCTCAACACCGACGCCGAAGGCCGCCTGGTGATGGCGGACGGCATCGTCGCTGCCAGCCGCGAATACCCGGACGCCATCATCGACGTGGCCACGCTGACCGGCGCGCAGCTCATCGCACTGGGCAACCGCACCGCCGGTGTCATGGGTTCGGAGAGCGTCACGGACGCCCTTAAGGCAGCGGCCGACCGCGCCGGCGAGCTTGTCTGGCCCATGCCCCTGCCGGAGGAACTGCGCCCCAGCCTGGATTCCCAGGTGGCGGACCTGGCCAACATTGGCGAACGTCACGGCGGCATGATGACCGCTGCTGTGTTCCTGCGTGAGTTCGTGGGTAAGGACAAGGCGGGCGAACAGATCCCCTGGGCGCACATCGATATCGCGGGGCCGTCCTTTAACAACGGCAGCCCCTACGGCTACACCCACAAGCAGGGCACCGGATGCACTGTCCGTACCCTGGTCGCCTACGTCGAGGACATCCTGGCCGCGGCCTGAAAAGCTGCCTGGACGAAGGCCCCAGCGCCTGTGTCACGCGGCTCTGAGGTGCAGTGATTCCTGTGCCACAGAGCCGCGTGACACTGGACACAAGCGCTCCACAAACACAGCGCCAAGGTGGAGCATGGATAGGTGGTTCGCTAAGGTGAACCACGGTAGTCACAAATGCAAGAGAGTTGCCCTGCTGACATAATCACGGCAGTGCAAGTTCCAAGACCAGATGATGCGCGCAGAACGCGTCATCGTTCACGCGAGGGAGCGTTTTAGTGGCCGATCAGGCAACTGCGCAAGAATTCGACATCCTGGTACTCGGTGGCGGCAGCGGCGGTTACGCTGCGGCGCTGCGCGGAGTACAGCTCGGCCTCACCGTCGGCCTCGTGGAGAAGGGCAAGCTGGGCGGGACCTGCCTCCACAACGGCTGCATCCCCACCAAGGCACTGCTGCACTCCGCAGAGCTGGCCGACCACGCCCGTGACTCCGCCAAGTACGGCGTGAACGTCACCCTCGACAGCATCGACATCAACGCTGTCAACGCGTACAAGGACGGCATCATCGCCGGCAAGTTCAAGGGCCTGCAGGGGCTCATCAAGTCCAAGGGCATCACCGTCATCGAAGGTGAAGGCAAGCTGCAGGGCACCGACACGGTCGTGGTGAACGGCACCGCATACAAGGGCAAAAACATCGTCCTGGCCACCGGCTCCTACTCGCGCACCCTTCCCGGCCTGGAAATCGGCGGCAAGGTCATCACCTCCGACCAGGCCCTGACCATGGACTTCATCCCCAAGAGCGCCATCATCCTGGGCGGCGGCGTCATCGGCGTCGAGTTCGCCTCGGTCTGGAAGTCGTTCGGCGTGGACGTCACCATCGTCGAAGGCCTGCCCTCCCTCGTTCCCAACGAGGACGCAACGATCATCAAGAACTTCGAACGCGCCTTCAAGAAGCGCGGCATCAAGTTCTCCACCGGCGTCTTCTTCCAGGGCGTCGAGCAGAATGACGACGGCGTCAAGGTCACCCTGGTGGACGGCAAGACGTTCGAAGCGGACCTGCTGCTGGTCGCCGTCGGCCGCGGCCCCGTCACGGCCAACCTGGGCTACGAGGAAGCCGGCGTCACCATCGACCGCGGCTTCGTCATCACCAACGAACGCCTGCACACCGGCGTGGGCAACATCTACGCCGTGGGCGACATCGTCCCGGGCGTGCAGCTGGCCCACCGCGGCTACCAGCAGGGCATCTTCGTGGCCGAGGAAATCGCCGGCCTGAAGCCCGTGGTGGTCGAGGACATCAACATCCCCAAGGTCACCTACTCCGAACCCGAAATCGCCACCGTCGGCTACACCGAAAAGGCTGCCAAGGAAAAGTTCGGCGAAGACCAGGTGCAGACCCAGGAATACAACCTGGCCGGCAACGGCAAGAGCTCCATCCTGGGCACCTCCGGCCTGGTCAAGCTGGTCCGCCAGAAGGACGGCCCCGTGGTGGGCGTCCACATGATCGGCGCACGCATGGGCGAGCAGGTGGGCGAGGCCCAGCTGATCGTGAACTGGGAAGCCTACCCGGAGGACGTGGCACAGCTGGTGCACGCCCACCCCACCCAGAACGAAGCCCTCGGCGAAGCCCACCTGGCGCTGGCCGGCAAGCCGCTGCACGGCTAGGTTTCCCCAGCATTACCAGGCCCGGTGCACCCGGTCGTCCAGACCGGGTGCACTAGGCTTCCAACAAGGCAGCAATCATTCGCACTACAGATCAATAAGGAGAACGGGGACGACATGTCTGAATCCGTTAACTTGCCCGCCCTCGGTGAGAGTGTCACCGAAGGAACCGTCACCCGCTGGCTCAAGCAGGTAGGTGACCGGGTAGAGGTGGACGAGCCGCTGCTCGAAGTCTCCACCGACAAAGTAGACACTGAAATCCCCTCTCCCGTAGCTGGCGTGATTGAAGAAATCCTGGTCGCCGAAGACGAGACCGCCGAGGTAGGCGCACCCCTGGTGCGCATCGGTGACGGCTCCGGCGGCGGCTCCGCTCCTGCGGAAGAAGCTCCCGCTGCCGCAGCCGCCCAGGAGGCCCCCGCAGAAGCAGCTCCCACGCAGGAAGCCCCGGCTGAGGCAGCTCCCGCCCAGGAAGCACCTGCACAGGAAACCCCCGCACAGGAACCGCCGGCTGCCGGCGGCGGCGAAAGCCACGAGGTCACCCTCCCCGCACTGGGCGAAAGCGTCACCGAAGGAACCGTCACCCGCTGGCTCAAGGCCGTTGGCGACCAGGTGGAGGTCGACGAGCCCCTGCTGGAGGTCTCCACGGACAAGGTGGACACCGAGATTCCGTCCCCGGTTGCCGGCACGCTGCAGGAAATCCGGGTCAACGAGGACGAGACCGCTGAAGTCGGTTCCGTGCTTGCCGTCATCGGTTCCGGCGCTGCCGCTGCTCCTGCTCCGCAGGCTGCACCGGCCCCGGCTGCCGCTCCGCAGCAGGAGGCCCCCAAGCAGGAAGCACCCAAGCAGGAAGCCCCGGCTGCTGCTGCACCGGCACCCGCCCAGGAAGCTCCGAAGGCGGCCCCCGCTCCCGCTGCTGCTCCCGCAGTCCAGGAGGCGGCACCGGCCGGTGGCTCCGAGTCCGGCTACGTCACTCCCCTGGTCCGCAAGCTGGCCAACCAGCACGGCGTGGACATCTCCTCGCTCTCCGGCACCGGCGTTGGCGGCCGCATCCGCAAGCAGGACGTCATGGCCGCCGCTGAGGCCAAGGCCGCTCCCGCTGCCGCTCCGGCCGCAGCTCCTTCCGCGTCCGCACCGGCCGCATCGGCTGGAGCTGTTTCCTCCCTGCGCGGCACCACCCAGAAGGCTCCCCGCATCCGCCAGGTCATCGCCCGGCGCATGCGCGAATCCCTGGAGATCTCCACCCAGCTGACCCAGGTCCACGAAGTAGACATGACCAAGGTCGCCAAGCTGCGCGCCCGGGCCAAGAACTCGTTCCAGGCCCAGAACGGCACCAAGCTGACGTTCCTGCCCTTCATCGCCAAGGCTGTGGCCGAGGCCCTCAAGCAGCACCCCAAGCTCAACGCTGCGTACGACGAGGAAAAGCAGGAAATCACCTACCACAACGCCGAACACCTGGCCATCGCCGTCGACACCGACAAGGGCCTGCTGGTTCCGGTCATCGCCGACGCCGGCAACCTGAATCTTGCCGGCCTGGCCGGCAAGATCGCCGATGTTGCCTCCCGCACCCGCGACGGCAAGATCGGCCCCGACGAGCTGTCCGGCGGCACGTTCAGCATCACCAACATCGGTTCGGTGGGCGCGCTGTTCGACACCCCGATTATCAACCAGCCGCAGGTGGGCATCCTGGGAACCGGCGCCATCGTCAAGCGGCCCGTTGTGGTTTCTGACGAAAACGGTGACGACTCAATCGCCATCCGCTCCATGATGTACCTGTCCCTGACGTACGACCACCGCCTGGTGGACGGTGCCGACGCCGGCCGGTTCCTCCAGACCCTGAAGGCACGCCTTGAAGAAGGCGCCTTCGAAGCGGACCTGGGGCTGTAACCTTCACAGCAGTACAACGACGGCGGTGCCGGCACGGGTGGGAACCTCCCGCAGCCGGCACCGCCGTCGCGGTTTAACGTCAAGCAGCCCGCGGCCGCCCCGGGCCGTCGTCCGCGTGGCTTTGCTACGAGCTGTAGAACTGACTGGCTAAGCTGGAGCCATGAATATTCTCTTCAACATCCTGGTCTTCCTGCACGTCGTGGGAGCCGCCATGATCGTGGGCTACTGGATCGCCACGATGCGGACCCCCACGGTGCACCCGCGCCAGCGTGACGGCGCCTTCCTGCAGCTCCTCACCGGCATCGCCATGATGGGCATCCTGCCGTTCCTCCCGGACTCCGACCCGAACTACGCCAAGCTGGGCATCAAGTTCGTCATCGCCGTCGTGGTTGCCGTCCTGGCCGTTATTGGAACGCGCAAGGTCAAGAACGGGCAGCCCGTCTCCACCGGCCTGGCGCACGGCGTCGGCGGACTGGCGCTGATCAACATCGCCATCGCCACCCTCTGGCAGTAAGCGGTTGCATCCGCACGTAGGCGGCGGCGCCCCCCTTCCCCGGGGGCGCCGCCGCCGGCGTTTTAACGCCATGGTCACAATCCTCTGACAGCGGACAACCCGTGCGCCCGGGGTGCCGAATCCCTAGGATGGGTAGCGGCGGGGTCGTGGCAACAGCCTGCCCCGGTAAGGATCAATCTGAGGAGTGACATGGCAGCAACACGTTCAGCAAACGCAGTATGGAACGGCAACCTGACGGAGGGTTCCGGCACCACCAGCCTGGCCACCTCAGGCCTGGGCACCTTCGATGTCACGTGGAAGGCCAGGACTGAAGCGGCCAACGGCAAGACGAGCCCGGAAGAGCTGATCGCTGCAGCCCACGCTGCCTGCTTCTCCATGGCCTTTAGCAATGAACTTGCCAATGCAGGCCACACACCGGAGGAAGTGCGCACCAAGGCAGATGTTACTTTCGTGCCGGGCACGGGCATCACCGGCAGCCACCTGACCATGTCAGCCCGCGTCCCCGGCATCTCGGAAGATGAGTTCCAGAAGATCGCAACGGACGCCAAGGTGGGCTGCCCCGTCTCCGGCGCCCTCGCCAGCATCGACATCACCCTGGACGCCACGCTCGAGGCCTAGGCCGCTCCCCAGCTAAACAAAACGCCCTGCCCGGCCGGAAGATTTCCCGGCCGGGCAGGGCCTTTTGGTTACCCCTGGAGCTACGGCTGCTGGCTCCCCTGCCGGCGGGCCGGCAGCGGTGCGGGCTTCAGCCGGCGGTACCCTGCGCGGGCCGGCGGCCGGTCGGTGGGCAGTTCCTGGATCATTTCCTTCAGCGCCCCAATGCCGTACTCCAGTTGCGGATCACGGCCGGCGGCGTAGGCGTGCGGCGGGTAGGCCACTTCGATGTCCGGATCAACGCCGTAGTTCTCCACGCCCCAGCCAATGCCGCCGCTGAACCAGTTGGCGTAGCGGGGCTGGGTGACGCCCGTGCCGTCCGCCAGCGCGAAGCGGTTGTCGATGCCCACCACACCGCCCCAGGTCCGTGTTCCGATGACCGGGCCGATGCCCCGCAGCTTCGACACCTGGGTGATGATGTCGCCGTCGGATCCGGCAAACTCGTCCGCAAGGATGATCACCGGCCCCCTGGGCGCGTGGTGCGGGTACGTGCGCGGTTTCTCCCCGCGCGGCATGCTCCACCCGGTGACCTTGCGGCCAATCAGTTCCGCCACAAGCTGCGACGTGTGTCCGCCACGGTTGCGGCGGACGTCGACGATCAGGCCGTCGAGCGCTGTTTCCGTATCGAGGTCGCGGTGCAGCTGCGCCCAGCCGTTGGCCATCATGTCCGGAATGTGGAGGTACCCGAACGTTCCACTGGAGGCTTCCCGGACGGTCCGCCGGTTGCCGGCCACCCATTCCTGGTAGCGCAGGCGTTCCTCATCCTTGACGGGCACGACGGCGACCCGGCGCTGGGTGCCTTCAGCAGCACCGTGCCCCGGGCCGTTGAGGAGGGTCAGCTCCACGGCGCGGCCCGCTGCGCCCACCAGCTGCATGGCCGGGGTGACGCTGTCGGACAGCGGGACGCCGTCGATGGCCAGCAGGATGTCCCCCGCCTTGGCACCCACGCCCGGCCTGGTGAGCGGTGATGTCGCGAGGGGGTCGGAGGACTCGCCCGCCAGGATGCGGGTGATTTCCCAGCCGCGGGTGGTGTGCGCGAGGTCGGCGCCGAGCCTGCCCTGTCCCCGGCTGCCGCGTTCGGTAACCGGGGCGGGGCGCACGTACGCGTGGGACGTCCCCAGCTCGCCGTGCAGTTCCCACAGCAGGTCCACCAGGTCATCGTGCGAGCCCAGCCGCTGAACCAGGGGGCGGTAGCGGGCATGGATGGAGTCCCAGTCCTGACCGGCCATGTCCTCGGTCCAGAAGAAGTCGCGCTGCAGCCGCCAGGCCTCATCGAAGGCCTGGCCCCAGACGCTGAGCGGGTCCATGAGGACGCGGATCCGGCCAAGGTCAACCCTGACCACCTTGCCGGAGTCTTCGTCCGACTTGGCGTCCGATGGAACCACGGTGACCTGTTTGTCGGCAATCACTGCCACCTTGCTGCGGTCGCCGGAGAGGCGGTAGCTGTCCACGGCATCCACCAGGGTGGTCTGTTTGCGCCGTGCGATGTCATACCGGACCAGGCTGGGGCGGGCGTCCTTGTCCTCCTGGCTGGCCTTTCCGTCGCCGGTTACGCCGGCCAGGGCGGAGTCGAGCCAGAGGAGTCCGCCCTCAACGGCTTCGAGCGAGCTGTAGTTGCCCTGGGGTACGGGAACACTGATGACCCGGTGCGCCAGTCCCTCCGCGTCCACATGGACGGCAGGCACGTCATTTTCCTCTCCGTCGCCGCCGGCCGCGGCATCCGCGTTCGTGGCGGTCTCCGGCTCCGCACCCGCGGCGTCAACGGAGGGGCCAAAGGGCGACGGCGTCTCTGCGGAGAGTGCCACCAGATATGGCTTGATGGGGCTGGGGAAGGAGAGGTCGAACGAATGTCCGTCGTACACGGGATCGAAGCTGCGGTTGGACAGGAAGGCGAGGAACCTGCCGTCCGGGGTGAAAGCCGGCGAGGCGTCACGGAAACGGCCATCGGTCACGTCCACCGGTTCGGCGTCGAGCCGGTCGACGGTGGCCAGCCGCAGCCGGCTGCGCGAACCAAAGGACGTGACCGGTTCAGACCAGGCCAGCCAGCGCGAGTCCGCAGACCACGCCAGTTCGGAAATGCTGCCTTCGCCGATGCTTGCCACCTGCGTGAGGTCGCCGCTGCGGGTGTCCAGGACGTAAACGTCGCCAAAGGATGTCCCGAGGGCAAGCCAGCGTCCGTCCGGGCTTGCTTCCAGCGAACTGGCGCGTGACGGCGTGGGGACGGTGATGCCTGCCCCTGCCGCGGGTTCCGGGGCGTCAGCCGGGGCCGGTGCCACATCTGCCTGCTGTTCGTCGTCTGCGGCAACGTGGGACTGGCCTCCCGCCAGCACCGCCGCGCCGGCCGCGGGAACAGGCTGCGGCAGGCTCACCGTTTCATTCCCCGCCGCGCCGGTCTCTGCTGTGTCTCCGGAACCCGGGGTTGTTGAGGCTGGTGTTTCCGCTGCTGCAGCGGCCTGGGTGGTGCCTGGCCCCGCGTGACCGGCAATGTGCGGAACCGGCGCGGCAATGTCCTTGATGTGCAGTGCTTCCACGTTGTCGTGGTCAGCGATGTAAGCGATGCGGCCGTCCCCCAGCGGCCGCGGCAGCCGGCCGCGGACTCCCGGGGTGGCCTCGATGATGCGGGACGGGCCATCCTTGTGCCGCAGCCAGTGGATGGTCCCGTGCGACTCCACAGCGCTGGCGCAACCTGCCACGTCCGGCGCCACCGCACCGAGGTGCTTGACGGCATCAAGGAGGGCAGGACGCCTGGTCTGCGTGGCCGAGCCGAGGGTGATATCCAGCTTTACCGGATCCGAGCCAAGATCACGGAGGACCCAGAGTTCACCGGCGGATTCGAAGATGACCCGCTTGCCGTCCGTGGCGGCATGCCGGACATATAAGTCCTGGTGGTCGGTGTGGCGGCGCAGGTCCTTTCCACTGGGAAGGACCGAGTACAGGTTGCCGTACCCTTCATGGTCGGACAGGAAGGCGATCCGGCCGTCCACCCACAGCGGATCGGTGAGGTTGCCGTCAAGGTCCGGCACCAGGCGCTCGAACTCACCGTTGCCGTCGCGGTCGATCCATAACTTGCCGGCCGTCCCGCCCCGGTACCGCTTCCACCATGCCGGTTCACGCGACAGCACGCTCGCCAGCACCACGGGCCGTTCATCGCCGACCTCGGGTCCGAAAGCGACGGACTCCACCGGGCCGTAAGGGAGCTCCTGCGCCCAGCCACCCTCCAGGGGGACGCTGTAGGCGTGGGTGTGCCGGCTCTCAGCCTGGCGGAAGGCGCTGGTGACCACCACGGAACCGCCGGCGGTGAATCCCTTAACCTTCGTCGTGCTGTGCCCAAAGTAGGTGAGCTGCCGGTACCCGCCGCCGTCGACCTGTGCCGACACGACTTCCGGCGCCGTTCCCTGCACAACCGTCCACACCAGGCACTTGCCGTCCGGGCTGAAACGCGGGTTGCGGGCAGGAAGCTGGAGCGACGAGACACGCCAGGCGCGGCCGCCGTCCAGGGGCGCAATCCACACGTCGTCCTCGGCCACGAAAGTGACCAGATCGCCGTGCACATGCGGGAAACGGAAGTAGCTCGAAGAGGTCATCGTTCGATCATAGTCAACCCCTTACCTGCGCAGCGGGAGGTACACAACGCGCGCTGCCGTGGTGAGATGGGACCATGCATATCGTCATGGCCGGCGCCTCCGGGCTCATCGGCACTTCCATGTCCGCAGCCTTCCGCGGCGCAGGCCACTCGGTGACGACCCTGGTCCGCCGGCCGCCCGCCGGCCCCGCCGAAATCCGCTGGGACCCCGCCGCCGGCATCCTGGATCCGGCCGCGCTGGCCGGGGCAGATGCCGTGGTCAACCTCTCCGGCGCAGGCATCGGAGACAGGCCGTGGACGCGGAAGCGGGTGGAGGAACTGTTCAGTTCCCGGCTGGGGCCCACCAGGACATTGGTGCACGCGATGGCGCAGCTGGATGCCCCGCCGGCCACCTTCATCAGCCAGTCGGGTTCGAATTACTACGGCGATGCCGGCAACACCGTCCTGCGGGAGGATGCACCGACCGGATCAGGCGTCATGGCACAGATCTGTCTTGAATGGGAGCAGGCCGCCCTGACGGCGCCGGCAGGGGTCCGTGTAGTGACGCCCCGGACCGGCGTAGTGTTTAGCCGTTCCGGCGGAGCACTCGGAAGGCTGCTTCCGCTGCTGCGTCTGGGTGTTGGAGGTCCGTTCGGCAACGGCCACCAGTTCTGGCCTTGGGTCACCCTTCCGGACGTTACCGCCGCCTTCCTCTTCCTCCTCGACTCCCAGATCTCCGGCCCGGTGAACCTGGTTGCACCGGAACAAGCGGACGTCAACACGATCATCGCGGCCCTGGCCGACGCCCTGCACCGGCCGGCGCTGCTGCGGGTTCCTGCTCCTGTGCTGCGAACCGTCATGCCGGGCCTCGGCGAGGAGTTGCTGCTCTCCAGTCAGCGGATGGAGCCTGCGGTCCTGTCCTCGGCCGGGTTCCAGTGGCAGCACGGACGCCTGGAAGATGCAGCCCGCTGGGTGGCCGGCAAGAGCGGAAGCGCCTAGCCCGACCCTGGTGCCGCAAGGATGTCGCTGATCCGCCAGCGGCCGTCGACGAAGACCAGGACCAACCGAATCGGCTGCGGCGCGCTGGGAGCCCCCGCCGCCAGCACCGTGCCTTCCGCGCTGACTGTGCGGTAACCGGACGTGGCCGAGGTTATCCGGACCACGGCCTGGTGCGGGGTTCCGCCGTCTTCCACCGCCATCCCGGACAGGGTGCTGCTAAATCCGTCCAGGCGGTGCTTGGAAGCATGAAGTTGGCCGGCGGTGCGCTCGTCGGCAGCGGCTGCAGCGGAGCCCGGGGCGTTCACCTCCGCCAGCAGCTCCAGCGTGCCGCTGCTGAACGCATAGTCCCGCAGCGCCGCCAGTCCCTGCACGGCCGCCACGGGATCAGCTGCCCCGGCCCGCTGCCGGGCATCGTCCACCGGGGTAACAGCCTGCCTCCCGACTGCGGCGTCCCCGGATGGGCTTGCCGGCACTGCCGGCCGTTCGGCTGCAGCATTGTCCGGCCACGTCAACTGTCCGGAAACCGCGGACAGCCACCAGATTCCCGCGGCGGCGGCAATGGCAGGGACGATCACATGCAGCAGCCTGCGGGTAACCCGGGTGGCCGCCGGCACATCCGCGTGTTTACCAGGGGACTGCGCCGCCTTTGACTGCCGCTGGCCCCTGTTCTCCTGCGGCACCAACCGGTCGGACCAGCGGGATGTCACCGCCCGCCGCCGCAGGCCCTGGAGTTTCACCCGGAGGCTGCCGCCTTTGGACGTGGCGGGAATGTGCCGCCGCGTCAGCAGCTCAGGCAGGACGGTGGGATGGACCGCATCCGAAAGATCCACGGGCTGGGGTTCGGCACTGCGGTAAACGGCCGTGGCGAAGGCCAGGGCGTCAGGGCGCAGCCGCCGGTCCTCGTTCAGTCCTGCCTCCAGGGCAGCCGCAAGATCCCTGGGGACGCCGGGAACCAGGAGGGGCAACGGCGGACGGTCGGCGGTGCGGCCAGGGGCCTCACCCGTCAGGCAGAACCAGCCCAGGGCGGCCACCGAGTAGATGTCCCGCCCCGGCTGGAGCCCGGCGCGGACCGCATCCACCGGCGACGGATCCAGGAAGCCCCCCGTACCAGCAGTCCCCGTGCTGCCCGGGTCGCCAAGCATCCGCGCAACACCCAGGTCGGACAGCATCGGCTTCCCCTGCCCCGTGAACAGCACGTTCCCCGGCGAAACATCCGAGTGCGTGAACCCTTTTCCATGCAGGTAACCCAGCACCTGGGCGATGGGGGTCAGAACGGTAACCGTCTCCCCCACGCTGAGCCTGCCACGGGCAGCCACCAGCTGGCCCAGTGAGCCACCGGCGGCATAATCCATGCTCAAGGCCGTGCCGCCGCCGGGTGCCGCCATGCGCACCACGTCGTGGGCCTTGATGAGGTGCTGGTGGTCCAGGACGGACAGGATCCGGACCTCCCGCCGCACATCCTCCTCGCTGAGGGCTGCACTGCCCCGGAGCCTGCTGCCTCCGGAGCGGAAGCACTTGAGCGCGCAATCCCTGCCGCTGCCTTGTTCCCTGGCCAGCCACACGTCGGCGCTGCCACCCCTGCCCAGCAACCGCCCGACGTCGTAACCGGAAACCTCCGGCGCCTGTGCATCGTCCATACTGCATGTCTAGTCGAGTTTCGGCCGCGCTGCAGAAGTTATCCACAGGCCTGGCTGCGGTCACAAAGCGGGCAGCCGGTGAGCTTGGACACTAAACCCGGCCGGCACGGCTTCGGGGTCTAAGCTGGATGCCATGACTCTTGAGTTTTCACGGCTGGGTCTTGCCCCCGACTTCGTTGATTACATGGAAGGCTGGGATGCCCAGCGCGAACTCCATGACAAGGTTGTCGCCGGAGTTGCGCCCAGCACAGTCCTGCTCTTGGAGCACGCCGCCGTATACACCGCCGGCAAGCTGACCGAGGACCACGAGCGGCCTTTCGACGGCACGCCGGTTGTCGCCGTGGACCGCGGCGGCAAACTTACCTGGCACGGACCGGGCCAGCTGATTGCCTACCCCATCCTGAAACTGAAGAACCGCGCCGGCATCCGCGATTACGTGGAGCGGCTGGAAGAGGTCATGATCACCGTCATGGCGGACTACGGCATCACTGCCGAACGCATCAAGGGCCGCGCAGGTGTCTGGATCAAGGCCGATGCCAAAGGCCCGGACCGCAAGATCGCCGCCATCGGCATCCGCGTCCTGAACGGTGTCACCATGCACGGCATTGCGATGAACTGCAGCAACGACCTGGCACCCTACGGCCAGATCATCGCCTGCGGCATCACTGACGCCGGCGTGACCACCATGTCCCAGGAGACAGGGCGGGACATCCGGCCCGCGGATATCGTGGACCGGTTCGTGGAGGAATTCCGCAAACATGAAGAAGCATTGGTTTCGAGCCCTGAAGGAGCTCTACTGTGACATTGGCACCTGAAGGCCGGAAGATGCTGCGGATCGAGCAGCGCAATGCTGCGGTCCCGGTGGAGCGCAAACCGGAATGGATCAAGGCCAAGGTCCAGATGGGCCCGGAGTTCGTCGGGCTGAAGAACCTGGTGAAAAAGGAAGGCCTGCACACCGTCTGCGAAGAAGCCGGCTGCCCCAACATCTTCGAATGCTGGGAAGACAAGGAAGCCACCTTCCTGATCGGCGGCTCCGAATGCACCCGTCGCTGCGACTTCTGCCAGATCGACACCGGCAAACCCTCGCCCGTGGACATGTTCGAACCCACCAAGGTGGCCCGCTCTGTCCAGTCCATGGCCCTGCGCTACGCCACCGTCACCGGCGTGGCCCGCGATGACCTTGAAGACGAAGGCGTCTGGCTCTACGCCGAAACCGTCCGCAAAATCCACGAACTGAACCCCGGCACCGGCGTGGAACTGCTCATCCCGGACTTCTCCGGCAACCCCGACCACATCAAGGCGATCTGCGACTCCGCCCCCGAGGTCTTCGCGCACAACGTCGAAACCGTACCCCGGATCTTCAAGCGGATCCGCCCCGCGTTCCGCTACGAACGGTCCCTGGACGTCATCACGCAGGGCCGGAACCTGGGCATGGTCACCAAGTCCAACCTCATCCTGGGCATGGGCGAAACCCGCGAAGAAATCAGCGAAGCCCTCCGCGACCTCCACGCCGCCGGCTGCGACCTGATCACCATCACCCAATACCTCCGCCCCTCCGAACGGCACCTGCCCGTGGACCGCTGGGTCAAACCCCAGGAATTCGTGGACCTCCAGCACGAAGCCCAGGAGATCGGCTTCCTCGGCGTCATGTCCGGGCCCCTGGTCCGCTCCTCCTACCGCGCCGGCCGCCTCTGGGCCACCGCCATGCGGAAAAAAGGCCGGGACATCCCCGCCGAACTCGCCCACATCGCCGACGGCATCCAGGACTCCGGCACCACCCGCCAGGAAGCCGCCACCCTCCTCGCATCACATTCCTGACCTCCCCCCAGTGACGTGGCCACGGGCCGGACGCCGGATCATTCCAGCGTCCGGCCCTTTGGTTTAAGTCACGTAGAATTGAGGCACTATGGCGAAATCCCCTGACTCCAGCAACTCCACCCCGGCGGGCTCAAGCGCGGTGAAGCGCGGCCTGTTCACGCGCAAGCCGAAGGAAGCAAAGGCCAAGAAGCCCAGCAGGCTCAAGCAGATCGGCGAGGTCTTCACCATGACCCGCCGACATGATCCCATGGTTCCGTGGCTCATGCTGCTGGCGTTCCTGGGCGTTGTGGCAGTCAGCTTCCTGGTGGGTTTCTGGCTGGATAACTGGATTACCGGCCTCATCATCGGCATTCCCCTGGGCCTGCTGGCGGCAACGTTTATTTTGTCCCGCCGCGCCGAACGTGCCGCCTTCGCACAGATTGAAAACCAGCCCGGCGCCTCGGGCGCCGCCCTGGGCACGCTCCGCCGTGGCTGGATCACTGAAGAGCAGCCTGTGGCTGTCAACCCGCGCACCCAAGATGCCGTTTTCCGCGCCGTTGGCCGCCCCGGCGTCGTCCTTGTCAGCGAAGGCCCCACCCACCGTGTGAAGCCGCTGCTCGATGCCGAGCGCAAGCGCCTGGCGCGCATCCTGCCCAACGTTCCTGTGCACACCATCCAGACCGGACATGGCGAAGGCCAGGTGCCCCTGAGCCAGGTGGCGAAGAAGATGGGCAAGATGAAGAACGAACTGACCAAGCTGGAGGTCAGCACCGTTTCCAAGCGCATTGCCTCGATGGGCACCCGGATGCCCATCCCCAAGGGCATCGATCCCTACAAGGCCCGTCCCAACCGCGGACGCTAGCAGGCGGAACGCCCCGGTACCGGCACTGCCGGGCTGGGGCGTTTTTTCTTGCGCGCCAGCCGCCTGTGCCGGAGTGGCAGCCCTTGCCCAACCGACTGGCCCTGCCATCAACCTAAGACAGGACGTGACCATGAACCCCAGGACAACCGTGATCCGTGCCTTCCATATCCTCGCGGTGGCCGAGGCCTGCAGTTGGGCAGCGCTCCTTGCCGGGATGTACTTCAAGTGGATAGCGGGCACCAGTGAGCTTGGCGTCCAGGTGGCTGGACCCATCCACGGTGCGCTGTTCATCGGCTACGGAGTCGCTGCCCTGATGCTGTGGCGGGTGCAGCGCTGGCCCTTCATGGTGGCGGTGCTGGCGGGGTTCTCCGCCATCTTCCCGTTCGCCACCCTGCTGTTCGAGCGATGGGCTGGGCGGCGCGGTTACCTCAGTGCCGCAGGGGCAGAAGTGTCCGCCGGTGACCTCGAGTCCAGCCGGGTATAGGCGGACGCGTCAACAGCCGTGGACTCCATCGATTCAAAACCGTCGTCCGCCAGGCCGGGGCTGCCATCCGGGCGCGCCCAGGGCCGCAGGCGCATGGTCGCGCTGCTCTCCCTCCTTGGGGCAACGCTGTTCTGGGCCGGCAACTATGTCGTAGGCGCCGGTGCGGTCCAAAGCATTGAGCCGCTGAGCCTGGTCTTCCTGCGCTGGGCCATCGCGCTGGTGCCGCTGCTGGTCATAGCCCAACTAGTGGAGCGGCCAAACTGGCGCTCAGTCCTGGCCGCGTGGCCGTGGCTGGTGGCGCTCAGCGTCTGCGGCCTGCTCGGCTACAACCTCCTGCTGTATGTCGCCCTGGTGCACACTGATGCGTTCAACGCTTCGCTGATCAACGCCTTCAATCCGGCACTCATCACGCTTGCCGCCGCCGTCTTCCTGCATGAACGGCTGACGCCGTTGTCAGTGGCCGGCGTCCTCCTGGCCCTGGCTGGCGTCCTGATCGTGATCAGCGGCGGGGATGCCGGCAGGCTGCTCACCGCGGGCTTTGGTACCGGCGAGGTGCTGATGGTCGGTGCCGTGGTTGTCTGGACCGCGTACACGGTGATCGGCCGCCGGGCCCCGACGATTCCGCCGATTACGGCCACGGCAGTCCAGGCGGCAGTGGCGGTGGCCCTGCTGGCCCCGGTCCGCTTGGCCACTGGCGGGCTGGCCCTGCCTTCAACCGGCAACTCCTGGGCGTCACTGCTGTTTATCGCTGTTTTCCCGTCGGTGCTGTCCTACCTGCTGTGGAACCGTGCCCTGACGGTCCTGCCCGCAGGCGGCGCCGGGGTGTTCCTCAACCTCATTACGGTGTTCACCGCCATCCTTACCATCCTCGCCGGCCACGTCCACACCACCGCACAACTGGTGGGCGGTGCCATCGTGATCGGCGGCGTGGTCGTTGCCAATGCGCCGAACTTCCGCCGGCAGAAAGCCCGGCAAGGTTGAGGATTGTGCGGATGCCCGGAAGGGACATTCGGCGCCTAGCGGCGGATGAGGAGCGTGTTCATCGCCTTGTCGTGCAGGCCGCGCTGGTCCGGGTCGAAGATCACGGCGGGGATGACCAGGCAGAGCAGCACCGCCCTGACCAGCGCCGCGAGTGGCCCGGGTGTGCCACCGCCCGGCTTCACCACCGCGATGCCCATCATGCGGTGGCCGATGCTGTAACCGAGCGTTCCCACCAGGAGGATCTGCTCGATTGCGAAGACCGCCAGGGTGGCCCAGGAGTCGCCGCCGAAGGCGAAGTTGCTGATGAGCAGCGCGATGGCCCAGTCGATGCAGATGGCTGCGATCCTGCGCCCCGCCCGTGCCATGGAGCCCGGACCGGACTCGGGCAGGCCCAGGCGTTCCCCCGGATACTTGGAGATGCCGGAGGTGTCCGGTCCGCTGAGCCAGGACCCAATGTCTTTGCGATCTACCACCGTCCAAGCTTACCGAGCCACGTGGGTGCCCGGTGCGCCCACACTGTGGATAGCGCTCGACCGCAATGTGGACGGAGGATAGCGTGGTCATAGCAGGGCATTCTGTAACCTGCCCGAAACAATGCGGACACGGACGGGAAATGCCGCATCCATAGGCTGTTAGCAGTTTCAAGCAAATCCCCCGGCAGGTACTCACAGCAGGGAAACCTCGCGTTTTCCTGCCTTCGGATTGCGCTGGATCAGATGGCTTTCACGCCAGATATTTACATATGCGTTAGGAGCATAGATGTTCACGACTGCGGACGAAGTCCTCAAGTTCATCAAGGACGAAGATATTAAGTTCGTCGATATCCGGTTCACCGATCTTCCGGGTGTCCAGCAGCACTTCAACGTTCCGGCCAAGAGCGTTGACGCCGACTTCTTCATCAACGGCCAGCTCTTCGACGGCTCCTCCATCCGCGGCTTCCAGGGCATCGCCGAATCCGACATGCAGCTGATCCCGGACGTCACCACCGCGTTCCTGGACACGTTCCGCATGGAGAAGACCCTCGCGCTGAACTTCTCGATCGTCAACCCCCGCACGGGCGACCCGTACCACCGCGACCCCCGCGGCGTGGCTGAGAAGGCTGAAGCCTACCTCGCCTCCACCGGCATCGCTGACACCGCATTCTTCGCTCCCGAAGCTGAGTTCTTCGTGTTCGACAACGTCCAGTACCAGTCCTCCCCGCAGGGCAGCTTCTACAAGATCGACTCCGAGGAAGCCCACTGGAACACCGGCCGCGAGGAAGAGGGCGGAAACCTCGGCTACAAGACCCCCGTCAAGGGCGGTTACTTCCCGGTCTCCCCCACTGACAAGCAGGCTGACCTGCGTGACGCCATGTGTGTTGCCCTGGACGAGGTCGGCCTCGAGGTCGAGCGCAGCCACCACGAAGTTGGGTCCGCCGGCCAGGCTGAAATCAACTACAAGTTCACCACTCTGACGCACGCTGCCGACGACCTGCAGAAGTTCAAGTACGTCATCAAGAACACGGCAGACGCCTGGGGCAAGTCCGTGACCTTCATGCCCAAGCCGGTCTTCGGTGACAACGGCTCCGGCATGCACTGCCACCAGTCGCTGTGGAGCAACGGCGATCCGCTGTTCTACGACGAGAAGGGCTACGCCGGCCTGTCCGACACCGCCCGCTGGTACATCGGCGGCCTGCTGAAGCACTCCTCCGCCGTCCTGGCCTTCACCAACCCGACGGTGAACTCCTACCGCCGCCTGGTCAAGGGCTTCGAGGCTCCGGTCAACATGGTCTACTCGCAGGGCAACCGCTCCGCCGGTATCCGTATCCCCATCACGGGCACCAACCCCAAGGCCAAGCGCATCGAATTCCGCGCTCCGGACCCCTCCTCCAACCCCTACCTGGCATTCGCTGCCCAGCTGATGGCCGGCATCGACGGCATCCGCAACCGCATTGAACCGCCGGCACCGATCGACAAGGACCTCTACGAGCTCCCCGCAGAGGAAGCCAAGGATATCCCCAAGGCTCCGGGCACGCTTGAGGAGGCCCTGGAGGCCCTGGCCGAGGACAACGAGTTCCTGCAGGCCGGCGGCGTCTTCACCCAGGACCTGATCGACACCTGGATCGAGTACAAGTACGAAAACGAGATCCGTCCGCTGTCGCTGCGCCCGAACCCCTACGAGTTCGAGCTCTACTACGGCGTCTAGTCCCAGCCCTGCCCTGCAGGAAAGCTGAACAGCAGAAGGCGGCCACCGGTGATGAACCGGTGGCCGCCTTCTGCGTTTGTCCGGGCTTTAAAGCCGCGGACGGAGACCATAGGGTGGGGGCCCGCCTCCAGACGTGCTGAGACCGGGAGCCGGACCCCCTGACGAATGCCCCCCGAGACGAAGACTGTCCAGCCTTCCCCCCAACAAGGTTGGAGAACACCGCCAATCCACATGATCGGGCAAACGCTTGCTAAGTGCAATGCCGGTCCGGCGCGTTACGCCGGCGCCACTGCGGAGAAGCTGCGGAACATGGTCCGCTGGGGCCCGGACGTTCCGCCCAGGTACGGCCCGGAGTCGATGAAGCCGGCGCGGCGGTAGGCGGACAGGCCCGCAGGGTTTTCCTGGTTGACGGACAGTACGACGCCGGACCCGCCAGTTTGGTGCCGCACGCTCAGCTTGCGTGCCGCCTCCACAGCGGCGGCGGCCGCGAGCGTGCCCAGGCCTTTGCCCTGGTGCCGCCGGTCGATGAGGAACCCGCGCAGCAGCCACGCGGAGTGATCGTCAGGCCAGCCGGCCAGCCGCGCGGCCCCGGACTGCAGGGTCAACAGGCCGACGGCGCAGCCGCCCGCCTCGACCACGTATGGCCGTCGTGATTCCTCCGCCAGTCCGGTGAGGGCCATCCGCAGCGGGTCGCCCACAAAGCGGTCCTGGCCCGGCACCAGCGACATGTTCGCGATGGCGTCGAGCTGAATGGCCAGGGCGTCGGAGTCCAGGTCCTCCAATTGGATGAGCCAGACCCATGGCGGGGGTTCAGTGCCCATAGAAGACACGCTCGAAGACTGCCCGGGCCCGCCGGCTCACCCTCAGGTAGTCCTCCTCCAGGGCAGTGGCATTGCCCGGTTCGTAGCCGCACCAGCGGGCCACGGCCTCAAGGTCACGCCGCGAGGAGGGCAGGAGGTCGGACGCCTTGCCGTTCCAGATGACGTTGGCTGACCGGATGCGGCTGGCCAGCCGCCAGGCCTCGGCGAGCAGGCCGGCGTCTGAGCTGTCCAGCAGCCCCAGCTCCGCCGCGGCCGCCAGGGCTTCCAGGGTGGAGGTGGTGCGGAGCTCCGGGTGCTTGCCTGCGTGCTGGAGCTGAAGGAGCTGCACCAGCCATTCGACGTCGCTGAGGCCGCCCCGCCCCAGCTTGAGATGCCGTGCCGGGTCGGCCCCACGCGGCAGCCGCTCGGATTCCACCCTCGCCTTGATCCGCCGGATTTCGCGGACGTCCTGCTCGGAGACGGACTCGGGGTACCGGATGGGGTCGATGAGCTTGACGAAGTCAGCGGCCAGGGCGTCGTCGCCGGCCATGGGGCGTGCCCGCAGCAGGGCCTGCGCTTCCCAGACCAGGGACCAGCGGCGGTAGTACTCGGCGAAGGAGTCCAGGGAGCGCACCATGGCCCCGTTCTTGCCCTCGGGCCGGAGGTCCGCGTCCATTTGGAGGACGCGCTCAGCCATGATGGCCGGCTTCAGCGGCTGGGTGAGCAGGCTGGATATCTTGGCCACGATGCGTCCGGCCTGTTCCTGCGCCTCCGCCTCGGAGAAGCCCGGAAGTGCCCGGTGGACGTACATCACGTCGGCATCGGAGCCGTAGCCGATCTCGCGGCCGCCCTGCCGGCCCATGGCCACCACCAGGACCGTGGTCTTGAGCGGCCCTCCGGCGGAGACTATTCCTTCCGCCACCCGCAGGGCACCCAGGACGGCGGCGCGGTCCGTATCGGCCAACGCCATGCCCACCTTTTCCTGGTCCAGGAGGCCGGCCGAATCGGCGATGGCGATGCGCAGGATTTCGCGGCGCCGGATCAGCCGGATCAGGCGCATGGCGCTCTCCGGGTCCGCGTGCCGGGACATCTTCGCAGTGATTTCCTGCCACTGGGCCTCGAAGCCCACGGGCACCAGGTCCTTGTCCTGTCCCAGCCACGCCACGGACTCCGGCGAGACTTCCAGGAGGTCTGCGATCAGCCGGGAGTTGGACAGCATGTGGCACAGGCGTTCGGCGGCCGCATTCGAGTCGCGAAGCAGGCCCAGGTACCAGTGCGTCGTGCCCAGGGCCTCGCTGACGCGGCGGAAGGCAAGGAGGCCGGCGTCGGGGTCCACGCCCTCCGCGAGCCAGTCCAGCAGGATGGGCAGGAGCTGGCGCTGCAGGGCGGCGCGGCGGCTGACCCCGCCAGTCAGCGCCTCAATGTGGCGCATTGCCCCTTGGGGGTCCCGGTATCCGAGGGCCGCCAGCCGCCCCTGCGCCGCCTCGGGCGTCAGTTTGGCGTCCTCGCTGCTCAGCTTGGCCGCGGTATTCAGCAGCGGCCGGTAGAAGATGCGCTCATGCAGTTCCCGGACGGAACGTTTGGTGCGCTGCCACGCTGACAGCAGGGAGTCCGGGCTGGGGCGCTCGTTGGAAAAGGGCCCAAGCACGGCTTTGGCAAGTGAGCGCAGCGCCGGCTCCGCCACCGGCATCAGGTGGGTGCGGCGCAGCTGGAACAGCTGGATCCGGTGTTCCAGGAGCCGGAGGTAGCGGTAGGCGTTGTCGAAGGCGGCAGCGTCGGAACGGCCAATGTAACCTCCCGCCGACAATGCCGCGATCGCCGAGGTGGTGTCCCGCCGTCGTAATGACTCGTCAGCCTTGCCGTGCACCAGCTGGAGCAGCTGGACGGTGAATTCGACGTCGCGCAGCCCCCCGCGCCCCAGCTTGATCTGGCGCTGCTCCTCGGCGGCCGGGATGTGCTCGGTCACCCGGCGGCGCATCGCCTGGACTGACTCGACAAAGCCCTCCCGCCCGGCCGAGCTCCAGATCAACGGCGCCACCGCTTCCTCGTAGGCACGGCCCAGTGCGGCGTCACCCGCGATGCAGCGGGCCTTGAGGAGCGCCTGGAATTCCCAGCTTTCCGCCCACCTGGCGTAGTACGTTTCGTGGGAGGCGAGGGTGCGGACCAGCGGCCCGGACTTGCCCTCGGGCCGCAGGTTCGCATCCACCTCCCAGAGCCCGGGTTCCCTGGCAACCGATGAAATGGCCCGGGAAATGCCGCTCGCCAGGGCCGTGCCGATGGTGTTGGCGTGGGCGTCCTCCAGGCTCCCCGGGTCCACCACGTAGATGACGTCGACGTCGGAGATGTAGTTCAGCTCCCGTGCGCCGCATTTGCCCATGCCGATCACCGCAAGGCCGACGTCGGCGACGTCGCCAGCGCTGTGCTGCTCCGCCGCCTCGGCCCTGGAAACGGCCAGGGCGGCCTCAATGGCGGCGGCGGCTAGGTCCGCCAGTTCACCGCCCACCGAGGGCAGGAAGTCCAGCGGATCCGCGGCGCACAGGTCCTTGACGGCGAGATCGACCAGTCCGCGCCGGTACGCCGTGCGCAGGGCTGCATAGGCGTCCACGCCGGTCACGGCGGCAACGGGACGGGCGGCGCGGGGGTCGGCGCCCACGGACTGCAGGAGCGTGGCGCGCAACCGGCCCGGGTCGGCGGGAAGCGGCTCCGGGCTGGCGCGGACCTCGAAGGCGTCCAGGTGCTCGGGGTGCCGGATCAGGAACTCCCCCAGGGCTTCTGAGGAGCCCAGGACGCGGTACATCGGTTCACTGGCCTCGGACTCGGCAGCGGCCAGCTCCCGCAGCTGCGGGTGCTTTTCGATCAGCCGGACCAGGGACTGCAGTGCGGTGTCCGGACTGGCCGCAAGCTGCAGCCCGGCAAAGAGCCTGTCCTGGTCCAGTCCCTCGAGTTCGCGCGCGGCAAGGAACCGTTCGCCCTTCTCCAGGTCGCTGAATCCGGCCGCGATGAGGCGGCGTGCCAGGCTCACGCCGGGCACCTAGAGGATGCCGAGGTTGCGCTGCAGCTCGTAGGGCGTCACCTGCAGCCGGTAGTCCTGCCATTCAGCGCGCTTGTTGCGCAGGAAGTGCTCGTAGACCTGTTCGCCCAGGATCTGCGGCATGAGTTCCGAGTCCTCCATGGAGCGGATGGCATCGTGCAGGCTGGCCGGCAGGGGGTCGTGGCCCATGGCGCGGCGCTCAGCCGAGCTCAGCGACCAGACGTCGTCCTCGGCGGCTGCCGGCAGCTCGTAGCCTTCCTCGATGCCCTTCAGCCCGGCACCGAGCAGGACCGCATAGGCAAGGTAGGGGTTGGCAGCGGAGTCGATGCCGCGGTACTCGATGCGCGCTGACTGGCCCTTGCCCGGCTTGTACAGGGGCACACGGACCAGGGCAGAGCGGTTGTTGTGGCCCCAGCTCAGGTAGCTGGGTGCCTCGCCGCCGCCCCACAACCGCTTGTAGGAGTTGACGAACTGGTTGGTAACAGCGGTGAACTCGGGGGCGTGCTTGAGGATGCCGGCAATGAACTGCCGGGCCGTTTTGGACAGCTGGAACTCCGCACCTGCCTCGAAGAACGCGTTGCTGTCACCCTCGAACAGGGAGAAGTGCGTGTGCATGCCGGAGCCGGGGTGGTCGGTGAAGGGCTTGGGCATGAACGTGGCATACGTGCCCTGCTGCAGCGCCACCTCCTTGATGACGGTGCGGAACGTCATGATGTTGTCGGCCGTCTGCAGCGCGTCTGCGTAGCGGAGGTCGATCTCGTTCTGGC
This sequence comes from Arthrobacter sp. SLBN-122, assembly GCF_006715165.1. Lineage (NCBI taxonomy): Bacteria > Bacillati > Actinomycetota > Actinomycetes > Micrococcales > Micrococcaceae > Arthrobacter > Arthrobacter sp. SLBN-122. Next base: position 3,711,054 of record NZ_VFMS01000001.1, on the reverse strand, counting down.
CGGGGCCTGCCTCGTGGTGGCTGAACTCCACGGAAATGCCCACGGACTCCAGCATGGTGACCGCCGTGCGGCGAAAGTCCTGGGCCACGCCGCCGGGAACGTGGTCGAAGTAGCCGCCCTCATCAACGGGCACCGGCGCGCCGTCCGGACCGGGCTCGTGCGACTTGAGGAGGTAGAACTCGATCTCCGGATGCGTGTAGCAGGTGAAGCCCATGTCCGCCGCCTTGGCGAGGGTCCGCTTCAGCACGTTGCGCGGATCGGCGGCGGAAGGCTCACCGTCAGGGGTGAGGATGTCGCAGAACATCCGCGAAGTCTGTTCGGTCTCACCGCGCCACGGCAGGATCTGGAAGGTGGCAGGATCGGGCTGGGCCAGCATGTCCGATTCAAAGACGCGGGCAAGTCCTTCAATGGAGGAACCGTCGAAGCCTAGGCCTTCCTCGAATGCTCCCTCGACTTCCGCCGGCGCCAGGGCCACGGACTTCAGCGAACCCACGACGTCGGTGAACCACAGGCGCACGAAACGTACGTCCCGCTCTTCGATCGTGCGCAGGACAAATTCTTGCTGGCGGTCCATGATGGCCTCTTCTCCGGTCAACGTTCATGCTCCGGGGCCCAGGCAAAGGGGAAAGCCGGCAGCAGTTCATCAACACTGTACTAATCATTCGGCACCGATGCTTGAGCAAGGGCCCTGCGTAACACAGCATTAACGTGGCAGGCAGCCCAGGCCGCGCCCGGCGCGGTTTCCACCGCCCGCTGGCATGGGTCCCTGCAGGCCGCTGAGACGCTAATCACCTTTGTCCCGCCTTGCACGCGGTAGCTAGGACAGCGGATGGCGCACTACGCTCATCCCATGGCCTCCAGCAACAGCTCCGACTCCAGCGCGTCCGCAGAAGTACCCGCCCCGTACGGCAGCGGCCCCAGCACACCGGCTGCGGCTCCGGCCCGGGCTGCGGCTCCGGCTGAACGGAAGCCGGCAAAGGTCCGCATCCACCACCTGCAGCAGGCCAAGCGCGATGGCACCAGGTTCGCCATGCTCACTGCCTACGAGCAGTACACGGCCGAGATTTTCGACGCCGCCGGCATCGAGGTGCTGCTGGTGGGCGATTCGGCCTCGAACAACGTCTTTGGCAACGAGACCAGCCTTCCGGTGACCGTGGACGAACTGCTCCCCCTGTGCCGGGCTGTCGCCAGGTCCGCCAAGCGTGCCCTGGTGGTGGCGGACCTTCCCTTCGGCAGCTACGAGGTCAGCGCGGAACAGGCCGTGGGCGCCGGCGTCCGCTTCCTGAAGGAAGGGCTGGCCCACGCCGTGAAGATCGAGGGCGGGAAGTACTATGCGCCGACAGTCCGGGCGATGGTGCAGGCAGGCATTCCGGTCATGGCGCACATCGGCTTCACGCCCCAAAGCGAACACGCCCTGGGCGGTTACCGCGTCCAGGGCCGCGGCGACGACGCCCAGCGGTTGATTGACGACGCCGTTGCGCTGGCGGACGCCGGAGCGTTCTGCGTGCTGATGGAAATGGTGCCTGCGGAGACGGCGGCGGCGGTTGATGCTGCGGTCAGTGTCCCCACGGTGGGCATCGGCGCCGGCAAAGCGACCACCGGCCAGGTCCTTGTCTGGCAGGACATGGCAGGTTTGCGGGGCGGCCGGATGGCCAAGTTCGTCAAGCAGTACGCGGACCTGCGGACCACCTTGCTCGACGCCGCCACGGCCTATGGTGAGGACGTCAGGTCCGGCCAGTTCCCCGGCCAGGAACATACCTTCTAACCTTTTTCATCGTCCCGAGAGCCCTGGAACAGGCGACCTGCCGGCAGCCGCGCGCACCTGGACGGCGTTTTGGCGGTATTCCGGAAGCGGACGTCAAGGTGAGGCCGCCAGCGGCCGAGGCAGTCCGCGGAGGAATGCCGCCAAAACGGCCTGGCGCTTTGCCCAATAATGCCGTCAGTCGTCGTCGTCCTGCTTTTCCCAGGCCTCGTTGCGCGCCTTGACCTTCTCCAGGGCATGTTCGGCTTCCGCCCGGGTCTTGTACGGCCCAATGAGCTGGCTCCAGTCCGACAGCCGGTCCTCTTCCACCTCGTGGGTCTTGATGTTGAACCAGTACTCAGTCATCGTTGCTCCTCGTTCCGGCGACAGGGAAAACCGGGTGATGCACGTAACACAAACCTTTACGTGTGTCCTCCGCCGCTTGTCGGTTGTTGGGCGTTCTGTGGTGCCTTATATGATCAATCTATGCCTTCCCTTGCCTCGACTGCACCCATTGGCACCCTCACCCCGGGTACCCTGAGTCCGCAGCGTCCCGTCCCGGCGTCCATCCCCCGTCCGGAGTACGTGGGCAAGCCCGCGCCCGCAAAATTCACCGGTTCCGAGGTCAAGTCCGCGGAGACCATCGAGAAGATCCGGATCGCCGGAAAGATCGCGGCGCAGGCCATCGTCGAGGTGGGCAAGCACATCCAGCCGGGCGTCACCACTGACGAACTGGACAGGGTGGGCCACGAGTTCCTGCTGGACCACCAGGCCTACCCGTCCACACTCGGGTACCGCGGATTCCCCAAATCGCTGTGCTCCTCGTTGAACGAGGTCATCTGCCATGGCATCCCGGACAGCACGGTGGTCCAGGACGGCGACATCCTGAACATCGACATCACGGCCTACATCAACGGCGTCCACGGAGACACCAACTACACCTTCCTGGTGGGGGACGTGGACGAGGAATCCCGGCTGCTGGTGGAACGCACCCGGGAGTCGCTGAACCGGGCCATCAAGGCGGTGGCGCCGGGACGGGAAATCAACGTCATTGGACGGGCCATCCAGTCCTATGCCAAGCGGTTCGGGTACGGCGTGGTGCGTGACTTCACGGGCCACGGCGTTGGTGAAGCGTTCCACACGGGGCTGATCATCCCGCACTATGATGCCGCCCCTGCCTACAACACGGTCATTGAGGCCGGGATGGTGTTCACCATCGAACCGATGCTCACGCTCGGCACCGTGGATTGGGACATGTGGAGCGACGACTGGACGGTGGTGACCCGGGACCACCGTCGCACCGCCCAGTTCGAACACACCCTGCTGGTCACCGAGACCGGCGCCGAGATCCTCACCCTCCCGTAGCCCGTCCCATGCCCGCTCAGGGCATGCTGCCGGCGAAGACCGGACACCTGTTACTGGCCGCCGAAAGCGGCCCCTTTTCCTGCCCGCCCCTGTCACGAACGGAATCCCATTGGCCAAGAAGGACGAAAAACCGCACAAGAACGCACCCCTGATCGGCATCGACATCGGTGGTACGGGGATCAAGGGCGGCATTGTCGACCTGAAGAAGGGCAAGCTCCTGGGTGACCGCTTCCGCGTGCCCACCCCCCAGCCTGCCACCCCTGAGGCCGTCGCCGAGGCGGTGGCCCTGGTGGTGGCCGAGCTTTCGGCACGCCCCGAGGCACCGGAAGCCGGCTCCCCCGTGGGCGTGACCTTCCCGGGGATCATCCAGCACGGCGTGGTCCACTCGGCCGCCAACGTGGACAAGAGCTGGCTGGACACCGACATCGACGCTCTCCTCACCGCAAAACTGGGCCGTCCCGTAGAGGTCATCAACGACGCCGACGCAGCCGGCCTGGCCGAGGCCCGCTACGGTGCCGGCGCCGGCGTCTCCGGGACCGTCCTGGTCATCACCCTCGGCACCGGCATCGGTTCCGCCTTCATCTTCGACGGCAAGCTGGTTCCCAATGCTGAACTGGGCCACCTGGAGATTGACGGTTTCGACGCCGAATCGAAGGCGTCCGCCGTGGCACGGGAGCGGGACGGGTTGTCCTGGGACGAGTACAGCGTGCTGCTGCAGCGCTACTTCTCCCACGTGGAGTTTCTGTTCTCGCCGGAACTGTTCATTGTGGGCGGCGGGATCTCCAAGCGCGCGGATGAGTACCTGCCCAACCTCAAGCTGCGCACCCCGATTGTGCCGGCCGTCCTGCGCAACGAGGCAGGGATTGTGGGCGCCGCACTGGAAATCGCCCTGAAGCACAAGCTGGCCAAGTAGGCAGTGGTGCCGGTGGCGGCTGCGGCTTCCCCTCCGCTGCCGCCACCGGAGTCTAGAGGGGGCTCTTCTCGGAGCTCTTGGCGCTGGGGGCCGCGCCCTTGGCGTCTTCCTCGGCCTCGTGGCGGAGCAGGGCGATGGCGGTTTCAAAATCCTCAAGGGACTCGAACGCCTGGTACACGCTGGCAAAGCGCAGGTACGCCACCTTGTCGAGCTTCTGCAGCGGCCCCAGGATCACCAGGCCCACCTCGTGGGCATCGATTTCGGCTGCGCCGGAGGACCGGATCTGTTCTTCCACTTCCTGGGCCAGCATGGCGAGGTCGTCCTCACTCACCGGCCGGCCCTGGCAGGCCTTGCGCACCCCGTTGATGACCTTGCTGCGGCTGAAGGGCTCGCCCACGCCGGACCGCTTGATCACGGAGAGGCTGGTGGTTTCCACCGTTGTGAACCGGCGGCCGCATTCAGGGCACTGCCGGCGCCTGCGGATGGCTGAGCCGTCATCAGCCATGCGGCTGTCCACCACGCGGGAATCGGGGTTGCGGCAGAACGGGCAGTACATGGCGTTCCCCCTTTTCGCTTGTGGCGTGCAACGTCGTTGGAGGCCATCAGCACCGCCGGGGGGCAATGCTGTGGCGCCTCCCAGTTTACGGGCACATGTGGGGTAATAACAATCCTGTAATTACTACATGTAGTGGTACGAATTCAGCCGGGGAACCGGACCGTAACTGCGTCGCCGTGGGCCGGAAGGTCCTCGGCCCGGGACAGGCTCACGATGTGTCCGCTGACCGCTGCCAGGGCGTCACGGCTGTAATTGACCACCTGGATGGCGCGCAGGAAAGTGGTGACGTTCAGCCCCGATGAAAAAGCAGCGGTGCCGCTGGTGGGCAGCACGTGGTTGGAGCCGGCGCAGTAGTCTCCAAGGCTCACGGGGCTGTAGTCGCCGACGAAGATGGCGCCCGCGTTCCGGATCCGCGCAGCCACCGCCGCAGCATCCCGGGTCATAATTTCCAGGTGCTCGGCCGCGTAGGCGTCGCAGGCAGCGATCCCCTGCTCCAGATTGTCCACCAGCACGACGCCGGACTGCGGGCCGGACAGCGCCTCCTGGACCCTCGCCGAGTGCTTGGTCGCGGCGGCCTGCAGTTCCAGTTCGGCGCGTACGGCCGCGGCCAGCTCTTCCGAGTCCGTGATCAGGACCGAGGCGGCCTTGGGGTCGTGCTCGGCCTGGCTGAGCAGGTCGGCGGCCACCAGTGCCGGCTGCGCGGAGTCATCGGCCAGGATGGCAATCTCGGTGGTTCCCGCCTCGGAGTCGATTCCCACCACACCCTTGACCAGCCGCTTGGCCGTGGCCACGAAAATGTTCCCGGGCCCCGTCACCACGTCCACGGGCTCAAGCGAAGGACCGGACGGCGAGGCTTCGACCCCGTACGCGAAGGCGGCGATGGCCTGGGCGCCGCCGATGGCATAGACCTCGGTGATGCCCAGCAGCGCTGCTGCCGCAAGGATGGTGGGGTGCGGCAGGCCGCCGAACTCCTTTTGCGGCGGCGAGGCCAGGGCAATGGACACCACGCCTGCCGCCAGTGCGGGCACAACGTTCATGACCACCGATGACGGGTAGACGGCAAGGCCGCCGGGAACGTACAGCCCCACGCGGGCCACGGGCACCCAGTTCTGGCTGACCACTGCGCCGTCGCCCAGTTCGACGTCCACATTGCGGGGGCGCTGGGCGTCGGCGAATTTCCGTGCCCGGCTGATGGATTCCTCCAGGGCGGCCCGCACCGCCGGGTCCAACTGGTCCAGCGCTGCCTCAATCGCATCCGCGGGGACCAGCGGGTGGTCCTGCGCTGCGCCGTCGAACCGTTCCGCCAGCTCCGCCAGGGCCGCGAAGCCGCGCTGCCGGACGGCGGAGATGATCTCCAGCACCTTTGCCTCGGCGTCTGCCACTGTCTGGCCCTTGGCGCGGGGCACGGCGGCGCGCAGCGCGGCAAGCGTCAGGTTGCGGCCACGAAGGTCGACGGTACGGAAATCGACGGCGGCGGCAGCAGGGGCGGGAAACTCCGGGAAAGTGGTCACGGGACTATTTTACGGGGCTGTTCCCGCCTGCCCGTTCAGCCGCCTCCACCTGCGGCTTCCTGCCCGCCCCTCCCACCAGCTCCAGCACGAAGACCGACACGGCCGTGGCGGCAGGCCCCAGCAGCAGCACCGGCCAGGCCCGGAGGGAAAAGGCAATGCTGGCGTTCGCCGAGGCGTCGACAGCAGGACCAAACAGCCGGGCTGCCAGGATCCCTGTCCCCCACGCGAAGATGCTGCCTGCCAGGGCCCCGGCAAGGCCGGCCAGCAGGGCCACCTGCGGGTCCCGGCGTTTGCCGTCCGCCAGGAACACGGCCAGCAGGCAGCCGGCCAGCACCAGGATCCCGGCGAGGGTGAGGTCGCGTGGCAGCCACACCAGCGGAACAGTGCCTGATGCCAGGGCCGGATCCCGCGTCATCAGGTTCAATCCGCCCGGCGCCAGGAGCCACCAGAGGATGCCTGCCGGAATCCCGGAAACCGCGGGGACCAGCAGCAGGGACCAGGGCAGCCGCCTGGCAGGGCGGGCGGAGGTTGTCATGCAACACACCTTAACAAAGGTTCCTGGCAGGGCCTCCGGCAGGGGTGTTGCCGCTGCCGGTTTTCCCGCCGCAGTCGAGGGCCAATACGCTTGGAGAAAGAGTTACACCACTTAGTGCAGGAGTTCCGGTGACCGACAACAGCGAGCCGTTCGAGCAGACGTTCAGGGAGATGTTCCGCCGCCACGCCGCGGGCGTTGCCATCATCACCGTGAACTACCAGGACGAGCCCTACGGGTTTACCGCCACGTCGGTGGCGTCGCTGTCCGCCAAGCCGCCCCGGTTCACGTTCAACATGGCACGCAGTTCCAGGTCCTGGCCCGCCGTGGCCAACACCCAGTACCTGGGCGTCCACATGCTGGGGCTGGAGAACCAGGAACTGGCCGCGCGCTTTGCCCGCCCGGGCAACCGCTTCGAAGGCAACCACTGGGAGATCGGGCCGCACGGGGTACCCATCCTGAAGGACGTTGCCGGCTGGCTGGTCGGTGAGGTGCAGATGCGCCTGTCCTTCGAGAACAACGCTGTGGTGGTGGTCCAGGTGGTGGACGGCCAGGTGGGCGGCGAGGGATCGCCCCTGCTGTACCACGGCGGCGCCTACGGGCAGCCCGTGCCGCTGGACTACGAGATCTAGCCCCTGCTGCTCGAGCGGCACCAAGGGGCGGACGACGGCGGGAGGTGCTTCCCGCCGTCGTCCGCCCCTTTGATTGACGTCAGGCCGTCCTAGGCGTCCAGGCAGGCAGGGCCCAGCAGGACCTTGAGGTCGCCGAACAGCGACGGGCTGGGGTTCACCCGGAGGTGGACCGGCAGGCCCATGATCTCCGTGCGGGTATCGCCCTGCAGGTGCAGCCGTACCTCGGAGTTGCCCCGGTGGGTGCGCAGTACGTCGCCCAGCTCGGTGACCACGGCCTCGGTGGCCTTGTGGGTGGGCATGGTGATCACCAGGGGTCCGTTCAGCCCTTCGCTCAGGTCCGGGACGGACAGCTCCATGCAGTTCAGGGTGATGGCGCCGTCGTCGCGCTTCTGCAGGCGGCCCTTGACCACCACGATCAGGTCCTCGGCAAGGACCGATGCGATCGGCCCGTAAACCTGACCGAAGAACATGACCTCGATCGAACCGCCCAGGTCCTCTACCTCCGCCCGGGCGTACGCGTTGCCGCTTGCTTTGGCAATGCGCCGGCTCAGCGACGTGATCATCCCGGCGATGGTGATGATGGCCCCGTCCTGCGGCCCGTCCTCGCCCAGGATGGTGGTGATGCTCATCTCGGCATGCTGGGCGAGGAGGCCCTCCAGGCCCTGCAGCGGGTGGTCCGACACGTAGAGGCCCAGCATGTCCCGCTCGAAGGAAAGCTTGTCCTTCTTCTCCCATTCGGGCAGGTCCGGGATCTCGATGCTCAGTGAGGACGATTCCGCGCCGGCGTCCTCGAAGCCGGCGAAGAGGTCGAACTGGCCAATGGCTTCATTGCGTTTGAGGGTGATGACGGAGTCGATGGCCTCTTCATGGATCATCGCCAGGGCGCGGCGGTGGTGGCCCAGAGAGTCGAACGCGCCGGACTTGATGAGGGACTCGATGGTCCGCTTGTTGCAAACCACGGCCGGAACCTTCATCAGGTAGTCCTTGAACGAGGTGAAGGCGCCCTCGCTTTCGCGGGCAGCCACCATTGCCTCGACGGCGTTGACGCCCACGTTGCGGATGGCACCCATGCCGAAGCGGATGTCGTTCCCCACCGGGGTGAAGTTCAAGGCGGACTCATTGACGTCCGGCGGAAGCACCGTGATGCCCATGCGCCGGCACTCGTTGAGGTAGATGGCGGACTTGTCCTTGTCATCACCCACCGAGGTCAGCAGCGCCGCCATGTACTCCGGCGCGTAGTGCGCCTTGAGGTAGGCGGTCCAGTAGGAGATGACGCCGTACGCGGCCGAGTGGGCCTTGTTGAAGGCGTAGTCGGAGAACGGCAGCAGGATGTCCCACAGGGTTTTGACGGCTTCCATGGAGTAGCCGTTGTCCTGCATGCCCTGGGAGAAGCCCGCGAACTGCTTGTCCAGCTCGGACTTCTTCTTCTTGCCCATGGCGCGGCGGAGGATATCTGCCTGGCCCAGCGAGTAGCCGGCCAGCTTCTGCGCCACGGCCATGACCTGCTCCTGGTACACAATCAGGCCATAGGTTCCACCGAGGATCTCCTTGAGGGGTTCCTCCAGTTCCGGATGGATCGGGATCACTTCCTGGATCCCGTTCTTGCGCAGCGCGTAGTCCGTGTGGGCGTTGGCGCCCATGGGGCCGGGACGGTACAGCGCCAGCACGGCGGAGATGTCTTCGAAGTTGTCAGGCTTCATGAGCTTGAGCAGCGACCGCATGGGACCGCCGTCGAGCTGGAAGACACCCAGGGTGTCACCGCGGGCCAGGAGTTCATAGGACGGGGCGTCGTCGAGCTCAAGGTTTTCCAGGTCCAGGTCGATGCCGCGGTTCATCTTGATGTTCTCAAGGGCATCGGAAATGATCGTCAGGTTTCGCAGGCCCAGGAAGTCCATCTTGATCAGGCCAAGGCCCTCGGACGTGGGGTAATCGAACTGGGTGATCACCTGGCCGTCCTGGAACCGGCGCATGATGGGGATGACGTCGATGATGGGGTCCGAGGACATGATCACGCCGGCGGCGTGCACGCCCCACTGGCGCTTCAGGCCTTCGATGCCCAGGGCCGTCTCGAAGACCTTGGCGGCCTCCGGGTCGGTGGCAATCAGCTGCCGGAAGTCGCCGGCCTCGCTGTAGCGCTTGGACTCCGGATTCTGGATGTCAGCCAGGGGAATGTCCTTGGCCATCACGGCCGGCGGCAGGGCCTTGGTCAGCGTCTCGCCCATGCTGAACGGGTAGCCAAGGACGCGGGAGGAGTCCTTGAGGGCCTGCTTGGTCTTGATGGTGCCGTAGGTGACGATCATGGCCACGCGCTCGTCACCGTACTTGCGCGTGACGTAGTCGATGACCTCGGAACGGCGCCGGTCATCGAAGTCGACGTCGAAGTCGGGCATGGAAACGCGGTCCGGGTTGAGGAACCGTTCGAAGATCAGCCCGTGGCGGAGGGGGTCGAGGTCGGTGATGCGCATGGCGTACGCCACCATGGAGCCTGCACCCGAGCCACGCCCGGGGCCCACGCGGATGCCGTTGTTCTTGGCCCAGTTGATGAAGTCGGCAACCACCAGGAAGTAGCCGGGGAAGCCCATGGAGGTGATCACGCCAAGCTCGTAGTCAGCCTGCTTGCGGACCTCGTCCGGAATGCCGCCCGGGTAACGGTACTTCAGGCCCTTGTCCACTTCCTTGACCAGCCAGGAGGTCTCGTCCTCCCCGGGCGGGCAGGGGAACCGGGGCATGAAGTTCGCGTCAGTGTTGAAGGACACCTCACAGCGCTCGGCGATGAGCAGGGTGTTGTCGCACGCCTCCGGGTGGTCCCGGAAGAGTTCGCGCATTTCCTGCGGCGATTTGAGGTAGTAGCCGCTGCCGGAGAACGCGAACCGCGATCCGCCGTTGTCGTAGGTGGGTTCCAGCAGCGTGGAGCCGGACTGGATGGCCAGCAGGGCCTCGTGCGCCTTGGCGTCGTGCTCGTGGGTGTAGTGGAGGTCGTTGGTGGCAACCAGCGGCAGGTTCAGGTCCTTGGCAAGCCGCAGCAGGTCGCCGGTGACCCGCCGTTCAATGTCCAGCCCATGGTCCATCAGTTCGCAGAAGTAGTTTTCCGCGCCGAAGATGTCCCGGAATTCGGCCGCCGCTTCCAGGGCTTCGCGGTACTGGCCGAGCCGCAGCCGGGTCTGGACCTCCCCGGAGGGGCAGCCGGTGGTGGCGATGAGCCCTTCGGAGTAGGTGTTGAGGAGCTCGCGGTCCAGCCGGGGCCACTTGCCGAAGACCGAATCGAGGGAGGCGATGGACGAGGCCCGGAAGAGATTCCGCATGCCCACGTTGTTGTAGCTCAGGAGCGTCATGTGGGTGTAGGAACCACCACCGGAGACATCGTCCTTGCGCTGGGATTCATCGCCCCAGCGGACGCGTTCCTTGTCCGTCCGTGCGGTGCCGGGAGTTACATACGCCTCGACGCCGATGATCGGCTTGATGCCCTTGTCAGTGGCTTTCCGCCAAAAATCGAAGGCGCCGAAGAGGTAGCCGTGGTCCGTTGTGGCGAGGGCCGGCATGCCGAGGCGCTCGGTTTCGTCGAACAGCTCCCCCAGGCGGGCCGCCCCATCCAGCATGGAATATTCGGTGTGGGTGTGCAGGTGGACAAACGAATCATTGCTGGAACTCACCGGACCATTCTAAGCTCTGACGCTTTGCAGCCCTGCCAGCCGGCCCGTGTCAGGCCTGTCCCGATTCCAGTACATCCAGGGCGTAGGCCAGGTCCTGGGGGTAGTCACTGGAGACCGTGACACGCTCCCCCGTCACCGGGTGGTCGAATGCCAGTTCGCGGGCGTGCAGCCACTGCCGGGTAAGTCCCAGGGTGGCGGCAAGGCGGGGGTCGGCGCCGTAGGTCAGGTCGCCGACGCAGGGGTGCCGGAGCGCCGAGAAGTGGACCCGGATCTGGTGTGTGCGGCCGGTCTCCAGGTGGACCTCCACCAGGCTGGCCTTGCCAAAAGCCTCCAGGACTTCGTAATGGGTCACCGAAGGCCGGCCGTCCTCGATGACGGCAAAACGCCAGTCGTGCCCCGGGTGACGTCCGATGGGGGCATCGATGGTCCCGGTCAGGGGATCGGGAAGGCCCTGCACCACAGCGTGGTAGACCTTGTCCACCGTGCGCTCCTTGAAAGCCCGTTTAAGGGCTGTGTAGGCCCGCTCTGACTTGGCGACGACCATCACGCCGGAAGTGCCGACGTCCAGCCGGTGGACAATGCCTGCCCGCTCCGGCGCACCTGACGTCGAGATGCGGTATCCAGCGGCGGCCAGGCCGCCCACCACCGTGGGCCCCACCCAGCCCGGCGACGGGTGGGCTGCCACGCCCACAGGTTTGTCAACGACGACGAAATCGTCGTCATCGAGCAGGATGTTCAGGCCTTCCACAATCTCCTCCACCACTTTCAGCGGGTCCCGCCGTTCCGGGACGGTGACGTCCAGGACGTCCCCGGCCACGAGTTTTGCCGACTTGCCCAATGCCTTGCCCCGGTTCAGGATGTGGCCTTCCGCCAGCAGGGATGCGGCCACGGAGCGGGACACCCCCAAAAGGCCGGCCAGCCCGGCGTCCGCCCGCGTCCCGCCGTACTCTTCGGCCACGACAATGCGCTCAGTCATGGGCGGGCTTTTCCTGCGGTGCGTTCCCCAGCCGCGTTCCGTCCAGGGCGATTCCCCGGATGGTCAGGATGCAGATGATGGCGACGGCGGACACCACCGCGGAGTCGGCGATGTTGAAGATGGCGAAATTGGGCAGCTGGATGAAGTCCACCACGTGGCCCATGCCGAAGGACGGCTCACGGAAGAGCCGGTCGGTGAGGTTGCCAAGGGCGCCGCCCAGCAGCAGGCCCAGGGCGAGGGACCACCAGGCCGAACCCAGCCTGCGTACCTGGAAAAGGATTGCGATGGCCACGGCGGCCATGATGATGGAAAACACCCATGTGACGTTCTCACCGATGGAGAACGCAGCACCGGAATTACGGATGAAGTACCAGTGCAGGAGGGGTGGCAGGACGGGGATCCGCTCCCCCTCCACCATGCTGGAAGTGACCCAGAGTTTAGTCAGCTGGTCCAGGACGTAGGCGAAAACCGCGAACCCGGCGAACAGGGAGAGCAGCACCGCCCGGCGCGGGCGGTGTGAGGGTGGGACAGGGCGTGCCGCATCCGCAGCGAGTTCGTCAGTCATGGTGCTTTCAATTCGTGGAGCTGGGTGTCAATGCCAAAAAGCCGGTGGCCGAGGAATCCTCAGCCACCGGCTTTCAGAATACGTGCTGCCAGACTTAGTTGGCTTCGCTGACTTCCGGGGTAGCCACGGAGCCGCGGGCATCCAGGTCGCGGAGCTGGCCTTCGATGTAGGCCTTCAGGCGTGAACGGTAGTCGCGTTCGAAGCCGCGGAGCTGCTCCACCTTGCGTTCCAGGACCGAGCGCTGCTGCTCCAGGGCGCCGAGGATCTTGCGGGACTTCTCCTGGGCGTCGTTGACGAGGCTGCTGGCTTCGATCTGCGCTTCGGCGATGATCTTGTCCTTCTGCGCCTGGCCGTCGGCGACGTGGCGGTCGTGCATCTGCTGGGCCATGGCCAGCAGGCCGGCGGCGGATTCAGCGGAAGGAGTGGCGACAGCTGCGGGCGCAGCCGGTGCCGCGGCAGCCGGGGCAGCCGGCTGGACGTCCTTCTTCTTGTTGGCTTCGGCAGCCTTCGCCTCGGCCTCTGCCTTCTCGCGGGCTTCGTCCTTGTCGGCCTTGACCGGCGCGGGGACCTTCTCCACCACGGGGGCGGCAGCTGAGCTTGCCGGAACGCTCGAACCTGCTTCGGCGAGCTTCTTGCGGAGCTCGTCGTTTTCCTGGTTCAGGCGGCGGAGTTCAACGACGATTTCGTCCAGGAAGTCGTCAACCTCGTCCTGGTCATAGCCCTCGCGGAACTTGGTGGGCTGAAAGCGCTTGTTGACAACGTCTTCTGGCGTCAAAGCCATCTGGTCACCTCACTGGTCTGGTTAGTCAGTAGGCCTTCCGGCCGTCAAAACTACGGTACCTAAATTTGGTCTGCTTACTCTAATTCAACACTGCGGTGTCAAACGCGAGGTTTCTTCGCTTTACACTAGCCGTTCCGCGGGGGAACACACTGCATTGCCGGTCCGGTGCGTGGATCAGGCAAATCCCCTGGTGACGTTCATCGCGATGCTGACACCGATGAACAGGATCAGGAAACCCAGGTCCAGGGAGATGCCGCCGAGCCGGAGCGGCGGAATCATGCGCCGCAGGCCTTTGAGGGGCGGATCGGTGATGGAGTACACGGCGTGCGCCACGACCAGGGCCGCGCCCCGCGGCCGCCATTCCCTGGCAAACATTTGTACCCAGTCGAACACCAGGCGGATGATCAGGGCGACGAAGAACAGCAGCAGGGCGAGATAGAGAAGTCCGAAAACAATTCCCATGACTTATTTCATATCTCCATATTCGTGCGGCGCTGCCATCGCGGAGGCCGCTGTTGTCCTGCTGGTGTCTTGTCTATTTCAGCACAGATGCCAGACAGGTGTCCCTGCCTGGCATCCGGGTGCGGCTTTTTGTGCTCAGCTTTGGTTGAAGAAGCTGGCCTGCGTGTCGCTGGCCTTCTTGTCGTCACCGATTACTTCGACGTAGGACGGGGAGAGCAGGAAGACCTTGTTGGTCACCCGCTCGATGCTTCCACGGAGGCCGAACACGAGGCCTGCCGAGAAGTCCACCAGCCGCTTGGCATCGGCTTCGCCCATGTCCGTAACGTTCATGATCACCGGAATACCATCCCGGAAACTCTCCCCGATGAGCTTGGCATCGTTGTAGGAGCGCGGGTGGATGGTGGTGATCTGGCGAAGTCCGGTGTTCTCTTCGCGGCTCGAAGCCGCGCGTTTAATGGGGGTCACAGGGGCGCGGTATTCCTCTTCAGGGGCGTAGGACGCCTCGCGGCTGACTTCGCGGACCGGCGCCGGAGCACGGCGTTCCTCGCGGTCAACTTCCATCGGTTCGTCCTCATCCTTACGTGTGGTCTGTTGCTCGGACTCGTAATGCTCATCGCCGTCGGCGAGCCCAAGATAGATCATTGTCTTGCGCAGAGCGCCGGCCATGGTCGACTCCTAATCGTGTCCCGTAAGCGGGCCGCCCAATGATTTGACAGCACTGGAGTCCCCCGCCCATCACTTCCAATAGGTCCGACGCTACCCCACGGCGGGACGGGAACCGAGAATATCCGAACCGATTCGCAGGTGTGTCGCTCCGAACTTGATGGCGGCCTCCAGGTCCTGGCTCATGCCTGCCGAAATGCCTGTCGCCGCGGGATAAGCCGCCACCAGCCGGGTGGAAATCCCGGCGAGCTGCTCGAACGCCGGCTCCGGCGGCGCACCCAGCGGCGCAACTGCCATCACGCCGGCCAGGTTCAGGCCCTCCGCCGCGGCAATCCGCTCCGCCAGGAGCGGCACGTCGGCGGGGTCTGCACCGCCGCGGTGCGTGCCGCCGTCGCCCTCAAGGCTGACCTGGATGAAGCAGTCCAGCGCTGCCCTCCCACTGGCGTCCATCTCATGGGCAACGGCCTTGGCCAGTGCGTCCACGAGCTGCGGCCGGTCCACGGAATGGACTGCGGACGCGTACCTCGCCACGGACTTGGCCTTCTTGGTCTGCAGCTGGCCTACGAAGTGCCAGGTCAGGGTCAGGTCAGCCAGCTCAAGGGCCTTGGCGGCAGCCTCCTGGTCCCGGTTCTCGCCGACGTCCGTCACACCAAGGGCGGCCAGGCGCCGGATATCGTCCGCCGGGTGGAACTTGGTGACCACGATCAGGGTCGGCAGCCGGTCCGCGCGGCCGGCGTCCCCGGCGGCCGCTGCGATCCGCTTCCGCACGGCCGCAAGCCGCCCGGAAAGTTCCGTGCTGCGGGGATCATCCGCATGGCCCTGCCCTGTACTTGCCGGCTCAGTCATGGCACCAGATCAGTCCGGCGAAACGGCCGGTATTCGGATCGCGGCGGTACGAGTAGAGGGTGTCCGTCTCGAGGGTGCAGGCACCGGCGTATTCCACGCCCACGCCGGCAGCCTCGAGCTGGCTCCGTGCACCGGCGGGAAGGTCCAGGGCCGGTGTTCCCCAGGAGGTGGTGCTCCGGGTGGCAGGGACCAGGGCGGCCACCTCATCCTGCAGTGCTGAAGGGACTTCGTAGCAGGACCCGCAGATCGATGGGCCCAGCCAGGCGCGGATCCGGGAGGCGCCAAGGGACACCATGTTCTCCACGGCGGCCGGGAGGACGCCGTTGGCGATGCCGGGACGGCCTGCGTGCACAGCGGCAAGCACTGGCCCGCTTGGGGACTCCCCCGCGAGCAGCACCGGAATGCAGTCCGCCACCATGACGGCCAGGGGAAGACGGCGGGACACCATGGCGTCAGCCTCGGGTGAAGGGGCTTCGGGGCCCATCACGGCCACGGTATTCCCGTGGACCTGGTTCATGAAGCGCAGCGATTGGGGACGCAGGCCGATCGACTCCTCCAGCCGGGCCCGGCGCTGCTGGACCCCGGCTGGATCGTCCCCTACGTGCAGGGCAAGATTTCCCGCGGCCACATCAGTGAACGCGGCCGACACCCCGGGCAGGATGTCGGCGCGCCAATGGAACAATCCGCTGCCTACTTCAGGAAGTCGGGGACATCCAGGTCATCCGGGTGGGTGCCGGTCAGGTCCGGCTCCACGACGGAGGGCAGGTCGACATCGAAGCCTGAGTCGGCGGGGACTGCCGACGGGCGCTGCTGTCCCCAGTTGCTGAGGCCCGCGGCACCGACGCCTGCATGGATCGGCTGGACGTTCTGCTGGTGGTTGCCGTTGCCCTGGTGGCTTCCGTTCTGCGGGTGGGCAGAGGCGGGAGCGGCTGCGGGGGCAGCGGGCCGCTGCGGGGCGGCCTGCGGCTGGGACTGGTCCATGGAGGGCGAGGTGGCCTTGACGTCGTCGAAGCCGGCGGCGATGACCGTGACACGTGCTTCGTCACCGAGGGCATCGTCGATGACGGCACCGAAGATGATGTTCGCCTCGGGGTGGGCCACTTCCTGGACCAGCCGCGCGGCCTCGTTGATCTCGAACAGGCCCAGGTCCGAGCCGCCCTGGATGGACAGCAGCACGCCGTGGGCGCCGTCGATGGATGCTTCCAGCAACGGCGAGGCGATGGCCAGTTCGGCCGCCTTGACGGCGCGGTCTTCACCCCGGGCGGAACCGATGCCCATGAGGGCAGAGCCGGCGCCCTGCATGACGGACTTGACGTCAGCGAAGTCAAGGTTGATCAGGCCGGGCGTGGTGATGAGGTCGGTGATGCCCTGGACACCGGACAGCAGGACCTGGTCCGCGGAGCGGAAGGCGTCGAGGACGGATACGTTGCGGTCGCTGATGGACAGCAAACGGTCGTTGGGGATGACGATGAGGGTGTCCACCTCGTCACGCAGGGCGTCGATGCCGGCCTCTGCGGAACCGGCACGGCGGCGGCCCTCGAACGTGAACGGGCGCGTGACCACGCCGATGGTCAGGGCGCCGAGCGAGCGGGCAATGCGGGCGACGACGGGGGCGCCGCCGGTGCCGGTGCCGCCGCCTTCACCGGCGGTGACGAAGACCATATCTGCGCCGCGCAGGACTTCCTCGATCTCGTCGGCATGGTCCTCGGCAGCCTGCTTGCCCACCTCCGGGTTGGCGCCGGCGCCCAGGCCACGGGTCAGCTCCCGTCCGACGTCGAGCTTCACGTCGGCGTCGCTCATGAGCAGGGCCTGGGCGTCGGTGTTGATGGCGATGAACTCAACACCCCTGAGGCCGACCTCGATCATGCGGTTGACTGCGTTCACGCCACCGCCGCCGATGCCGACGACTTTGATGACGGCCAAGTAATTCTGCGGAGCTGCCACGTTACGTGTCCCTTGTTCGTGTCTTATTGCGAAAACTGATGGAGAGCTTGAAGGCTGAAACCTTAACCTTCGAGTTGAAGGTTATAGTTATGTCAAGTAACTCTTGTCTGTGACGGTATTTCCTCTGGTTCCGACATTCAATAACCGGGTCCGCGTGTCGGATTAATACCGGAAAAGAAAGCGCTCAGCGCGTCACGGGGTGCCGTGGAACACTGACATCGTAGACCCTGACCGGGTTCTTGGGATCCGCCGGAGCCTTGAGGAGCGCTGCCAGGACCTTGGCCTTGAGTTCCTTCTCCGAGGCGTTGCCCCACACGATGGTCTGGCCGTCCACGAGCTTGAGCTCCACGGCGTCCACGGACTGCGCGGACGCGTTGGACAGCTTCGCCAGCACGTCGGCCGGCAGTGCCCCGAGGACTGCGGCGGTGGCGCGGAACAGGTCCTGGCCGATTGCGCCGGCACCGCCGTCGATGACCGGCAGCGAGGCCGACGCCGGATCGTCGGTGGTTGCCAACTGGATGCCGTCGACATCAACCAACTGGTACTGCTCCCCCTGCTTGACCAGCGCCACCGGCACACGCTCGTGCACCGCGACGGCGAGGGTGGACGGCGGCCGGGCCTCCACGGAAACGGACTTGACCTGGATCAGGGAACCCAGGAGCCCGCGGACGTCGTCGTCGCTGATCTGCGGCAGTGGCTTGCCGCGCAGGGGTTCCAGCGCAGCCTGAACCTGGGCAGGCGTGACAAGCCGCGTGCCTGACACCGAAATGTTCTGCATGGCGAGGAGTGGGGAGTAGACGGCGGCCGCCAGCAGCCCGGCAACCAGAAGCAGCACAGTTCCCGCGGCGAGCAGGACCTTTTTCCTGCGGCGCCTGCCTTTGGGCTCCGGGAACGCAAGGACCGTTGCCCCGGCGGGTTTCTGCTCATTCAGCTGTTGCGTGGACACCTGGTCCGGGACGTTGCGGGATGCCGTGATCACGTCACCGCCTCCACCGCCCCCGGGCATGCCGGACGAGTCTGCCGCTGTCTTCGCGCTGTTCCCGGACTGGGTGTCGGGGCGGCTTTTCCCCTTGGCCGGGGAGTAGGTGGGGCGGCGGGAGCTAGGCACTCAGTGCCTCCACAATCCTGGGACCGTAGGCTGTGACGTCACCGGCGCCCACCGTGAGGACAACGTCCCCGTCCGTGGCGGCTCCGGCCAGGGTGCCAACTGCGTCGTCGGCGGAGACGAGCCGTCCGCCCTCCTTCAGGTGGTCGGCGATGAGCTGGCTCGTGACACCGGGGATCGGGTCCTCCCTGGCGGGGTAGATGTCCAGGACCAGGGCGGTATCGGCCAGGTTGAGGGCATCGGCGAACTGCGCGGCAAACTCACGGGTACGCGAAAACAGATGCGGCTGGAACAGGACATGGACCTTGTGGCCGCCTGCCACCGACCGGGCAGCGGTGAGGGCGGCCCGGACTTCCGTGGGGTGGTGGGCGTAGTCGTCGAACACGCGCACCCCCCTTGCTCCGCCTTTCAGTTCAAAGCGGCGGGATGCGCCGGAAAAATGGGCCAGGCCGTCGGCAGCGGCGGCCGCGTCCACACCGAGCTCGAGGGCCACGGCAAAGGCGGCCGCCGCGTTAAGGGCGTTGTGCCGTCCGGGCACCTGCAGCGACAAAGGGAACCGGGCACCGTCTGCCGATATGGCAACCTGTCCCCTGCCGTCGTCGTCAAGCCTGATGTCTGCCGCGTCACTGGTGCCGTACAGGACCACCCGCGTGTTGCCCCGCGCCCTGGTCCGTTCCGCCAGGGCCAGCGCGCCGGCGTCGTCACCGCAGGCCACCAGGAGGCCGTCCGCCGGCAGCAGGGCAGTGAAGCGGTCGAAGGACTCGTAGACGGCTTCAGCGGTGCCGTAGTAATCGAGGTGGTCAGGCTCAACATTGGTGACGACGGCGATGCGGGGCCGGTAGTTCAGGAAGGACCCGTCTGATTCGTCAGCCTCGGCAACGAAGATGCCGGACGTCCCGTGCGCGGCGTTTACGCCAAGCGCAGGAATGTTGGCGCCGACGGCAAAGGACGGATCCAGGCCCGCCGCCCGGAGCAGCACGGTGACCATCGACGTGGTGGTGGACTTGCCATGCGTTCCGGCGACCGTCACCACTGTGTCACCGCCCATGGTGGCGGCCAGGGCCTGGGACCGGTGCAGCACGGGCAGCCCGGCCGCGCGTGCCGCCGCCAGTTCGGGGTTGTCCTCCCGGATGGCTGAGCCTGCAACCACAGTCTGCGCGTCCGCCAGGTTGCCCGCGGAGTAGCCGACGGCAATGCGAGCACCTGCCGCGGCAAGGTCCGCCATGACGGGCAGGTCCTTGGCGTCGGATCCGCTGACCGGGACTCCGCGGGCCACCATGATGCGGGCCACCGCGGACATGCCTACTCCCCCGATGCCGATGAAGTGCACCTTTCCAAGCGATTCCAGGCTGGGAGTGTTCTCGGGGCTCATGCAGTTACCGCTTCCAGGACAAGACCAGCCATGCGCTGGTCGGCATTTCGGACTCCGAGCCGGTAGGACTTGGCTTCCATGGCGGCAAGCCGTGCCTTGTCGGTGATCAGGGGAATCAATTCGCGGTCGACCCACTCCGCCGTGAAGTCCCGGTCGGCCACCAGCAGCGCTCCGCCTGCGGCCACCAGGCCCGCTGCGTTCAGTGCCTGTTCCCCGTTACCGATGGGCAGTGGCACCAGCACCGCGGGGACGCCGACGGCTGCCACCTCGCACACCGTGGCCGCTCCCGACCGTGCCAGGAGCAGGTCCGCAGCAGCATAAGCAAGCTCCATGCCGTCGATGTACTCCACCTGCCGGTAGCCGGCCGCCGCGAGGGGCCGGCCGGCCTGGTCCAGGACTGTCTTGCCGCGGCCGGTGATGTGGAGGGTCTGGATTCCGGCATCGGCAAGGCGGCCAACCGCGGCAGCGATGGTCCGGTTGATGCTCTGCGCGCCGGAGGAACCGCCGGTCACGATCAGGGTTGGCTGGTGGGGATCGAGCCCAAGGGCCTCCCGCGCGGCGCTGCGTGCGGTCTTCCGGTCCAGGCCGGAAATCTCCTTCCTCATGGGCATTCCCACATGCACGGCATTGCGCAGCGGGGTGCCTTCGAAGGCCACGGCAACCCGGCCGTTGAGGAAGGCCCCCACCCGGTTGGCCAACCCGGGACGGGCGTTGGCTTCATGGATGACCATGGGGATGCGGCGCTTCCGTGCCGCCAGGTACATCGGTGTGCAAACGTAGCCGCCGACTCCCACCAGCACATCGGCCTGCGCCCGGTCCAGGATGGCACCGGCCTGCCGGACCGCCCCGGCCAGCCTGGCAGGGAGGCGGAGCAGGTCCGCGGAAGGCTTGCGCGGAAGAGGCACGCGGTCGATCGTGTCCAATTGGAGTCCGGCGGCGGGAACCAGCCGGGTTTCCATCCCCGAGGGCGTTCCAACCGCCAGGATGGATGCACCGGGAGCTTCACTCCTGAGGGCGGCAGCGATGGCGAGCAATGGGCTGATGTGGCCCGCTGTTCCGCCGCCGGCCAGGACGATGGAGGGTTGTGTCGGAGTCATCTGGAGTTAGGCACGCTTTCTGGAATTCTTTGGTTTGACCTTGTCCCGCCCGGTCCGGGCCTTGAACTTCAGCATCCGTTTGGGGCGCATGGCCGGGGCCATCTGCTCCCGCGCCAGCGAGAGGACCACTCCCACCGCGCACAGTGACATCAGCAGCGCCGAACCGCCGTAGGAAATGAACGGCAGCGGCACGCCGATGACGGGCATCAAACCCGTGACCACGGACATGTTCACGGTGGCCTGGCCCAGGAGCCAGACCATGATGGTGCCGGCCAGGACCCGGTGGAACATGTCTTCCTGGGCCACCACCACGCGGTAGATGGCAGCGCCCAGGATGGCGAACAGGATCAGGACGACGACGGTGCCCACCAGGCCGAGTTCCTCGCCGATGATGGCGAAGATGAAGTCGTTGTGGGCTTCGGGAATCCAGCTGTACTTTTGCCGGCTCTGCCCCAGGCCCACGCCCAGCCAGCCGCCCGAGGCGAGGCCGTACATGCCGTTGGTGGCCTGGTAGTTGGCGTCGATGCCGTCCGCGCAGGACTGGCCGGTCCACCATGAGGTGATGCGGCACATGCGGTTGGAGCTGGTGATGGCCATGACAGCGGTGCCGGCAGCGGCGATGATGCCGGCGATGCCGAAGAGGTAGAGCGGAACACCTGCGAAGAAGAGCGCCGCTGCCACGATCATCATGATGATCATGGCCGTGCCGAGGTCGTTGCCCACCAGGATCAGCACGATGACGATGGCTGCCATCGGCACGGCGGGGACCAGCACATGCTGCCACCGGCTGAGCAGTTTGCCCTTCCGGGCGAGCACCGTGGCCAGCCAGAGTGCAAGCGCGAGCTTGGCGGCTTCGGAAGGCTGGAAGGTGATCCCGCCCAGGTCGATCCAGTTCTTGTTGCCGTTGACTTCGTCGCCGACTACCTGGACCAGGCCCAGCAGCAGCACCGCAGCGCCGACCGCGGGCCACGCGAGCCGCTTCAGCCACACCACGTTGATCCGCGAGAGCACGAACATGGTGAAGATGCCGATTGCGGCGAAGACACCCTGCTTCAAGGCGTCGCCGTAGGGGGATTTGCCGGCAGCGATGGATTCAACGCTGGAGGCGGACAGGACCATCATGATTCCGATGGCTGTCAAGGCGAGCGTGGCGCCGAGGATGAGGTAGTACGTGGAGCCGTTCCGGGACGTGCCCGTTCCCTCCAGCGCTGACCAGAACCGGCGGTAGATGGTCCGCAGCTTCAGGCCCGCCGGAGCAGGCCGCCGGGTGGCCGTGGAGCCGGGGCGGGGCTTGCCACTTTGGGTTTTGACCCCCTGGGGCTTGCCACCCTTGGGCCGGGTGGGCGTGCTGACCATTGTTACTCCTCGCCGGTCTGGGCCTGCCCTTCCACCAGCTCGCGGACAGCGTCGATGAAAGTACCGCCACGGTGAGCGTAGGAAGAGAACTGATCCATGGAAGCAGCTGCGGGAGCCATCAGCACGGTGTCACCGGATTCGGCAAGCTGTGCTGCTGACGCAACGGCCCGGGACATCACCTGTTCTCCGTTGCCGGGTGAACCGGCAGGAGTGCCACCGGGCGCCGAAGCAGTCTGCACTTCTTCAGTGTCGCCTGCCCCCGGCTCGATCACCGGGACATCGGGGGCGTGTCGCTGGAGGGCTTCCCGGAGCGGGGAGGTGTCTGTTCCGATCAGTACCACGGCCTTGAGCCGCGCCGCATGGTCCCTCACCAGGTCGTCGTAGCTGACGCCCTTTGAGAGGCCACCGGCGATCCAGACCACGTTGCTGAAGGCAGACAGGGAAGCAGACGCAGCATGCGGGTTGGTGGCCTTGGAATCGTTGACCCAGAGGACGCCGTTCAGGCGGGCCACGGGCTGGATGCGGTGGTCGCCCGGAACGTAGTCCAGAATGCCTTGGCGGACCGCTTTGGCATCCACACCGTAGGCGCGCACCAGGCCGGCGGCGGCGAGGGCGTTGGCCACCATGTGCCGTGGAGCCAGCGGACCAAGGTCGGCCATCGAGGCAAGTTCGGCGGCGCTGTTCCTGCGCTCCTCGATGAACGCCCTGTCCACCAGGAGCCCTTCGACAACTCCGAGCATGCTGACTGCGGGGGTGACCGTGGTGAAGCCGACAGCGCGGCAGCCCTCCACCACGTCCGCGTTCTCCACCATGCGCTCGGTTTCCACCTGCTCCGCGTTGTAGATGCAGGCCTTTTGGGTCCGCTCGTAGACCTTGGCCTTGTCGGCGAGATATGAGTCGTAGGAACCGTGCCAGTCCACGTGGTCTTCGGCCACATTGAGGCAGACGCTGGCCACCGGCGACACGGATTCCGCCCAGTGCAGCTGGAAGCTGGAAAGCTCAACGGCGAAGACGTCGTACTCCACCGGGTCGCGCAGGGCATCCAGGATGGGGGTTCCGACATTTCCGACCGCGACCGCTTTGAGTCCGGCGGCACGCAGCATCGATTCGGTGAGTCCAACCGTTGTGGTCTTGCCGTTGGTGCCTGTGATGGCCAGCCAGTCGGCTGTCTTCCGGCCTTCCCGGGTCCGCACCCGCCAGGCGAGTTCGACGTCGCCCCAGACCGGAATGTGTGCCCTGGCCGCGGCAGCCAGGAGGGCCTGGTCCGGGCGCCAACCGGGCGACGTCACGATCAGTTCCGGAAGTTCGCCATCGACTCGCGGTATGTGGGTGACGGCGTCCGGTCCCAGCAGCACCTCGGCGGCGCCCACGATCTTGAGGGTGTCTGCATGTGCATGCGCTGCTTCGCTGGTGGCGGCATCCACCACCACCACGCGTGCACCGAGTTCAATCAGGGTGTCTGCGGCGGCGAAGCCGGATACACCGATGCCGGTGACGACCACGCGCAGGCCGGCCCAGTCGGATTCCCAGGAGACAAGGTTTGCCAGGCGGGGGGAAACGGTCACAGCAGTACAACCCATTCAGCGTAGAAGATACCAAGGCCGGCGGCGACGAAGAGTCCGCCCAGGATCCAGAACCTGACCACGACGGTCACTTCGGCCCACCCCTTCAACTCGAAGTGGTGCTGCAGCGGCGCCATCTTGAAGACGCGCTTTCCGCCGGTGGCCTTGAAGTAGCCCACCTGGATGATGACGGACAGGGTGATCAGCACGAAGAGTCCGCCCACAATGCCCAGCAGAAGCTCGGTCCGGGAGAGGATCGCGAAACCAGCCACCGCACCGCCAATGGCCAAGGACCCGGTGTCGCCCATGAAGATCTTGGCCGGCGAGGTGTTCCACCAGAGGAAGCCCACCAGTGCGGCGCTCAGGATCGCCGCGAGCAGCGCCAGGTCCAGCGGATCCCGGACCAGGTAGCAGCCGCTGCCGGCTTCCCTGGGTGAGCCGCAGGCCTGGTTGTTCTGCCATATGCCCATGAGGGTATATGCGCCGAATACCATGATGGATGCGCCGGCGGCGAGGCCGTCCAGGCCGTCAGTGAGGTTGACGCCATTGGTGGCGGCGGTGACGATCAGATTGGACCAAATAACAAAGAGGATGGCGCCGAGGACGGTGCCACCAAAGGCGAGGTCGAGCCACGGCAGGTCACGGACCAGGGAGATCTTCGTCGACGCCGGTGTCAGGCCAGCACTGTTGGGGAAGTTCAACGCCAGGACGGCGAAGATGATGCCCACAGCCGCCTGGAGGATGAGCTTCGCCTTGGCGTTAAGGCCCAGGCTCCGCTGGCGCGAGATTTTGATGAAGTCGTCCAGGAAGCCCACCAGGCCCATGCCGACCATAAGGAACAGCAGGATGAGTGCCGAGGCGGAAGGCCCGGGTGAATCAGGGTTCATCATCAGCATGATGAGGTGCGTGAGTCCGTAGCTCAGCAGGACGGCGGCCACGACCACCGTTCCGCCCATGGTGGGCGTTCCACGCTTGGTGTGGTGGGATGTGGGGCCGTCGTCACGGATGAACTGGCCATAGCCGCGGTGCACCAGGAGCCGGATGAAGAGGGGCGTGCCCACCAGGGCGAACAGCAGGGCCAGGCCTGCGCCGATCAGCAGAGCAATCACAGCAGAGTGCTCCTTTCGTCGGCAGGGGTCGGGGTTGGGGGTAATGCTATCCGATCGCCCAAATGGCGCAGCCCCACGCTGTTGGAGGACTTGAACAGCACCAGGTCGCCCGGCTGGAGCTCGGCGTCGAGGATGTCGTGGGCCTCATCCACGGTTTCGGCGAACAGGCATTCGTCGCCCCAGGACCCTTCCTGTACCGCGGAGACGTAGAGGGCGCGCGCTTCCCGGCCCACCACCAGCAGCCGCGAGATGTTGAGGCGCACCACCTGGGTGCCCACGGCGGTGTGCTCGCGGATGGAGTCATCGCCCAGTTCCAGCATGGCTCCCAGGACCGCCCAGGTGCGGCGGCCGCGGCCGAGGTCTGCCAGCGTCCGGAGAGCGGCACGCATGGATTCGGGGTTGGCGTTGTAGGCATCGTTGATGATGGTGACGCCGTCCGGCCGCTCCGTGCGTTCCATGCGCCAGCGGCTGGCGGCTGCCTGGCTGCTCAGCGAGGCAGCAATGTGGTCTCCCGTCACTCCGGCGGCCCATGCGGCTGCCGCGGCTGCCAGCAGGTTTCCCATGTGGTGCGCTCCGATCAGCCGGCTGCTCACATGGAGGGGTGCATCGCCGTTGGGCAGCTGGAGGTCGAATTCGGGGCTGCCCCCCGCATTGGTATCAGCATTCAGCGCCCGGACCTGTGCGTCCTGGCGTCCGTCGGCGGAAAAACCGAGGACCTTGGCCGAGGTACGGCTGCGCATGGCGGCGACGCGTTCGTCGTCGAGATTGATGATGGCGGTGCCGGCGGCGGAAAGGCCTTCAACCATCTCGCCCTTGGCCAGCGCAATGTTCTCCACCCCGCCGAACTCTCCGGCGTGTGCGGTGCCCACTGCCAGGACCACTCCGATGTCGGGCTTGACCATCTCCGCGAGGTAGCGGATGTGGCCGATCCCTGTGGCCCCCATCTCGATGACCAGGTAGCGGGTGTCGGCGTCGGCCCGGAAGACGGTCAGCGGCACGCCAACCTCACCGTTGTAGGAGCCCTGGGGCGCGATGGTGTTGCCTTGCGTGGCAAGGATCCCGGCCAGCAGGTCCTTGGTGGTGGTTTTGCCGGCTGAACCGGTGATGCCCACGACGGTCAGCTGCTCCCCCGCTGCTGCACGGGCGGCACGGATGCGGCGGACCGCTTCGGCGGCCAGGGCGCCCATCGCAAGGACGGCGTCCGCAACCACGATGGACGGGTAGGCGGTACCTTCCGGGGCTTCGACCGGGCGCTCGACAAGGGCCAGGACAGCTCCGGCGGCAAAAGCGGCTTCCATGAAGTCGTGGCCGTCGGCGTGCTCGCCCGGCTTTGCGACGTAAAGCGAACCGGGCGTGGCTTCGCGTGAATCCGTCACCACCGAGAGGGGCGTAATTCCGGGATCGGCGTCCAGGCGCCCGCTGGTGATTTCGGCGATTTCCGCCGCAGTAAATGCAATCATCTCGGTCTAGGACTCTATCCGGTCGTCATGGAGAACGTTGAATCCCCTGGCTGTCAAGGCGTTGCGCAGTTCCACCCTGTCGTCCAGGGCGAGGTTCACGCCTTTCACTTCCTGCCAGACCTCATGGCCGCGGCCGGCCACCAGGATGGTGTCCTGCGGCCGTGCCAGGCCCACGGCGTGCCGGATGGCCTCATCCCGCGGGAAGATCTCCACCAGGTCGGCGTGCAGGGACTCTTTCTCCACGGCTTCCCGCGCGCCGGCCAGCACGTCGGCCCGGATCGCTGCTGCGTCCTCGTCGTGCGGATCGTCATCGGTGATGATCACGGTGTCGGCAAGTCGGGCGGCAATGGCTCCCATGGCCGGGCGCTTGCCCTGGTCACGCTGTCCGGTGGCACCGAAGACAACGATCAGGCGGGAGTCCGGTTCCGGTGAGCGGACTGCTTCCAGGGCCCGTGCCAGGGCGTCGGTGTTGTGGGCGAAATCCACCACGGCGGCCGGCTGCCCGGCGACCAGCTGCATGCGCCCGGGCACGGCCGTGCTGAACGGATCGGCGCGGTCCAGGGCGGCTTGCAGTTCGGCGGCGTCAACCCCGGACGTGAGAACCATGAGCGCGGCCAGGGCGGCGTTGGCAACGTTGAAGCTGCCGGGCAGCCCGGTGTGGACGTTCAGGACGGCACCGGAGGGCCCTGTCAGGGTGAAGTCGGTGCCGAGGCCGCGTGGCGAGGCAGCGCTGACTGTCCAGTCCGCCGTCGTCCGGCCGCTTGTGCTGAGCGTGGTGATGGGCACCTCGCTGTTGCCGGCCAGGCGCCGGCCCCACTCGTCGTCGACCGTGACCACGGCCCTGCGGGCGCGGCCCGGTGTGAAGAGCTCTGCTTTGGTGGCGAAGTACCCGTCCATCGTGTGGTGCAGGTCCAGGTGGTCCTGGGTGAGGTTGGTGAACCCTGCGACGTCGAAGACCAGGCCGTCCACCCGCTGGTACGAGATCGCATGGGAGGACACCTCCATGGCCGCGGCGTCCAGCCCGCGCTCGTGCATGAGTGCGAGGAGTCCGTGGACCTCAGGCGATTCCGGCGTGGTGAGGAGGCTGGGGATGGGCTCCCCTCCGGCCAGGATCTCGATGGTGCCGATCAGGCCGGACTGCCGCCCCAGCGCGCGCAGAAGCGAGGTGATGAAGTAGGTGGTGGTGGTCTTCCCGTTGGTCCCGGTGACGCCGAAAAGCTGCAGCGGACGGCCGTCGGCGGACTGGCTCCGGTAAATCATGGCGGAGAGGGGTCCCACCTCATTGCGTGGCTTGTCGACGACGAGCACGGGCACCGGCGTGTCCGCGGAGAGGGCCAGCAGGTGCGCACCGGCATCGTCCGTGAGGACGGCCGCGGCGCCGGCCCCGATGGCGTCCGTGGCGAAGTCGGCGCCGTGCCTGCTGGCCCCGGGCAGGGCCACGTACAGGTCGCCGGGCTCGACGGTGCGTGAATTGATCGAGATGCCAGTGATTTCCACGTCGGCGGCTGGAGCGGGTACGGATACGCCCACGGCCTGCCCGACGGCGGCCAGCGGGACCGCCGCCACGGCTGCGGGCCGGAAGCGGCCCGGATTTTCGTCCGGGACAGTATCGCTGCCGGGCGTGGTGAACTCTGACACAGGGGATCTCCGATGGTGCTAGTGCGTGCCCGGCATGGTTCGCGCCGGGCACTGTGAGGCGCTGGATGCTGCTGGTATTTCCGGCGGGGTGCAGCGGCTACTTGGCGTACTGCGGCATTCTGGCCGGCTGGCCGGTCGAAGGCTGGACGTTGTAGGTCCGCAGCGCCTGGCTCATGACGGACCGGAACACCGGCCCGTTGGTGATGCCGTAGATGCTGCCCTTCGGCCGCTGGAGGACCACCTCCACAATAAACCGCGGATCATCCATCGGCGCCATTCCCACAATGGAGGCGGTGTACCCGCAGTAGCCGGACTTGCCGTCGTCGCAGGGTGATTCGGATGTACCGGTCTTGGCTCCCACGCGGTACCCGTCGATCCCGGCGTCCTTGATTTCGCCTTCGGTGACGGCGCTTTCCAGGATGTCCTGGACCTGCTGGGCCGTGCTTTCGGAGACAATCTGCCGCGACGGCTGGGCCGGTACTTTCTCCTCGGTACCGTCAGGGGAAATGTACGAATCGATCAGCCGCGGCTGCAGCATGACACCGTTGTTGGCGATGCTCTGGTAGGCACGGACCGTCTGCAGCGTGGACTGGGAAACGCCCTGCCCGAACAGGACGGTGTACTGCTGGCGCCCGTCCCACTGGTCCGGGGGCGTGAGGATGCCGCCTGCCGTGGCGGGGAGTCCGATGTCAGGAGCTTCGCCGATGCCGAACTTCTTCAGCCAGTCGTACCGCTGCTCCTTGCTGAGCCGCTGCCCTGCCATGACCGTTCCGGTGTTCATGGAGTAGCCGATGATGCCCGCCAGCGTCCGTTCCTCCGTGCCGTGGGCAAAAGCGTCGCTGAAGGTCTGGCCGTCCACGGTGTAGGTGGGCGGAATGGTGAAGTGGTCCAGGGGGCTGGCAAGTCCCTCATCGATCACGGCCGCCGCCGTCATCATCTTCTCCACCGAGCCGGGCTCATAGGCCGCAGTCACGGACCGGACGCCACGGTCCTTGGCTGCCACGAGGCCGGGGTTGTTGGGGTCCGGGGAGTTGGTGTCGGCCAGGGCAAGCAGGTTCCCGGTCTTGGCGTCCATCACGATGATGACGCCCCATTCGGCGCTGAGTTTGTCAGTCTGGCTCTGGACCGCCTGCTGGGCAAAATACTGAAGATCCGAGTTGAGCGTGAGCTTGACGTCCTTGCCGTTCTGCGGCGGGGTCAGCTCGTCCAGGCCCACCGGGATGCGGAGCCCGTCGGCGCCGATCTCGAACAGTCGCTTGCCGTCCTTGCCCTTGAGCTGGTCGTCCTGCGTCTGCTCAATGCCGGCCTGCCCGGTGGTGCCGTCCTGGAGGAAGCCCACAACACCGCCTGCCACGGCACCGTTCGGGTAGACGCGCTTACTGACGCCCTCGGCAACGATGCCGGGAACCTGGAGCTTGGAGATGCGGTCCTCGACGTCGGGCTTCACGTCCTTGGCCACAATGTAATACGGCTGTTCCCCGGTCACCGCGTCACGGACGGCATTCGTGTCCATGCCCAGCGCGGCGGCAAGTTCGGAAATTGCCTGGTCGCGGCTGACATCCACCAGCTTGTCATGGCCGTCGGCCTGTGGCTCGAGCCGCTTATAGGCGTCGGTCTTCGTATTGACCCGCTGGTCAACCACGATGTTGTAGCGGATCACACTGTTGGCCAGGACGGTGCCGCGTGAATCGAGGATGCTGCCCCGCTCGGCCGGAAGGATCGCCGAGGTCATCCGGCTGTTCAGTGCCGCCTCGGCCATGCCGCCGACGTCGAGCCCCTGGACCAGGAAGAGCTTCCCGCCCACCACCAGCAGGAGCGTGAGCATGACGCCCAGTCCCAGGCGCAAGCGCTTGGTGGCGTTCGGTGCCTTGCTTTTTCCTGCCTTGCCGGTCGTCTCCGCCACCGTAATATTCCTTGCTGCTCGACGCTGCTGCCTGTCCTGCCTGCTGGCTTACTGTCCGGGGACCTTCTGCTGGGGCGCCGGGACGGAACCGCCGTGAAGTTCGGGGGCGGGAGCCGCTGCGGCGGCGGCCTGGGCGGCAGCCGC
Source organism: Arthrobacter sp. SLBN-122 (assembly GCF_006715165.1). Taxonomy (NCBI): domain Bacteria; kingdom Bacillati; phylum Actinomycetota; class Actinomycetes; order Micrococcales; family Micrococcaceae; genus Arthrobacter; species Arthrobacter sp. SLBN-122. The sequence continues at coordinate 3,681,171 of NZ_VFMS01000001.1, read as the reverse complement.
CTGGGCAGCGTCGGCAGAGGGAGCGGCGGCAGGAGCCTTGCCGGCATCCGGCGCCGCTGCCTTATCCGCGGCAGCATCCTTGGACTTCGCATCCTTGGACTGTGGATCCTTGGACTGTGCATCCTTGGACTTCGCATCCTTTGAATCTGCACTCTGGGACGCGGGCGGCACAATAAGCTGGCCTGCCACTGCCGGCGACGGAATCACGGCTCCTGAGGCTGCGCCCTTGACCGCCGGGGTAGCTTTCCCGGTCACTGACAACGTGGACAGGTCAATCTGGCCCTTGACGGTGGACGCCACCATTCCCAGTTCGGTGGCCTTGGCCGCCAGGTTCTGCGGTGCCTCAAAGCTCTGCACCTGCTGGGTGAGGTCCTGGTTCGTCTTGGTCAGCGTGCTCTGCCTGGCACGCAGCTCCACCAACTGGTACTGCGCCGTGGACACCGAGATGTTCAGGACCAGCACCGCCACCAACGCTACGGCGAGCATGGCGAAGCACAGGACCACGAACGGCGCGCGGCGCTTTCGCGGCGCCGTGCGGACCACGGAAAGCGGGGTACGGCTCTTCCGGCCCCCGGCCTGTTCAGCCTCACGCCTGATGTCGGACGCCGAACTGCCGGAGACAACGGGAAAGTTCTTGACGGCGGCGGTGCTCATGCAGCTCTCCTGGCTCTGATACGTTCTGCCGCGCGAAGCCTGGCGGAGGCAGCGCGCGGATTTTCGGCGATTTCGACGGCGGTGGGCACCTCGGTGCCTTTGGTCAGGGTCTTGAGTTCGGGTTTGTGCTCTTCCAGCTCAACGGGGAAGCCAAGCGGAGCAGAAGACTTGGAGCGGGCCTGGAAAACGCCTTTGACGATCTTGTCTTCCAGCGAGTGGTAGGACATGACCACGATGCGGCCGCCGAGGGCCAGGGAAGCGACGGCGGCGGGAACGGCGCGTTCCAGGACGTCGAGTTCCTCGTTGACCTCGATCCTCAGGGCCTGGAAGGTCCGCTTGGCAGGATGTCCACCGGACTTCGCTGCGGACGCGGGAACCACGGACCGGATCTGCTCCACCAGTTCGCCGGTGGTGGTAAATGGCTTGACGGCACGTGCCGCGACGATCCGGTTGGCGATCCGGCCGGCGAACTTTTCCTCGCCCCATTTGCGGATGATCCGGACCAGGTCCTCTTCGCTGTAGGTATTGACCACATCGGCCGCCGTCTGGCCCCGGCTGGTATCCATGCGCATGTCCAGCGGCGCATCAAAGGAGTAGGCAAAACCGCGCCCACGCTCATCCAGCTGCAGTGAGGAAACGCCCAGGTCCATCAGGATTCCGTGGACTTCAGGTACGCCGAGGTCTTCCAGGACGTCCTGTATTTCGTCGTACACGGCGTGGACCAGATCAGTCCGGGCGGCGAACGGAGCGAGCCGCTCCCCCGCCAGTGCCAGTGCTTCTTCATCACGGTCAATACCGATGAGGTGGAGATCGGGGAAGCGCTGGAGCATTGCCTCGGAGTGGCCGCCCATGCCCAGGGTTGTATCCACGGCAATGGGGGTCTCGCCGCGCAGCCTTGCTGCTTCGAACCCCGGTGCCAACAAATTGATGCACCGGTCGCGAAGGACCGGCACATGGCGTTCGGACGTGGGCTTGGGTTGATCGGTCACGCCTGGTCCTTTCCCGCCGTCGTTGTCACCTGCTGCTCCTTGGACCAGATCCCCATCCGCGCCTACCGTTCCGCCCGCCTGGCTCCGGGGAAGGTGAGCCAGGTTGGCAGCCGATGGGCCGGCTGGAGATCTCATCCAAGAAACCTCCTGCTGCCCCGCTCCGGAATTCAGAGAATGCCCGGAATGGGATCGTCAGTTTCGGAAAAGGCTGTTTCCTTCTCCGCAAGGTATTCATTCCAAGCCTGGGCGTCCCAGATCTCGGCGCGGGTACCGGCGCCGATGACGGCAAGTTCCCTTCCGAGTCCTGCATACTCCCGGAGCGCCGGTGGAATGGTCACGCGCCCCTGCTTGTCAGGTACCTCGTCCGAGGCTCCAGAGAGAAATACGCGGATATAGTCACGCGCCTGCTTGGAGGAGATTGGTGCCTCCCGCATCTGCTCGTGGACCCGCGCAAATTCCTTCTCGCTGAAGACGTAGATGCAACGTTCCTGGCCCCTTGTGAGCACCAGGCCGCTGGCAAGCTCCTCGCGGAACTTGGCGGGGAGAATGATCCGTCCCTTTTCATCCAGACGCGGCGAGTGAGTGCCCAGAAACACTGGCCCACCGCCTGTCCGCCGTCAGGAACTGCACATCCCCTATGTTGCAACCACCCTCTTATGTCCTCCACATTACTCCACTTTCCACCACAGTCAACGCGGAACGCTCCCTGTGCCGGGTGTTTCGTGGGAAAAGACCCCTGAAATGGCGCGGATTCAGGACAGTGGTGGAAAGTGGAGGACTTTTCGCTTCCGGGGGGCGCATCCCGTGCCATTGATGCGCCACGACGACGGCATGGGCGGGGAATTGCCCTTAAACACGAAAAGACCCGCCGAAGCGGGTCTTTTCGTGCAGTCCCCCTGCGTCAGGGGAGCGAAATGGAGGAGCCTGGCACCCGGGGGTACATGCTCTTTACGGCTCGCCCCTCCGGCGCTCGTCCCAGCGCTCTTCAAGGTTGCTCATGAACGAACTCCGTTGCTTGCCGGGTTTGCCCCCTCCGGCCTTGGCCCCGGCCGTCCCGCGGGAACTGCGCATGGTGGCGAAGTAGACTCCCCCGCCCATCACCACGAAGCCCAGTACGCCGACAAATATGTTCTGGAGCGTGACACCGACCAGCAACAGGAATACGCCGGCAAGTGCGCAGAGGACCCCAATAACCACGTGCCTCGTGGACCAGGAACGTCCCGGGTCCGAACCCATTGAGTTCGCGAACTTCGGGTCGTCCTCGTGAAGCTGCTTTTCAAGCTGCTCAAGCAGCTTCTGTTCGTGCTCCGACAGCGGCATCACGACCTCCTTTTGTAGGCCAACGTCCGGGCTGATCCCAGCCACTACTTCTACTCCGTTCAAACGCCTGCTGTTGCTGGAAAGTTCCCGCCTCGCCGACAGTGGCCAGAACAGGAATGCAGCATGCGTTCGCGGGAGCGGGAGCATGTCCAAGAGGGTCCGGCAGTAAGTCCATTCACTCGAAAACTATGTATTTATAAGGATAGATTGTTGAGGCCTGATCTGAAAGACGGCAATGACTTTGCCGGGCCCCTTAGGCGGGCCGCCCGGAACCGTCTCCCGGCCGGCTTTCCTGCTCCATCAGGCGGGCGGGCAGGACGGACTTGTTGCCGAATTTGCGCGCCACCTGGTCCAGTGCCTGTTCAGCTGCCCGCCAGTTCTCTTCCCGGCGGTCGATGCTTAGCTGGAGCGAAGTGCGGGCCGCCTCCTCCAACTGCTCAGCCCTGACCCCCACCAGCCGCACAGCCATGGCCCGTGCCCCCAGCGACTCCAGGAGCTGGAGCGCCACCGCGTAGATCAGCTGGGCGCTGTCCACCGGCGTCTGGACCGTCCTGCTGCGCGTGATGGTGGAAAAGTCGGCGAAGCGCAGCTTCAGCGCTACCGTCCGGGCCACCATTCCGGAGCTCCGGAGGCGGGTGGCGGTACGGTGGGACAGCCGCAGCAGTTCCCGGCGAAGGAGCGCATCATCGGTGGTGTCCACGGCAAAGGTCTCTTCGGCACCAATACTCTTTTCCAGGCGCACCGGGGTAACGGGACGGGGATCGATTCCCCAGGCAAGCCGGTGTACGTGTTCGCCGGTGGCGCCAAGGACCTTCTTCAAGGAGGACACGGGGGTCGCCGCCACATCCGCCACAGTCCGGATCCCCATGTTCGCGAGCACCTCTCCGGTCTTGGCGCCGACGCCCCAGAGGGCACCTACCGGGAGGCTGTGAAGATAGGGCACGGTTTGCTCCGGGCCGATGAGCAGCAGGCCGTCGGGCTTGCACCGTGTCGAGGCGATCTTCGCCACGAACTTGGTTTCCGCGATCCCCACCGATGCAGTGATGCCCAGTTCAGCTGACACCCGCCGGCGGATGAGCTCACCGATTCCCCTGGGCGGCCCAAGCCGCCGCAGTGCTCCCGTGACGTCCAGGAAGGCCTCGTCAACACTGAGCGGCTCGACGAGTCCGGTGATGGATTCGAAGATGGCCATCAGTTGCCCAGACACCTCGTAGTACAGCTTGTGGCGGGGTTCAATGACCACCGCCTGCGGACACATCCGCATTGCCACAGCCATGGGCATAGCGGACTTAACACCGAAGGCGCGGGCCTCGTAGGATCCTGAGAGGACCACCGACCGTTCCCCCGGGAAGCCGACAATAACCGGCTTGCCGCGGAGTTCCGGGCGCGTCCGGAGCTCCACCGAAACAAAGAAAGCATCCATGTCCACATGCATGATGCACGTGGGCCTGCGGCCCGGAGGGCGCACGGCGGATGGCTGGTTCATACCTGCAGGCACCACGGATCCAATCCTATCGGTTCGCCCGGACTCCCTGGTTTGTCAGGACTGGAGTGCAGGCTGGCTAAACTGGAGGCTGGTTCCCGCCAACAACACCAGGAGGAAAGTCTCTGTGACGGCTATTGGAAACTACAAGCCAGCTGGCCTGGCCGCACTTGCCGCCATTGGGGCACTTTCTCTGGCGGCATGCAGCCCCGCCCAATCCGGACAGGCAGAGCCGGCCCCCTCCACTTCCGTTGCCGCCACCCAATCCACGCTGACCGCCTCCCCCAGCCCCTCGGCGTCGCCCAACACCTCAGCAACAGTTGGAGCCGTGGTGGAGGGATTTCCCCAGCAACTCCTGCCCCTGATGCCGGGGGCGGCCGTGGTATCCAGCAGCTTTGACAAGACTAAAGCGCCTGCAACAGCCGCAATGGTGGGGAGCGTCAAGGCCCCCACGGCCGCCGTCATGGACTTCTATTCAAAGACTCTGGAAGGCCAGGGCTTCAAAGCCGTCCCCGGGGATAACGTGGGCGCAGTGGCTTCCAGGGATTTCGTCCGCGGTGACAACGAGACCGTCAACCTCTCCGTGGTCGAGGCCGCGGGTGTTTCCACTTTCACCATCGGTGCCAACGTGGCAGTTGAGTCCGCCAAGTGACCGCCGCAGAGCAGTTGCGGAATGAACAGGCTGATTTCGTGGCCGGGGTTGCCGGCGAGCTGACCAGCTTCCTCACAGCACGCCAGTCGGTCATGTCCGGCATTTCCCCGGATATTGAGCCCATCATGGGATCAATTTCGAACTTGGTGACGGGCGGCAAACGACTGCGTGCCCTGATGTGCTACTGGGGTTGGCGGGGTGCCGGCGGGGAGGCCGGGGCCAGCCAGGTGGTCACGGCCGGTGCGGCGCTTGAGCTGTTCCAGGCCGCCGCCCTGATCCACGACGACATCATCGACCGTTCGGACACCCGGCGGGGCGGCCCCAGCGTCCACCGCCGCTTCAGCCAGCTGCATACTTCACAGGGCTGGGCACTGGACAGCGAACGGTTTGGCCAGGCGGCCGCCATCCTGGCGGGGGACCTTTGCCTGTCCTTCAGCGAGGAGGCGTTCACCGATATCGGCGAGCGGGCGGCATCCGGAAGCAGGGCCAGGCTGATCTTTAACCTGATGCGCGCCGAGGTCATGGCCGGACAGTACCTGGACATCCTGGAAGAAGTGGCCGGTCCGGTCCGGGACCGCGCGGGGGCCGTTGGCAGGGCACAGTCCATCATCAGGTTCAAGAGCGCCAAGTACTCCACAGAGCACCCACTGGCGTTGGGCGGAGCCCTGGCCGGCGCGTCCAATGACCTGCTCCGCGGCTACTCCTCGTTCGCCCTGCCGCTCGGCGAAGCGTTCCAGCTCCGCGACGACGTCCTGGGCGTGTTCGGGGATCCGCTCACCACAGGCAAGCCGGCCGGCGACGATTTGCGTGAAGGGAAGCGGACCGTTCTGGTGGCCCTGGCGCTGGACCAGGCTTCGCCGGAAGAGTCCGCCTTCATTGATGCCAGCCTCGGCAGGCCGGACCTGTCCGAATCCGACATCGTCGAAATCCGCCGGATTATCGAGGATTCCGGGGCTCTGCAGGCCACCGAAGTCCTTATTAATGAATTCGGCTCGGCAGCATTTGATGCCCTTGACGGGCTTGAATTGGAAGAGTTGCCCAAGAATGCCCTGCGGAGGCTGGCTGAAGCGACCGTCAGCCGAGCCTCCTGAAACCGGCGGTTACCAGGCCAAGGTCTGGGCCCTGCGCCGGATTTCGGTCTTGCGGCCTTCCCGGAGGGCATCAATAGGGCGGCCGCGCAGTGACTCGTCGGCGGTAAAAAGCCACACGATAAGGTCTTCGTCCGAATAGCCGGCATCTGCCAGCACCACGATGGTCCCCTTGAGGCTGTCCACTACCTGGCCGTCCTGGATGAATTCCGCGGGAACCGACCGGATCTTCCGTTCCCCAACGCGCAATGCCGCGAGGGCGTGTTCATCGATCAGGCTGTGGACCTTGGTGACGGAAACATCCAATAAACGGGCTACGTCGGGCAGCGGCAACCACTCGCCCACCAGGTTTTCTACATTATTCACGGATCAAGGTTGCCACGCGGCGCACCCCCGCGCCTAGTCGGGGCAATTCATTCCGCCCCTGGCCTGCGGACACTCCCATAAAGACGGCCTTACGCGGAATCCGAAAATTCTTGTGCTAATCCGAAATTTGTGAGAGATTCACATTCATCACACTTGTAACAGTAATAACTTAAGTCACAGTAGTATCAAGATTGACAGCGGCATCCCCGCCCGCGTCCGCACCCCGCAGTTGAGAAGAGGATTCCTTCCGATGACGACGTCCCGCTCGCCCAAGCAGCCCCCCAAGCCGAGTCTGCCCATGATTGCCGCCACCACTGCGGCACTGCCAGCGGTCGTATTGTCATCATTGGCCCTTGCCCAGCCTGCCGCCGCACAGCAGCCGGCCCGGAACATCCCCAGCAGCCTTGCAGCAGCAATGAAGGCCCAGGCTGCAGCAAAGGCGGCGGGAGCAGTGATCCCCGCTGCTGTTGTCTCCACCACCATTCCGGCGGCCTTCCAGCCCGCGCAGCCGGCGGCTCCCGCGGAGTACACGATTGTCCGCGGCGACACGGTCAGCGCCATCGCCGGCCGCTTCGGCCTCGAAACCGGGGAAATCCTTAAGCTGAACAACCTCCAGGCGAACACCATCATTTACCCCGGCCAGAAACTCAAGCTGTCCGGCTCGGCCCCGGCTGCCCCTGCGCCCGCTCCTGCCCCGGCGGCTGCCCCGGCAGCTCCTTCCCCAGCAGGCGGGGCAACCTACACGGTGAAACCGGGCGACACCCTGGGTGCCATCGCTGCAAAGCACAACGTGGCCCTGTCCGACGTCTTCGCCTGGAACAACCTCTCCATGCGCTCCATCATCTACCCGGGGCAGAAGATCAAGGTGGGGGGCGGCGACCCTGCCCCTGCCCCCGCAGCCCCCGCCCCCGCCGCGCCGGCGCCGCTCGCAGCCACCTCAGCACCGGCAACGGGTTCCTACACGATCAAAGCCGGCGACACGCTCTCGGCGATTGCTTCCCGGAACGGCGTGAAGCTCGCGGACCTGCTCTCCGCGAACAAGCTGGGCATGACCAGCATCATCTACCCCGGCAGCAAGCTGGTGATTCCGGGCGCGTCCGCCCAGCCGGCTCCTGCCGCGCCGCAGGCTCCCGCCGCTCCCCTGGTCCCGAGCTCCTTCCTGGGTTTCAGCTACCCGGCCGCCGTGGTCAGCTCGGCGAATGAAAACAAGGCACTGCTGAATGCCTCGCCCGTTCCCTCCCGGGAGGAAATGAAGAACATCGTGACGGACACCGCACGCCGGATGGGGGTGGATCCTTCCCTGGCCCTTGCCTTCGCCTTCCAGGAGTCGGGTTTCAACCAGCGTGCCGTGTCACCGGCCAACGCCATCGGCACCATGCAGGTCATCCCGAGTTCCGGGCAGTGGGCGTCGGACCTGGTGGGACGGAAGCTGAACCTCCTGGACCCGTACGACAACGCCACGGCCGGCGTCGCCATCATCCGGCAGCTGCTGGCAACCAGCAAGGACCAGGACACCGCTATTGCGGGTTACTACCAGGGCCAGTACTCAGTGAGCAAGTACGGCATGTACGACGACACCAAGGCCTACCTCGCCGCCATCAAGGCACACCAGAAGAACTTCAGCTGAACCTGGCCACTGGCCGGTTCCTGAGCGCGGGTCCGAACCGTTACCGGTTCGGACCCGTTTTCGTGTCGGACGCCGTTTTGCTGCGGGATTAGGATCGTAAGGTGCAGGAACACGTGTCAGACCCAGTTGCAGGGACGCTGGTGGACAACCGCTATGCAGTCACCTCCAGGCTTGCCCGCGGCGGAATGTCCACTGTCTACCTGGCCGTAGACCAGCGGCTGGACCGCGAAGTGGCGCTGAAGGTGTTGCACCCCCACCTCGCTGCGGACGAAAACTTCCTGGACCGGCTGGGCCGGGAGGCGAAGGCTGCCGCCCGGTTGTCCCATCCGCACGTGGTGGGTGTCCTGGACCAGGGCAACGACGGCACCACCGCCTACCTCGTCATGGAGTACATCAAGGGCCACACGCTAAGGGACGTCATCAGGGACAGGGGTGCCCTGCCGCCCCGGCTGGCGCTGGCGCTGGTCGATCCCGTGGTGGAGGGGCTGGGTGCAGCACACGCCGCGGGTTTCATCCACCGTGATGTGAAGCCCGAAAACGTCCTGATCGCCGATGACGGCAGAATTAAGATTGGTGACTTTGGCCTGGCGCGTGCCGTCACCAGCTCAACCAGCACGGGGGCACTGATCGGAACCGTTGCCTATATCTCGCCGGAACTGGTGCTTGGGAAGCCGGCGGATGCGCGCAGCGACGTCTATTCCGTGGGCATCATGCTGTACGAGATGTTGACCGGCAGGCAGCCGTTCGAGGGTGAAGTGCCCATCCAGGTGGCCTACCAGCACGTCAACGGAACGGTGGGCCCGCCATCGGCCCTGGTGCCTGGGCTCGCCGGGGAAGTGGACGAACTGGTGCAGTGGTGTACTGCCAATGATCCGGAGAAACGCCCGGTGGACGGCAGCGCGCTGCTGCAGGAACTGCGCCACATCCGGACCAACCTCACTGATGCCGAACTGGACCTGCAGCCTCCTGCCGCCACTGCCGCCGCTTCCCAGCACCAAACAGAGGTCCTGGCCCGCGGCAACAACCCCACGACTCTGATGCCTCCTTCCCGGCCCGCGCCTGCCTACCCGCCCGGACGGCGGCCGGAGGCACCGGTCCGGCCGGGAGCGGCAGGCCCTGCCGCCCAGGCAGACTACCGGCAGCGTCCGGGGCTGGCATTGCCCGACGACGACGATGCCGACAGCGCATGGTCTCCCCCGCCGCCGCGGCTGGGCAAACGGGCCCAGCGCCGGGCGGACAAGGAAGGCGAGAAGCTTCGTGCCCTGGCCGCCGCCACGCCGGCGCGTACGCTGCATGAAGGAAATCCCCGCCGCCGTGGTGTCCTGTGGGTCCTGGTCCTCATCATCGCTGCACTCCTGGCCACGGGTGCCGGATGGTTCTTCGGAATGGGCCCGGGGGCTGCTGCCGCCATACCGGCTGTGGCCAACAAGACGGTGGCGCAGGCCCAGCAGTTGCTGGGAGGGGTGGGCTTCCGGTCCACCACGAGCGACGTTTTCGACGACCAGGTGCCCACAGGACTGGTGGTAGGCACGGATCCCGCTGCCGGGACGGAAATCCGGAAGTTCCAGCCCGTCTCCCTGCTGGTTTCAAAGGGTCCGCAGCTCTTCCCCTTGCCCAAACTCACCGGTGGAACACTGGCAGAGGCAAAGAACTCCCTTAACGCCGACCAGATGGCATTGGGCACTGTCACGGAACAGTTCGACGAGAAGGCAGCAGCGGGCACCGTGCTGTCGCAGGAACCTGCTGCCGGCACCCCTGCCCGGCACGGCACGCCCGTGGCGATTGTCGTTTCCAAGGGCCCACAGCCCATCCCGGTCCCCTCTGTGGTCGGGAAGTCCGCGGATGACGCCGTGGCCGCGGTCAAGGCAGCAGGGCTTACGGCAGAAGTCGCCCCGGACAAAGTATTCGACCGCAAGATCCCGGCGGGGGCCGTCGTTAGCCAGTCCCCTGCCAACGGAACCCTGACCCGTGGCGGCACTGTCACCCTGACCATTTCCAAGGGCCCCAAGATGGTGGCGGTGCCAAGCTACATCGGCAAGCAGGCAGCCGACGCCCGCAAGGCACTGGAAGCCCTGGGCTTCGAGGTCCGCGTGAACAACATCCTGGGCGGCTTCTTCGGCACGGTCCGGGACCAGTCACCGGTGAACAAAGAAGTTCCGGAAGGCTCCGTCATCACCATCACGGTGGTGTAACCCGCTTAACGCGAAGAGGGTGGGCCGGCGCCGCCGGCCCACCCTATTCCTGGTGGTTGCTCAGGTCCTAGTGCTTGGCGAGGGCGCCGGCCACCAGGAACGCCATCTCAAGCGACTGCATGTGGTTCAGGCGGGGATCGCAGACCGACTCGTAGCGGTCCAGGAAGGCCTCCTGGTCGATCGGGTCCGCGCCGCCCAGGCACTCGGCGACGTCGTCACCGGTCATCTCGACGTGCAGGCCGCCCGGCACGGTCCCCAGCCCGTGGTGCACCTCGAAGAAGCCGCGCACCTCGTCAATGACGTCGTCGAAATTGCGCGTCTTGTAACCGTTGGGCGACGTGACGGTGTTGCCGTGCATGGGGTCCGTGACCCAGAGGACCTGGGCGCCGGAAGCGGTGACCTTTTCGACGACGGCCGGCAGCTTTTCGCGGATGTTTCCGGCACCCATGCGGGTGATGAAGGTAAGCCGGCCGGGTTCGCGCTCCGGGTCCAGCTTGTCGATGAGGCGGAGGGCGTCATCACCGGTGGTGGACGGCCCGAGCTTGACGCCGATGGGGTTGCGCACCCGTGACAGGAAATCAACGTGGGCGTGGTCCAGCTCGCGGGTGCGCTCCCCGATCCAGAGGAAGTGCGCTGAGGTGTCGTAGGGGAAGCCGGTGCGGGAGTCGATGCGGGTCAGCGCGCGTTCGTAATCGAGCAGCAGGGCCTCGTGGCTTGCGAAGAACTCCACCCGCTTGAGTGCTTCGAAATCGGCGCCGCAGGACGCCATGAACTTGATGGCCCGGTCGATGTCCCGCGCCAGCGACTCGTAGCGGGCGTGGGCAGGATTTTCGGTGAAGCCCTTGTTCCACTGGTGCACGGAACGCAGATCCGCAAAACCACCCTGCGTGAAGGCCCGGATCAGGTTCAGTGTGGAGGCGGAGGTGTGGTAGGCGCGCAGCATCCTGGATGCGTCGTGCCCGCGTGACTCGGGGGTGAAGTCGTAGCCGTTGACGATGTCGCCTCGGTAGGCGGGCAGGGTAACCCCGTTACGGGTTTCGTCATTGGAGGAGCGGGGCTTGGCGAACTGGCCCGCCATCCGGCCCATCTTGATGACGGGCATCGCTGCGCCGTAGGTGAGCACCACCGCCATCTGGAGGATGGTCTTGACCCGGGCGCTGATCTTGTCAGCCGTGGCGGCCTCGAAGGTTTCAGCGCAGTCACCGCCCTGCAGCAGGAACGCCTTGCCCTGGGCAGCAGCAGCCAGGCGCTCACGCAGCACGTCCACTTCGCCGGCGAACACCAGCGGCGGGAGGGCGGACAGTTCCTTTACCGACGCCTCGAAAACATCCCGGTCCTGCCAGCTGGGCTGCTGGGAGATGGGAAGGTCCCGCCAGTGGTCCAGTCCGGGATAGTTGGCGGCTCCGCTCTGGGCGGTGCTGGACAGCGAAAAGGCGGGTTTTGCAGATAGCTCAGTCACCCTCTAAGACTAACGGCAGGGCGGCACCGCCGGGCACAGGGCCGTCACGCTGCCCGCTGTCGCCGTCACAACCGTGGCGCGTCCTGCCGAAGGTTCCGCTAGCCCGCCGCTGACGTGCCGGCGTCGTCCTCCACGGCGCCGTCCCCGGCACCGGAGCGCGTGGCGGCCGGACTGCCGGACCCGGGGTCCTGGACAAACCTGCCTTCGGACGCCACGGGGATGGCAAGAGGCTCGGCAACGGCCACGGGTTCTCCATGCTTGCCGGCGAGCCGGAGCTTCACCACGGCGGCGTATTCGTCCACGTATTCCTGCCCGGACAGTTTCATCAGGTGGGTCATGATGTCGTCGGTGACCTGGCGCTGGACTGTCCTGTCCTCCGCCTGCTCCCGGTATTGGCTGAAGTCCAGCGGTTCACCGAAAATCATCCCGATCCTGCGGATGTTGGGCAGCCGCTTGCCGATGGGCTGCACCTTGTCCGTGCCGATCATGGCAACCGGAATCACCGGGACACCCGCCTCCAGGGCCAGCCTGGCCACGCCCACTTTGCCCCGGTACAAGCGCGCGTCGGGGCTGCGGGTGCCCTCGGGGTAGATGCCCAGCAGGCCGCCTGCATTGAGGACTTCCATGCCGGCGTTCAGGGATGCGGCGGAGGCAGCGCCTCCGGACCGGTCCATGGGCAGCTGGTTGGTGAGGCGGAAGAACGCGGCCGTCAGCCTGCCCTTGATTCCCGTACCCGTGAAGTATTCCGACTTTGCCAGGAAGACCACGGGCCGGCGCACCATGAGCGGCATGAAGATTGAGTCGGAAAACGACAGGTGGTTGGAGGCGATGATGGCGGCCCCCTGCGCCGGAATGTTGTCCAGGCCCTTGACCCACGGCCGGAACAGCAGCTTGATCACCGGACCGAGGAAGATCCTTTTCATGACCCAATAGAACACGTGGTGAACCTCTCCGGAAGGCAGCCCCCAAGCCCTGCATCGGGCCTGGCCAGCGATTCAATGCAACCCTACTCTAGTGAGATTTGGCTGGAACAGTGACACGATGGAGTCATGACTGAAAGCAGCACCCCGTCCCGTCCAGCCGCTTTCAGCTATCCAGGCCACGGCGCCAATGCACGCACCGGAGTGGCCATCTGCCACGGATTCACCGGCAGCCCGCTGAGCATCATGCCGTGGGCGCAGCACCTGGCGGAGCTTGGGTATGCCGTGTCCGTCCCCCTCCTGCCCGGCCACGGCACGGACTGGCGCCAGCTTGCCCGGACCGGCTGGAAGGACTGGTACCGCAGCTACGAGGAGTCATTCCTCGAGCTGGCAGGGCGGACCGACACCTGCTTCACCGCCGGCCTGTCCATGGGCGGTGCCATCGCACTGCTGGCCGCGTCCCGCCACCCGGTCGCAGGGGTGAGCGTGGTCAACCCGGGCCTGAGCTTTTATGACCGGCGGGTGCGGGTCATCGGCCTCCTTAAGTACTTCCAGCGGACCACCGTCCCGATCCAGGAGGACCAGACCGGGGCACCAGCGACCGACGACGGCGACTATTCACTGACACCGCTTGCTGCCGTGCATGAGCTCAAGAAACTCTTCGGAGCAGCAGTGCGCGGACTGCCCCGCGTGGACGCCCCCGTGCAGGTCTTCAAGTCGCGCACCGATGCCGTTGTTCCGCCTACGTCGCTGGCGCTGCTGCGCAGAGGGCTGGGCGGGAACCTCGCGGAAGTGATCGGCCTTGCCAGCAGCGGACATGTGGCTACTCTGGACGTTGACGCGCCCGCAATTTTCGCCGGGTCGGCAGATTTCGTCGCCGCCCACGCCCGCCGAACCAGCAGCTTGGAGACGACATGACGTCCGGCCCGGACCACAGCCCCTTCAGCAGCGCCTTCAGCGGCGAGGGGGCCCGCACCGGCGTTGTCCTCTCCCATGGCTTCACGGGAAGCCCCCACGGCCTGCGCGCCTGGGCCATGGCATTCGCCGCGGCCGGATTCGCCGTCCGGATGCCGCTGTTGCCCGGCCACGGGACCAGCTGGCAGGACCTTGCGCGGACCCGCTGGCAGCAATGGCACGGCGCCCTGGACGACGCTTTCCTGGAACTGGACGCCGAGTGCGACCAGGTCTTCGCGGCAGGACTGAGCATGGGCGGGGCGCTGGCCCTGCGCCTAGCCGCTACCCGCCCCGTCGCGGGGGTGCTCCTGGTTAATCCAGGCCTGGTAATTGATGATCCCCGCGCATCGCTGGCCGGACTCCTCAAGCTGGTCCTGAGGAGCACCCCGTCCATTGGCAATGACATCCTCAAAGCCGGGGTGGACGAGGGCGCGTATGCCCGCACCCCTGTGGCCGCAGCCCACGAGCTCAACAAGATGTTCAAGGACACCGTCCGGCTCCTCCCCCGCGTTACAGCGCCTGTCCAGGTGTACCGCTCAACTGTGGACCACGTGGTGTCCGACGCCAGCATGGATGTCCTGCGGCGCGGGCTGGCCAACGCTCCCCTGGAAGTGGTCCGGCTTGAGAACAGCTACCACGTCGCCACCCTTGATAATGACGCCGACCGTATCTTTGAAGGGTCGGTGGACTTTGTCCGGCGCATGCTGGAGTCCGGGCCGCCGGGACCGGGACGGGAGGTCCGCAGTGAACAGGCCTGATTCCGAGCAGCCGGACCAGGGCGCCAACCAGGACGACGCCGTGTGGCTGGACCTGGTGGCACGGCTCGAATCGGACACGGTGGCCCTTCGCCCCGATTCCCCGGCACCCGGGGAAAAGTTGCCGGCGGAGACGGAACCCGCCGCACCGGAAAAGCCGGCGCAGTCCGCCTTCCGCGATTTCGACCCCCTGGGCCTGGCGGGGGCACCGCCCGCCGAACTGTCCGCGGCGCAGCGCCAGGCGGCATTGGGCGGGCAGGATGCCGCGCAGGAATCCCCGGAGGGACCGCGGGACTATGAGGTGGACGACGGCGGCGAGGAGTTCGTGCCGGAGGAGCCGCCCAGCCTGGCCGGCACCGATCCCCTGACCATGCTGGCCTGGCTTGGCGCGGTGGGCGGACCGGTGGCACTGCTGCTGTCGGCGATGTTCTGGCGCGCTGCGCCCCTGCTGGCCATCGTCGGCCTTGTTGCCGCGTTCGTGCTTGGAACCGTGTACCTGATCATGAAACTGCCGGAGGAGAAGAACGGGGACGACGACGGCGCAAGGGTTTAGCGTCCTTCCCGCCGACCTGCCGCCGTCGTCAATTGCGGACGCGGCTGCTGACCCGCGACAGATCTGCGGCGCCGATGAGCCCAGCGTTGGGGCCAAGTGCGGCCAGCTCTATTCCTGCGGCCGGGCGGAAGCCGCGGCCCGTCAGGTTCCGGGCGAACGCTTTGCGGGCCGGCTCCACCAGCAGGTCACCGGCTGAGCAGAGGCCGCCACCGATCACGAAGAGGCCCGGGTCCAGCGCGGCCGCCAGGTTGGCCAGCCCCAGGCCCAGCCATTCGCCTACTTCCTCGATCAGCTCCCGTGACGCGGGATCTCCGGCCAGGGCCAGTTCGGTGACGACCGCTCCGGTGATGGCGTCGGGATGTCCGCCCACGGCTGCCAGCAGGTCCTGCGCCATCGGCGAATTGGACCGGGCGAGGAGCCTGGCTTCCCGGCCCAGGGCGTTGCCGGACGCGTACTGTTCCCAGCATCCGCGGTTGCCGCACTCGCACCGGTGGCCGCCGGGCACGATGATCTGGTGGCCGAACTCCCCTGCCACGCCGAACCGGCCACGTTCCACCCTGCCGTCCATCACCATGGCACCCCCGATGCCGGTGCCCAGCGTGATGCAAACCAGCCGGTCCTCCCCCTGCCCCGCGCCGAAGCGCCACTCGGCCCAGGCCGCAGCATCGGCGTCGTTGGTCAGCAGCACCGGACGGCGCAGGAGCCGCTGGAGGTTCTCGCGCAGCGGTTCATTGCGCCAGGCAAGGTGCGGGCTGAAAAGCACGGTTCCACCGGCCAGGTCCATCCACCCCGCAGCACCGATGCCCACTGACCAGATGCGGTGCCCCCGGCCCAGCTCCTCCACCAGTTCCACGATGACCTGCTCCACTGCCCGTGGATCCGTTCCCGGGGTGGAACGCCGTGCCTCATTGAGGATCCTGCCTTCGGCGTCCACCACGCCGGCGGCCACCTTCGTTCCCCCGATGTCGATCCCGATGGCAAGTCCCTTGCGGCCAAGGCGAAGGTGTCCGCCGACGCCGCCGTGCAGCTGCCCGGCACGGTACGAAGCGGGACGGCGGCGCCACGGCGCTGGTCTTTTGAGGGGGCCGGCCTGATCGCCGGACAAGGGTCCGTACATAGTGCACCATTCTAGGCGGGCGGAAGGATTGTCTTGACATATACGTCCCGCATGCCGCTCCCATTGACGACTAAGTTACTCGCCAGTAGGTTTGTGTACTGCACAGTTCCGGCAGGGGTACTAGTCTTTAGGCAAACCCCTGCGCGGGACTTCAGATATCAAAGGAGCTATAGTGCGCGAATTCAGTGTTCCGCCCCTGGTTGTTGTCCCACCCGAAACCAACATCACCGATCTGGTGTTGCGGCAGGCGGCCAAGCCCGGCAACCCGGCACTGTTTTCGCGGCTGGACGCCGCAGGCACGTGGCGTGATGTGCCTGCCACCGAGTTCCTTGCCGACGTGAAGGCACTGGCCAAGGGGCTTATCGCCAGCGGAGTCGGTGCAGGTGACCGCGTGGGCATCATGTCCCGGACCCGTTACGAGTGGGCTCTCGTGGACTTCTCCATCTGGTTCGCCGGGGCGGTGTCGGTGCCCATTTACGAAACCTCCTCCCCTTCCCAGGTCGCCTGGAACCTGGGCGATTCGGGCGCGGTGGCCGCCTTCGGCGAGTCCGCCCACCACGAGAACGTCATCCGCCAGGCCGTCACAGCCGAAGGACTTACGGCGGTGCAGCATGTGTGGCAGCTCGAGGGCCACGGCCTGGACAGCCTCCGCGAGGCAGGCCGCGACGTCAGTGACGAAGAATTGGAGTCACGCAGAAGTGCAGCCGGCCTCCATGACGTTGCCACAATCATTTACACGTCCGGAACTACCGGACGTCCCAAGGGCTGTGAACTCACGCATGGAAACTTCGTTGAACTCTCGGACAACGCACTGGCCATTATCGGCGACATTGTCCACGAGAACGCCAAGACCATCATGTTCCTCCCGTTGGCGCACGTGTTTGCCCGCTTTATCTCGGTGCTGGCCATGGCCGCCGGAACCACCGTGGCCCACACCCCCGACATCAAGAACCTCCTGGCAGACCTGCAAAGCTACGAGCCGACCTTCATCCTGGCGGTGCCCAGGGTCTTCGAAAAGGTCTACAACTCAGCGTTGACCAAGGCAGAGGACGGGGGCAAGGGCGCCATTTTCCACCGCGCCACCGAAACTGCCATCGCGTTTTCCAAAGCCCGCCAGGATGGACGGGTGGGGTTGGGACTGAAGCTCCGGCACGCCCTCTTCGACAAACTGGTGTACGGCAAGCTGCGCGCCGCCATGGGCGGGCACGTTGCCCACGCTGTGTCCGGCGGCGGCCCCCTCGGCGAGCGGCTGGGACACTTCTTCCAGGGCATCGGACTGCAGGTGCTGGAGGGGTACGGCCTCACCGAAACCACGGCACCCATCACGGTCAACACCCCGTCAAGGATCAAGATCGGCTCAGTGGGCAAGCCCCTGCCGGGGAACGCCGTGAAGATTGCCGACGACGGCGAGATCCTCGCCAAGGGAGTCTGCGTCATGCGGGGCTACTACCGGCGGGAAGACCTCACGGCTGAGGCGTTCACCGATGGCTGGTTCCACACCGGTGACATCGGCAGGGTGGACGACGATGGCTTTGTCTGGATCACCGGCCGCAAGAAGGAAATCATCGTCACCGCCGGCGGCAAGAACGTCATCCCCGCGTTGCTGGAAGACCAGATCCGTGCCGACGCACTCGTGTCGCAGGTCCTGGTGGTGGGCGACAACAGGCCCTTCATCGGGGCCCTGGTGACCCTCGACCAGGAAGCCCTCCCGGGCTGGCTCCAGCGCCACGGACTTCCAGCCGGCACCACCCTGGAGCAGGCTGCCGGGAATCTGGTGGTAAAGGCAGCGGTGCAGGACCTGATCACGGCGGCAAACACGTCGGTTTCCCAGGCCGAGGCCATCAAGTCCTTCCGCATCGTCCCGGCAGACTTCACCGAGGCCTCCGGGCACCTGACCCCTTCAATGAAAGTAAAAAGGGCCCAGGTAATGAAGGACTTTGAAACCGTCATCGAGGAAATGTACTCGGCCCCGCGTTCCTGAATCCCCGGGTCCGGCGGACCCTGATCCTCTGCGTGCTATTCCCCGCGCCCTGCTAAAGCCGCTTCGCGGCGAGCAGGGGCCCGGGGCCCCTTTTACGCACGCTGCCGGACCGCGGCCCGCCTGTGCCGGGCTTCCAAACCAGGCCGGCCAGTCACTCGACCTTGGTTTCGTGGAACGGAAGAAGGGCCGCTCCCCATGTTTTGGGGAGCGGCCCTCTTCGTGTCGCTGGCGTGCTGCCTTGGCTTACTGTTCGATGACCAGCAGCAGGTCTCCGCCCTGGACCTGCTCCACAGAAGAGATGGCGAGGCGGGAAACCTTGCCGCCTACCGGCGTCGTAATCGATGCTTCCATCTTCATTGCCTCGATGGTTGCCACCGTGTCGCCGGCCTTCACCTCATCACCGGGCTTGACCGTGACGGTGACGGCGCCCGCGAACGGCGCGGCCACGTGGCCGGGCTGGGCGGGATCGGCCTTCTCGGCGGCCTTGACGTTGCTCACGACGGAACGGTCGCGCACCATGACCGGCCGGGACTGGCCGTTGAGGGTGCACATGACGGTGCGCATGCCTTTCTCGTCCGGCTCGGAGACGGCCTCCAGGGACGCGATCAGGCGCACGCCCTTCTCCAGCTGGATCTCGTGCTCCTGGCCGCGCTGCAGGCCGTAGAGGTAATCACGGGTATCCAGCACGGAGATGTTCCCGTACGTCTCCACGCTCTTCAGGTAGTCCTTGGTGGGCCCGTCGAAGAGCAGCCGGTTCAGCGTGTGCTGGCGGGTCTTCGAATCGGACTTCAGCGCGGCGCTGTCCTCGGCGCTGAGTTCCACGTCGCGGACCTTCACGCTCCGGCCCTGGAGGGCCTTGGTGCGGAAGGGCTCCGGCCAGCCTCCCGGAGGATCACCGAGTTCGCCGGACAGGAACCCGATCACGGAGTCCGGGATGTCGTAGTTCTGCGGGTTCGCCTCAAAATCTGCGGGATCGGCGTTGAGACCCACCAGGTGCAGGGCGAGGTCGCCCACTACCTTGGAGGACGGCGTCACCTTGACCAGGTGGCCCAGGATGCGGTCGGCTGCGGTATACATGTCCTCGATGGCTTCGAAGCGCTCCCCCAGGCCCAGGGCCATGGCCTGCTGGCGCAGGTTGGACAGCTGTCCACCCGGGATCTCGTGCTTGTACACGCGGCCTGTGGGGCCGGGCAGGCCGGACTCGAAGGGTGCGTAGACGCGGCGTACGGCCTCCCAGTACGGTTCGAGGGAGCTGACGGCGTCCAGGCTGAGGCCGGTGTCCCGCGGAGTGTGGGCCAGGGAGGCCACAAGGGCCGACGCCGAGGGCTGGCTTGTGGTTCCGGCCAGGGACGCCGAGGCAACATCGACGGCATCCACACCAGCGTCGACGGCTGCCAGAAGCGTGGCGAGCTGTCCGCCCGCAGTGTCGTGGGTGTGCAGGTGGACCGGCAAGTCGAACCTTTCGCGGAGGGCTGCGACCAGTTTGGCGGCAGCTGCAGGCCGCAGCAGGCCGGCCATGTCCTTGATGGCCAGGATATGGGCGCCGGCGTCGACGATCTTCTGCGCCAGCCCCAGGTAGTAGTCCAGGGTGTAGAGCTTCTCCTCCGGGTCCAGCATGTCCCCGGTGTAGCAGAGCGCCACCTCGGCGACGGCGGTGCCGGTGGCCCGGACGGCGCGGATGGCCGGTGCCATCTGGCTCACGTCGTTCAGGGCGTCGAAGATACGGAAGATGTCGATGCCAGTGGCTGCGGCCTCGTTGACGAACGCCTCGGTGACCTCTTCAGGGTACGGCGTGTAGCCAACGGTGTTCCGGCCGCGCAGCAGCATCTGGATGCAGACGTTGGGCATGGCCGCGCGAAGGGCGGCAAGCCGGTCCCAGGGGTCCTCCCCCAGGAAGCGCAGGGCCACGTCATAGGTTGCCCCGCCCCAGGCCTCCACGGACAGCAGCTGCGGAAGCAGGGCCGTGACGGCCGGTCCTGCGGCAACCAGGTCCCGCGTGCGGACACGGGTGGCCAGCAGGGACTGGTGCGCATCACGGAAGGTGGTGTCGGTGACGGCGACGGCGGTCTGTTCACGCAGCGCCCTGGCGAAGCCTTCCGGGCCGAGCTCAAGGAGTTTCTGGCGTGATCCTGGTGCCGGCTGCTTGCCTTTGACGTCGGGCAGCTTGTGGGCGGGGTTGGAGTGCACTGTCAGTTCACCGTTGGGCTTGTTGACGGTGACGTCGGCCAGCCAGGTGAGGAGCTTGGTGCCGCGGTCGGCCGAGACGCGGGCCTTGAGCAGTTCAGGGCGCTGGTCAATGAAGTTGGTGGCCACGTCCCCGGCGATGAAGTCCGGATCATCCAGGACGGCCTGGAGGAAGGGGATGTTCGTGGAGACGCCGCGGATGCGGAATTCGGCCAGGGCGCGGCGGGCACGGGCCACGGCGGCCGGGTAGTCCCTGCCGCGGCAGGTGAGCTTGACCAGCATGGAGTCGAAGTGCGGGCTGATTTCGGCGCCGGAGTAGACTGTGCCGCCGTCCAGCCGCACACCCGCCCCGCCTGCCGAGCGGTAGCCGGTGATCTTGCCGACGTCGGGCCGGAAACCGTTGGCTGGATCTTCCGTGGTGATGCGGCTCTGCAGGGCTGCGCCGCGCAGCTTGACGGAGTCCTGGGAGAGGCCAAGGTCGGCGAGGGTCTCGCCGGAGGCGATCCGCATCTGGGCCTGGACCAGGTCCACGTCCGTGACTTCCTCGGTGACCGTGTGCTCCACCTGGATGCGCGGGTTCATTTCGATGAACACGTGCTGGCCTGCCCGCTCGCCCTCAGTGTCCACCAGGAACTCGACGGTGCCGGCGTTGACGTAGTTGAGCGCTTTGGCGAACTTCACTGCATCGCGGTAAAGGGCCTGGCGGATGCCCTCGTCCAGGTTGGGGGCCGGAGCGATCTCGATGACTTTCTGGTGCCGCCGCTGGATGGAACAGTCACGCTCAAAAAGGTGCATGACGTTGCCCTCGGCGTCCGCGAGGATCTGCACTTCGATGTGCCGCGGGCGCAGGACCGCCTGCTCCAGGAACATGGTGGGGTCACCGAACGCCGCATCGGCTTCACGCATGGCTGACTTGAGGGCTTCGGGGAGGGCTTCGCGGGTATCCACCCGGCGCATGCCGCGGCCGCCGCCGCCTGCCACAGCCTTGGCGAAGATGGGGAATCCGATCTCATCGGCGGCAGCCAGGAGCTCGTCCAGGTCCTTGGACGGCTCGCTGGACTTCAGGACCGGCACACCCGCTTCGCGGGCCGCTTTCAGGGCGGCGACCTTGTTGCCTGCAAGCTCCAGCACCTCGGCGGGCGGACCCACGAAGGTGATTCCGGCTTCCTTTGCTGCCCGGGCCAGTTCGGGGTTTTCCGAGAGGAAACCGTAGCCCGGGTAGATAGCGTCCGCTCCGGATTCCTTGGCTACCCGCACCACCTCCGCCACGTCGAGGTAGGCCCGGACGGGGTGGCCTTCCTCGCCAATCAGGTACGCCTCGTCCGCTTTCTGGCGGTGGATCGAGTTTCGGTCCTCTTGGGGAAAAACGGCAACGGTCTTGGCGCCAAGCTCGTAGCCGGCGCGGAAGGCCCTGATCGCGATTTCACCGCGGTTGGCCACCAGAATTTTGGAAAACATGCTTCTCCTGCATCATTGCGGGGTGGACTGATGAGTGGTCACAGTGTCTAGGACCTACAAGGACAAACACAAATCATTGTGGCAACAGTCACAGATTTTCCCGTCATGTCCCGATCGCTTTCAGCCTGGCTGGCGGAAACCGCCCCGGCAGCACAGTCGGTGCCATGCCGACGCCCGGTAAAGCAGGATTCGCCGACGCATCAACATATGATGAGTAGGGCGGCAGGACCGTCCGGCTTCGGCTCTGCCGAGGCAAACATTACTCCCAACACGGCATCCGGCGTTAGGTTTTGGTCTCTCAAGTGCAAGTAGTCAGCATCAGCAGCCTTAAGGGTGGAGTCGGCAAGACTTCCGTCACCACAGGATTGGCGTCTGCGGCGCTGGCCGCCGGAGTACCCACGCTGGTGGTGGACCTGGATCCGCACGCCGACGCCACCACGGCCCTCGGCGTACAGCCAGGCGACCACCTGGATATCGGCAGGATGCTGAAGAGCCCGCGCAGGGCGAAACTGGCCGAGAATGTGGTGCGCAGCAGCTGGGCTGACCGCGCCCCATCAAACGGTGCCGGGCCAGCCGTGCTGGATGTCGCCGTCGGATCTGCCTACACCGGTATCTATGACCGGCCGGACCTTGGCCGCCGCGACCTCCGCCGGCTTTCCGCCGTGCTCGCCGGCGCCGACGGATACCAGCTGGTCCTCATTGATTGCCCGCCGTCGCTAAACGGCCTGACGCGCATGGCGTGGGCTTCCAGCGACAAGGTTGCCCTTGTCGCAGAGCCCGGCCTGTTCTCAGTTGCCGGCACGGAACGCACCATGCGCGCCATCCAGCTGTTCAAGCAGGAGTTCGCACCCAATCTGTCACCGGCAGGCATCGTGGCCAACCGCGTCCGCAGCGGCTCCTCCGAGCACACCTACCGCCTGGCAGAGATGGAATCCATGTTCGGCGAACTCCTGCTGAGCCCGCGCATTCCCGAACAGGCCAACTGGCAGCAGATCCAGGGCGCCGCCCACCCCGTCCACCACTGGCCCGGGGATTCGGCGAAGTCCGCGGCCGGACTGTTCGACGAACTGCTGTCCAATCTCATGGCAGCCGGCAAGGGCCTGCGCAGCCGCACCCGCTGACACGCGCAGAACAAACAGGTCCGCCCTCCGGCTGGAGGGCGGACCTGTTGTTTAAGGTATCTGTGCGGCTCAGCTGATCTTCCGCGCGGCCCGCCGCTTGCTCAATTCGTCGTCCGGAAAGGACTGTTCTGCGGCATGCTCGCTGGGGAGGGAAGCAAGGCTGCCTTCCACTTCGCGCCATACCCGTCCCACGGCAATGCCGAAGACGCCCTGGCCGCCCTGGACGAGGTCAATGACTTCGTCGGCGGACGTGCACTCGTAGACACTGGCGCCGTCGCTCATGAGCGTGATCTGGGCCAGGTCCTCGACGCCCCGTTCCCGCAGGTGTTCAACGGCCGTGCGGATCTGCTGGAGGGATACGCCGGTGTCCAGGAGCCGCTTGACCACCTTGAGCACCAGGATGTCGCGGAATCCGTACAGCCGCTGGGAGCCGGATCCTGCAGCACCGCGGACTGCAGGCTCAACCAGCCCTGTACGGGCCCAGTAATCAAGCTGGCGGTAGGTGATGCCTGCTGCCTTGCAGGCAGTGGGACCGCGGTAGCCGGCGTCCTCGTCCAGTACGGGCAGGTCCTCGGTGAACAGGAGGCCCTGGGCACCGCTCACGGGCACAGCAACACCAGCCGTGGGCTGTTTCAGCCCGCCTGCTTCGCCTTTGGGACTCACCTGGATCCTCCTTGTCGTACGCTCCCGGGAACTGATACGGCAGCCTTGGCATGAAGACCATGCGTGTAATTTTTCCGCGGGGCGCACTTTCCAGTGTGACTTGCGCGGCTGCCGTAAGCAAGGGAACTTGATACTTCGACGTTAGGCCCGGCGGGTCCCGAGGTCAAAGACCCCAGGGGCTTGGAAGAGGCGTGTCGAAACTTTCAGGCTTAACTTTAACCTTAACGTGACCTCAGCCGTCGAAATCCTCGGGTTCCACGTCATCGAGGAACTCGCGGAATCGGCGCAGCTCGCGTTCCTCATCCACGGTGGGGCCCGGCTCCGCGTCCTCGCCCTCATCGTGCTCGGTAATACGGACTCCGGCCTCATCCATGACGGAATCGGCGCACCAGATCCGGCACTTTGCGCGCAGCGCCACCGCAAGCGCGTCCGAAGCCCGGGAGCTAACGGTGGTTCCGTTCTCGAACTGCAGCTGCCCGTAGAAGATGTTGTCCTCCACCGCGACGATGTTGACACTGACCACCGAGTGGCCCAGCGACTCCACGACGTCCACCAGGAGATCGTGCGTCATGGGCCGGGGCGGCACTACGCCCTGCTGGGCAAGGGCAATGGCGCTGGCTTCCGGGGTGCCGATCCAAATGGGGACGTGGCGTTCGCCGTGCATCTCCTTGAGCAGGACCAGCGGCTGGTTGGAAGGCAGTTCGATGCGAACGCCTACAATCTCGACTTCGATCATCAGATGTCCATGCGTGAGATGTGGTCCTGCACCAGGGCCCGGTGCAGGGTGAGGCAGAGGTCGCTGATCTCGCGGGCGGCCTCGGCCGCGCGCGCCTGTGATGCAGAGTCCTTGCGGGAAGCAAGCGGTGCCACAGCGCGTTCCACCAGGCCGAATTCACGTTCGGCCGCTGCCTGGAAGGGCCGCAGGTGGCGGGGCTCCAGCCCGTGGCTTTCCAGCTGGACGCAGGCGCGGGCAACCTGGAGGGCGTGTTCGTCGAACTGGCCGTTGCTGTGGCTGATGAGGCCGAAGCTTAGCAGTGACTGCAGCAGGGGAACGCTGGCGCCGGATTCGGTGCGCAGCTGTTCCTCGCTCAGTTTCCTGCCCCGGTTCTGCAGCTCGGCGGCCAGCTCGTCAGAGACAATACGCGGGGAAACCACGACGCCGGGCGGCAGGTTCTCCGGCCGCTCCCCCCTGTCGATGGCATCAAGGTAGTCCTTGATGACTTTCAGGGGCAGGTACTGGTCCCGCTGCAGGGCCAGCACGAAGCGCAGCCGCTCCACGTCGCCGTCGGAATACTGGCGGTAGCCGGCTGGGGTGCGCCGGGGGTTGATCAGTCCCTTTTCCTCAAGGAACCGGATCTTCGACGCCGTCATGCCCGGAAAGTCAGCGCTCAGCTGGGCGAGGACTTCGCCGATGTTCAGGACCTGGGGGCCCCGGCGTTCCGGTTGTGCCATTGCCACAGGCAGCGGTCCCCGGTTCAGCTGCGGCCTGCAGCCGTGGCAGGGCTCAGGTAGAAGGTGAGGCGGAACTTGCCGATCTGGACTTCGCTGCCGGACTTCAACTCCACACGGTCCACCCGGTCATGGTTGACGTAGGTGCCGTTGAGGCTGTTCTTGTCCACTACTTCAAAGCTGCGCGCCGTGCGCCGGAATTCGACGTGGCGGCGCGAAACCGTGACGTCGTCCAGGAAGATGTCCGCGTCCGGGTGCCGGCCCGCGGTGGTCACGTCTGAATCCAGCAGGAACCGGGCACCGGCATTCGGGCCGCTGTGGGCAACAAGCAGCGCCGAACCGGCAGGAAGGGCTTCCACCGAGTTGCGCTCGTCAAAGGACAGCCTGGGCGCGATGGTGGGTTCATCGGTGACGGGGGTGAGATGGATCGAGGTGGTCTCCGACGCCTTAGCCGCACCCGTGCCGTAATCCCCGTCGGCAGGGTTGTGTCTGTGGCCAGCCATGGATTCCTCCTCTTTGACGTTGCGGGCATCAACCCGCAACCAACGTTTGCTCTCCGGCCCTGCCAGCAGGTCCGGCACCGGCACCCGATCCGGGGGCTGACGTGCGAAGACGCTTTGCCTGCGGCGCGGGGCCGGACCGGAAATACCGGTTAGCTTTAGCCTACCTGTTGTTCGTACTCCGATGCACTGAGCAGGGACTCAACGGCGTCAGGTTCGGCGAGTTTGACCTCGATGAGCCAGCCGTCGCCGTACGGATCAGTGTTGATGAGCGCCGAATCGCTGTCCAGGGAGTCGTTCCGGGCCACCACTTCGCCGGAAACAGGTGCGTAGATGTCGCTCACGCTCTTGGTGGACTCGACCTCACCGACTACTTCGTTTGCCGTAATCTTCGTGCCGACTTCGGGCATCTGGGCGTAAACCACATCTCCGAGGGCGTCCTGGGCAAAGTCGGTGATTCCCACGCGGACCACGCCGTCGGCATTGGGGGCAGTGACCCACTCGTGTTCGGCGGTGTAGGACAGGTCTTCGGGAATGTTGCTCATGGGAGGCCTTTCATCGGGGTACGCGCCAAAATGTCAAAAGGGGCCCGCAAAAGGGGCCGCCGCTGAAAGTATAGGCACAACTGCCGGGGCCGGCACGGGCCTTTCTGACAAGATGGGAGCCATGAGTGCAAGCACTGGTGCGGCATCCCGGGGACAGGACAGGTAGCCCATGCCGGAACTGCCTGAAGTCGCCGGCCTGGCCGCGTTCCTTGACGAACAGCTGCGGGGCTGCGTGGTGTCCCAACTGCAGATCGTCTCCTTCGCAGTGCTCAAGACCGCCGACCCGCCCTTCAACGCCATCGAAGGCCGTACCGTGTCCGGCGTCCGCCGGTTCGGAAAGTTCATCAGCATCGACACGGACGGCATTTCCCTGGTGTTCCACCTGGCACGCGCGGGCTGGGTGCGCTTTACGGACTCCCCCGCCGGCAGCCAGCTCCGGATGGGCAAGGGCCTGATCGCCGTCCGCGCTGCCTTCTCCGGTCCGGACGGGCCGCGTGGCCTGGATTTGACGGAAGCGGGCACCAAGAAGAGCCTCGCCGTCTATGTTGTGCGCGACCCCCAGGAGGTCCCCGGCATCGCCACCCTGGGTCCGGATCCGTTCACTGAAGCGTTCGACGCCGACATGCTGGGTGAGATCCTCGCCGGCAGTTCCCAGCAGGTCAAGGGACTCCTGCGCAGCCAGAGCGTCATCGCCGGCATTGGCAATGCCTACAGCGACGAGATCCTGCACGCCGCCCGGATCTCGCCGTTCGCCATCGCAAAATCCCTGGACCGGGAGACGGTGCAGGTGCTGTACGACGCCATCCACTCCGTGCTGGGCGAAGCGCTGGCGGAGGCAGCCGGCAAGCCGCCCAAGGACCTCAAGGACGTAAAACGCAGCCACATGCGGGTTCACGCCCGGACTGGCCAGCCCTGCCCCGTCTGCGGCGACACCGTCCGGGAAGTCTCGTTCGCGGACACTGCCCTGCAGTACTGCCCCACCTGCCAGACAAAAGGCAAGATCCTGGCGGACCGGAGAACGTCCAAATTCCTGAAGTAGGAAGATGGCAACCCAAGCCGTCCCGCGGCGCCCCGGGAAGCAGAAATTGGATGGAGATTTGTTGCCCGGCGACTGCGGCACCACCACGGGCGGTGTGGCGCTGAGATTGGATTGCGATTCGGGACTTCCGGTCCTACCCGGGCGCATCCCTTCGGCATAGCGTTTTGACCAAGGCTCGCATGTCTCGATCAGCACGAAGGGGTCACAATGCGCCGGTATCGGCCCGCCGTCCTCGGAATGGCATTGGCCCTCGCCCTCGGCGGCGGCGTCGGGGGCATGGCCGTGGGGCCGGCCGCCGCATCAGCGGTGGCTGCGCAGCGGAGCGTTCTCTCGTCGATGGCGGTCCAGGAGGTTGGCGACGACGCCATCATCCAGCACTATGAGCAACTCGGCGGCGCCGCATCGTTCCTCGGCACGCCCGTCGGCAGCCCTTACGACATCGCTGGGGGCCGCGCCCAGGACTACACCGGCGGCACGATCTACTGGAGCCCCGGCACCGGAGCCAAGGAGGTAAACGGGGCGATCCGCGGATACTACCTCGCCCTCGGCGGCCCCGCAGGCTTCCTGGGCTTCCCACTCACCGACGAGACCGGCACTCCCGGCGCCGCTGGCCGCTACAACGACTTCGCCGGAGGGTCGGTCTACTGGAGCCCCGGTACCGGAGCCAAGGAGGTAAACGGGGCGATCCGCGGACACTACCTCGCCCTCGGCGGCCCCGCAGGCTTCCTGGGCTTCCCACTCACCGACGAGACCGGCACTCCCGGCGCCGCTGGCCGCTACAACGACTTCGCCGGAGGGTCGGTCTACTGGAGCCCCGGTACCGGAGCCAAGGCGGTAAACGGGGCGATCCGCGGACACTACCTCGCCCTCGGCGGCCCCGCAGGCTTCCTGGGCTTCCCACTCACCGACGAGACCGGCACCCCCGGCGCCGCTGGCCGCTACAACGACTTCGCCGGAGGGTCGGTCTACTGGAGCCCCGGCACCGGAGCCAAGGCGGTAAACGGGGCGATCCGCGGACACTACCTCGCCCTCGGCGGCCCCGCAGGCTTCCTGGGCTTCCCACTCACCGACGAGACCGGCACCCCCGACGGGGTGGGCCGGTACAACCACTTCAGCGGCTCGAACGCCGGTTCGTCGATCTACTGGTCCCCTGCTACGGGAGCCCACGAAGTGTACGGGGGCATCCGGGCCCAGTGGGTGGCTCTCGGTTGGGAGCGCAGCCGGCTCGGCTACCCGACCAGCGGCGAATACGGCATCACGGGCGGGCGCCGCAACGACTTCCAGCACGGTTCGATCCTGTGGCACGCGGCCGGCGGCAGGACCGAGGTCATCTACACCAGCATCCCGGCGGCGCTCATGGGCGTTGACCTCGAGCGCGTTCCGACCACCCAGAAGGTTGTCGCGCTCACCTTCGACGCCGGCGCCAACGACGCCGGCCTCCGGTCGATCCTCGCCACCCTCACAGCCAACGGCGTCCCAGGCACGTTCTTCCTCACCGGAAACTGGGTCAACCAGTTCCCCTCCAACACGGCGTTGATCTACAACGCGGGGAACCGGATGGGCAATCACTCCATGACGCACCCGGACTTCACAACCCTGACCGACGCCCAGATCGCGGCCGAGATCAGCAGCGCCCAGAGGGCCATCGAGGCCGCTGGAGGCGACCCGCTCCCGTTCTTCCGCGTCCCGTTCGGCGCCCGTGATTCCCGCACGATCCCGGACGTCAACGCCGCCGGCTACGCCGCGATCCGGTGGACCGTTGACACCCTCGGCTGGCAGGGCACCATGAACGGAACGCGCGGCCCGGGCTTCATCGTCCAGCGCGTCATGGCTTCTGCGCAGCCCGGGGAAATCGTCCTGATGCACCTCGGCTCGAACCCCGACGACGGCTCAACGCTCGACGCCGCGGCCCTTCCAGAGATGATCTCCCAGCTCCGGGCGGCCGGCTACGGCTTCGTCACCCTCGACGCTGCTCTCGGCTAACCGGCACCCAAGGCGAACGTACGGTTTTTGAATGGGTTTTCGGTGGCCAGCTCAAATCCGGGGTTATAGGACAAAACGTGTGTATGGGAGGGGCTTGCTTCCCAGTGGCGGCGGGGGAAATCAGTGGTAGCTAAGCTTTTGAAGCTTAGGGTGGCTGGGGTGCTTGCATATCTCTGGAGTGTTTGATTTGTGGTCGTGCGCTGGTTCGGAACGGGAAAACGGCTGCCGGTAAGCAGCGGTATCGGTGTCTGGAGTGCGGGGCGAGCCGTTCAGGTGAACGTCCCGATGTGAGCCGGCGGGCGGAACTGGAGGCGTTCCTGGGCTGGCTGCTGGGCACCTCGAGCCAGTCAGCGTCAACGTCGTTAGGGACGGCCCGGTCCTTCCGGCGCCGCACCTCGTGGTGCTGGACCATAGCCCCGCAGATCCCGATCACGGGCGAGATCCATGACCAGATTCAGGTTGATGGCATCTATGTGGGCTCGTGGTGTTGTTTGATCGCTGTGGCCGGGGATCACGTGCTTGGCTGGCAGTGGTGCGACACCGAGAAGAAGGCGGCGTGGACTGCCCTGCTCGCCCGGTTTCCCGCCCCTATCGTCGTGATCACCGATGGCGGCTCCGGCATCGCGGCGGCCCTGTCCGAGTGCTGGAGTGAGACCGCGGTACAGCGCTGCCTGGTCCACGTCCAGCGCAACGTCCGCACCCATCTGACCGGCAGGCCCAGGACTGACGCGGGCAAGGCATTGCTGCGGCTCGGGCGGGCGCTGACGAGGATTACCACCGCGGCCGAAGCGGCGGCATGGCTGGGTGGGCTGAACGACTGGCACCAGACCTACGGGCACCTGGTTAAAGCCCGGACCTACAGAAACGGCAGCGCCGTCGTGCCGGGCTGGGTCAGGGCCAACCAGACCTGGTGGTACACCCACGACAGGCTCCGTAAGGCCTACCGGCTCCTGGAACGACTCAGTCAGGCCGGAACACTGTTCACCTACCTGCGCACCGAGTTCGCAGGCCTCCAGATCGCCTCGACCACCAACCGAATTGAAGGCGGCACCAACGCCCAACTCCGGTTACTGCTGCGGGCACATCGGGGCATGAGCGAAGACCACCGCAAACGAGCGATCGAGTGGTACCTCTACCTGCACAGCGAACAGTCCCTGCAACCGGCAAAACTCATCGAAACCCACCATCACACCCCACCCAAAACAAAATCCAAGGCCCAGAAGGAACAGGACCCTGGCCCCGAGCTTTACAGCACCGGCCTTAGCGCCGACGAAGGGCTCTGGCACCGCAAAGGCTGGGCAGGACGCTCGTGACGCGCCCGGGATTTACACACGCTTTGTCCTATAACCCCAAATCCGGCAACGAAAAAGCCGCGGAAACCCTGAGGTTTCCGCGGCTTTGTGGTCGGGCTGACAGGATTTGAACCTGCGACCCCTTGACCCCCAGTCAAGTGCGCTACCAAGCTGCGCTACAGCCCGCTGGTTCCGCCGTTCTCCGCTGAACTCAAACCCGAGGATTTTCATCAGCAGTCCGGCCGAACCACCTAGAAGAGCTTACACGATCCGGAGGGGTGCCTGTGACACTTTCCGGCGATCAGCCCCAGGTGTGTCGCAATTAACGCTTGCGGCCACGCTTTTCCCGGACGCGCATGCTGACCTCAATCGGGGTGCCTTCGAATCCGAAGGTCTCGCGCAGGCGGCGGGTAATGAACCGGCGGTACCCCGGGTCCAGGAAGCCCGTGGTGAACAGCACGAACTTGGGCGGCCGGCTGGAGGCCTGGGTGCCGAACAGGATGCGCGGCTGCTTGCCGCCGCGGACCGGGTGGGGGTGCGCAGCCACGAGCTCACCCAGGAAGGCGTTGAGGCGGCCGGTGGCGATGCGCTTGTCCCAGTTCTCCAGGGCAAGGTCCAGGGCCGGAACCAGGCGGTCCTTGTGCCAGCCGGTCTTCGCCGAAATGTTGACCCGCGGCGCCCATTCGACGTGCGCCAGGTCCTGCTCGATTTCGCGCTCCAGGTAGCGGCGGCGCTCGTCGTCCAGCAGGTCCCATTTATTGAAGGCCAGGACCAGCGCGCGGCCGGACTCGATGGCCAGCTGCAGGATGCGGACGTCCTGTTCGCTGAGGACCTCGTCCACGGCGAGGAGTACGACGGCGACCTCCGCCTTTTCGAGAGCGGACTGCGTCCGGAGTGAGGCGTAGAAGTCAGCACCCTGGGCCATGTGCTGGCGGCGGCGGATGCCGGCGGTATCCACGAACCGCCAGGTGCGGCCGCCGAGTTCGATGAATTCGTCCACCGGGTCGCGGGTGGTTCCGGCGGTGTTGTCCACCACTACCCGTTCGGATCCCGCAAGCTTGTTCAGCAGCGAGGACTTCCCCACGTTGGGCCGGCCAATAAGGGCAATGCGGCGGGGGCCGCCGGAACGGTCGGTTCCCTCAATGGTGGAGAACTCCGGCAGCACCTCCATGACGTGGTCCAGGAGGTCGGCCACACCGCGTCCGTGAAGGGCCGAGACCGGGTAGGGCTCGCCGAAGCCGAGGCCCCACAGGGCAGCGCTGTCAGCCTCCTGGGCAAAGTCGTCCACCTTGTTGGCCACCATGATGACCGGCTTCTTGCTGCGGCGCAGCATCTTCATGACGCCTTCATCCGTGGCAGTGGCGCCAACGGCGGAGTCCACCACGAAAAGCACGGCGTCGGCGAGTTCCACGGCCATCTCGGCCTGCTCGGCGACCCGGGCGTGGATGCCTCGGGCGTCGTGTTCCCACCCACCGGTGTCCACCAGGGTGAAGTTGCGGCCGTTCCAGTTGGCCGAGTACATGACACGGTCGCGGGTGACGCCCGGGGTGTCCTCCACCACTGCCTCGCGGCGGCCCAGGATGCGGTTCACCAAGGTGGACTTCCCCACGTTCGGCCGCCCGATGATCGCCAGGACGGGATCAAGCTTGACCGGCCCGTCAACGTCCTCGTCGCCGTATTCCCCGCTCAGCAGTGCGGCATCGTCTTCGTCAAGCTCGTAGTCCTCGAGGCCGGCCCGGAGCGAGGCGGCACGCAGCTCCGCTTCGTCGTCGCCAATTGCCGCCAAGCGTTCGGCAACCTGGTCCGTGCCTGCGGGGGTGTATTCGTCGTCGGCGCCGGAATGCCCGGAAGTCTGGGTGGTGTCGCTCATTGCACTGTCCTTAGTGGTCATCTGCCGGCGTCCCCGGCTACTGCTGTCAAGTCGTTATGGTCAGCGAAGGGCAGTGGCTGCCCGCTGAGTTGGATGGTGTCCTGGACGTGCCCTGCCAGCGCTGCACGGATGTCCTGCGCCGCCCTGTCCATTGAAGCACGCCCGCTTTCGCCGGCCCGGCGGGCCAGGGTAAGGGCTGAGCCGAAGCTGACGTGGAAGCGCCGCCCGGGCCGCGGAACGAAGTCCAGGTGCTCATTGCCCTGCCGGGTGCCCAGGATGGCGACCGGAACAACGGGGGCACCGGAGTTCAATGCCAGCCAGGCCACGCCGCCGTTGATGTCCGCCGCTGACCCGCTCCCCCGCGTCCCTTCGGGAAGAATCCCAACGCAGCGTCCGGCGTCGAGCATGTCCTTGCAGCGCTGCAGCGCAGCCCGGTCCCCCCGCCGGTCCACCGGAAGCTGCCCGGAGGCGGTAAGCACCCGGCCCAGGAAACCCTGGAACATCTCCTGTTTCACCAGGATGTGCATGGGCCGCGGTGCCGCGCCGAACATGACCGGCCCGTCCAGGAAGCTGATGTGGTTGGCGGCGAAGATTACCGGCCCGCCGGTGGGAACGTTGCTCCTGCCCGTCACGGTGGTCCTGTAGACCAAGTGGTCCAGGATCCAGCCCACCGGCCTGCTCCACGCCATGGTCAGGCCGGACGGCAGGGCCACGCCGGCGTCAGTCACGGTTGAGCACCTTGGTGACGATTACCAGCGCGGCGTTGACGGTCTGCTCGAAGTCCAGGTCCGAGGAGTCCAGCGTCACCACCCCGGAAGCGGCCTGGGTGAAGTTCACCACGGTTGAGTCCTTCGCATCCCGGTGGGTCACCTGGGCTGCCAGCTGCTCGGCGTTCTGCGTCCCGCCCAGCTGGATGCCCCGCCGGCGAAGGCGGGCTTCCTCGCTTGCGGTGAGGAGCATGCGCACCTCGGCTCCGGGCGCGACGACGGTGGTAATGTCCCTGCCTTCCACCACCATCCGGCGGTGGTGCTTTTCGATGAGGTCCCGCTGGCGGCGGATGAGTTCGGTCCGTGCACCAAGGGTGGTGGCCACAGAGCTGACCGCGGAGGAAATTTCCGGTTCACGGATGGCGTCGGTGACGTCCACGCCGCCCACCCGGACGTATTCCTCCTGCGGGCTGGTGCTTAATTCCAGCACGAAGTCCCGGGAGGCCTGTTCCACGGCCGCACCGTCGTCAAGGTCGATACCCTGGGATACGCAGTACCAGGTGAGGGCGCGGTACATCGCTCCGGTGTCCAGGTAGGCCAGCCGCAGCCTGCGGGCAACCTCCTTGCTCACGCTGGATTTACCGGAACCTGACGGTCCGTCGATGGCGACCACCAGCGGCCGGCCGATGCGCAACGCGCGCATGGTTTCGAGGAGTTCCTGTGTCATTACTGAAGTACCCGCCATCCGCGGTCGTTGAGAGCTTCGATCAGGTGGTCGTGCTTGTTCGGCAACACAGACAATTCCACCATGCCAACGTTCTGTCCTGAGGAATGGTCCAGCCGAAGGTCTTCCACGTTCACGCCGATTTCACCAATTTCGGTGAGCAGCTGCGCGATCTGGCCGGGCTTGTCATCCACCAGGACGGTGAGCCAGGAATATGCCTGCGGCGGGCCGCCGTGCTTGCCGGGAATCCGGGCCTGCCCGGCGTTGCCCTCACTGATCAGCTGCGCCAGGTCCAGCCGGGCTCCCGGCGCCGAGGGCTGCTCCAAAGTCCCAATGAGGCGATTCAGGTCCTCACGGACGCCGTACAGGATCTCCACGACTTTGGCCGCATTCCCGCCCAGGATCTGCACCCACAGAGTGGGGTCGCTCGCGGCGATCCTGGTGACGTCCCGCAGGCCGTTGCCGGCCAGGGACAGGGCATGCAGCGGGGTTCCCTGGAGACGACTGGCCAGCAGGGAGGACATGACCTGGGGCAGGTGCGACACCAGGGCCACCGCCTCATCATGTTCGTCCGCCGTGAACTGCGAGACCACTGCCCCCAGGTCCGAGGCGAGCGACCGTGCCACCTGAAGGGCAGCGCCGGAGGTCTCCTCCGACGGGCAGATCACCCATGGCATGGACGTAAACAGCTCGCCGCGCGCGGCTACCGGACCGGACTTTTCCCGCCCAGCCATGGGGTGGGTGCCCACGTAGCGCCTGAGGTCGGCACCGAGGCTGCACAGCCGGGCCAGGATGTCCGCCTTGACGCTGGCAATGTCCACCACGACGGCGGCTGGGTAATCAGCGAGCGCCTTGTACACGACGTCGGCCGTAACGTCCGGCGGAGCGGCGACCACCACAAGCTGGGGCTTGGCGTCCCCGAGGTCCGCCAAGGGACGTCCGGCACCGATGTCCACCGCCACCGCCTGGTTGGTGGGCGAGGGGTCGGACAGGAATACCGGTACACCACGGCCGCGCAGGCCCAGCCCGATGCTGGTGCCCAGCAGTCCGGTGCCAATCACCACTACCGGGCCATCCAGGTGGCCACGGCCCTGGCTTTTGAACGCCGACATGCGTCAGAGTCCTACGGATGCCAGCAGGTGGCCGACTTCCTGCTTGCCCAGGTTGCGGATGCTGCCCTGGCGCTGGTCACCGAGGCCGATGGGGCCCACCTTGACGCGGACCAGCCGCTGGACCGGGAAACCGACGGCATCGAAGAGGCGGCGGACGATCCGGTTCTTGCCCGAGTGGAGCACAACCTCGATCAGAACGTGGCCCGGGGTGGAGTCCACCAGGCGGAAGGAGTCGACGTTCGCGAAGCCATCCTCCAGTTCCACGCCGGACTTCAGCTGGGCGCCGACGCCCTGCGGGAACGGCCCGCGCACCTGCACCAGGTAGGTCTTGGGGACTTCGTAGGACGGGTGGGTCAGCCTGTTGGCCAGTTCGCCGTCGTTGGTCAGCAACAGCAGGCCTTCGGTGGCGACGTCGAGCCTGCCCACGTGGAAGAGGCGTTCGCCGGTGTTCTTGTTGCTCTTCAGGAAGTCGCTGATGCAGGGCCGGCCCTCGGGGTCCTCCATGGTGGACACCACGCCCTTGGGCTTGTTGAACACCATGTAGACCAGGTTCTCGTCCAGCTGGATCCGCAGGCCGTCAACGTGGATGACGGCGGTCTTGGGATCGACGCGCATGCCGAGTTCCGTGACCACCTGGCCGTCCACCTCAACGCGGCCCTCGGCGATCATCTCTTCACAGACGCGCCGGGACGCCACTCCTGCGGACGCCATGACCTTCTGGAGGCGCACGCCGTCGGCATCGTGGAGTTCCGACTGCGGAACGTTGCCGCGGGGACCCTTCTTCCGGCCGGGCTTGCGGACCGGACCCAGGTTCTGGCCGAAGCGTTCGCTGCCAAAGGCACGCGAAGCTGCTGCCCCGGGAGTGCCGGTACGCGGCTTGGGCTTGAGGGCGCCGGGAGTTCCGGGAGCCTTCTTGGCGCCGGGCTTGCGGGCAGCGGGCTTCCGCGACGACGGCTTCGCGCCACGGGCACCCTCAGCCGGACGTCCCTGCTGGTCCCCCGCGAGGTCGGGGTCAATAAAGCGTTCCTCGCGCGGCTTGGGGCTTCGGTGCGGCCGGTCCCCGCCAAAGCCGGCGCCTCGCTTGCCTGTTCCGCCGCGGGAGCCTCCGCTGAAGCCGCCGCCCTGTGTGCTGCGCTGCTGGGAATTGTTGCGTTCGTTCCCGCCGCGTCCCGAACCGTTACGTGGTGAACCCTGGCGTCCCGCCTGTGTCATGACCCGTCCTTCAATGTGTTTTGGCCGGCAAAGATGTCCAAGGACAACCCTAGCCAGCCGTGCAGACTTCGTCTGCCCTGATAAAAAACCTGATAAAACCTGCTGATGGGACAGGTGCCGGCAGGGCGCCTGCCTACATCGTCCCGGCGTCGTAGAACTCTGCGATCCCGTCGAGCCCCGGAAGGTGCGGCGACAGCTGGGGCAGGTCCCCCACTGAACTGATTCCCATCCGTTCGAGGAAATAGGAGGTGGTCCGGTAGAGGATTGCGCCGGACTCGGGATCGGCTCCCGCGTCCTCGATCAGCCCGCGCTGGGCAAGCGTCCGTACGACGGAATCAACATTGACACCGCGAATCGCAGACACCCTGGCCCGGGAGACGGGCTGGCGGTACGCGATGACTGCCAGTGTTTCCAACGCCGCCTGGGTAAGCCTGGCCGTCTGCCCTTCAAGCACATATTTGCCCACAATGTCGGCAAACTCCGTGCGCGAGTAGATCCGCCAGCCACCGGCGATGTTCCGCAATTCAAAACCCCGGGGGCTGGAACCGATGCCAGCGTGGCTGGCATCCTCCATCTCCGGGGCTTTAACAGTATAGCCGTTATACTCACGCTGCAGTTCTGCCAGGAGGGAGCGGACGGTATTGACCGTCAGGCCCACTCCCGCAGCCAGCTCCTCTTCGGTGGCTGGTTCGTCGAGGACCATGAGGACAGCTTCGAGGGCAGCTTTGGCACCGCCGGGGAGGTCGTCGAAGTCCGGGCCGTGGTCCAGATCCTCCTGGGGCGCCCTTTCCTGCGGCTTGGGGTTCACGGTTGCTCCTCATACTCTTCGCTCAGGTTTTCTGCAGACCAGTCCCGGCCTTCGGCTGTCCAGTGGATGGCAAGCTCGGCCAGAGGGGACAGCTGGTCGAACGCGACGGCCCGGTCCCGGAACAGTTCCAGGAGGGCCAGGAACCTGGCCACCACCACCAGGGTGGACTCGGCGTCGGCAATCAGGGAACGGAAGGTCTGGGGCGATTCCTGCTGAAGGCGGAGCCCCAGCATCCTCGCTTCTTCCTTGACGCTGACGGTGCTTCCGTGCAGGTGTCCGAGTGCCACCTGGGGCGGCTGGGCCAGCGCTTTAGGCCGGAGCGCGGCCTCGGCCAGCGCGGCGAACTGCTCCGGTGTGTGCTTCCAGACCAGCTCGGGGAGCATCGCCGCGAAGTGCTCCTCCAGGGCCACCTGCCGCGGAAAGCGCCGGCCTTCCTGGTGAAGGGTTTCGCCAAGGATTCCTGCCACCTGTTTGAAGGCCTTGTACTGCAGCAACCGGGCAAAGAGGAGGTCCCGTGCTTCCAGCAGGGCGATGTCCTCGTCGTCCTCCACTTCACCGGCCGGAAGGAGCCGTGCTGCCTTGAGGTCCAGCAGCGTGGCGGCGATCACCAGGAACTCGCTGGCCTCGTCCAGCGCCCATTCTTCGCCGAGCTGCTGCAGTTTCCGGATGTACTTGATGAACTCATCCGTGACGGTGGCGATGGCCACTTCGGTGATGTCCAGCTGGTGCTTGGCGATCAGTCCCAGGAGGAGGTCGAACGGACCCGTGAAGTTGGCCAGCCGCACCTCGAAGCCGGGTTTGGATTCGGCCACGGCGTGCTTAGGGCGCGCCGCCGCGGGAGATCAGCTCCTTGGCCAGCCGGCGGTACGCATCCGCGCCCACGTGGTTTCCGGCGTAGCTGGTGATGGGCTCCGCGGCCACCGTGGCGTCTGCGAACTTGATGGAGCGCTTGATGACCGTTTCGAAGACCTTGTCGCCGAATGCCTCCACCAGCCGGGTGATCACTTCGCGGCTGTGCAGTGTCCGTGCGTCGTACATGGTGGCCAGTACGCCGTCCACCTGCAGGCGCGGGTTCAGCCGGTCCTGGACCTTGTCGATGGTTTCGACCAGCAGCGCCACGGCACGGAGGGCGAAGAACTCGCAGATGAGCGGAATGATCACGCCGTGGGCTGCAGTGAGGGCGTTCACCGTCAGGAGTCCCAGGGAGGGCTGGCAGTCGATGAGGACGACGTCGTAATCGTCTTCGACTTTTTTGAGCGCACGGTCCAGGACCTGTTCGCGCGCAACCTCGTTGACCAGCTGGACTTCTGCGGCGGAGAGGTCGATGTTGGCCGGCAGGAGGTCCACGTTCTCCACACCGGTGTGGTGGATGGCGTCGCGGATATCCACCTTGCGGTCCATCAGGACGTTGTACACGGTGAGGTCCAGTTCATGCGGGTTGACGCCCAGGCCTGCCGAGAGCGCACCCTGGGGGTCGAAGTCCACCAGCAGGACACGGCGGCCGTACTCGGCGAGCGCCGCGGCGAGGTTAATGGTGGAGGTGGTCTTGCCTACGCCGCCCTTCTGGTTGACCATGGCGATCACGCGTGCCGGACCGTGGGAGGGCAGCGGCGCGGGTTCCGGGAACTCCCGGTATGGGCGCCCGGTGGGCCCCATCACCGCGTTTTCCAGGTCGAATTCCGTGCCCTCCAGAGTTGCTGAACCCTGTTCGCTGCTCACGTATCTGTCCACACTTTCGATGACGGTGATTTCCTGCCGCTGGCTCACCAGCGCCGTTCGTTCTGCTCCCTAGGTTACAGCGCCCGACACGGTATTCGACGGAACTTGACTTTCCGCGAATGTTGAGCCTTGACCCTCTAGCTGAGGTCGAAGGTTGAAGTGGGGGGGAACGCGAAACCGCCCCCGCAGCATGGCTGCAGGGGCGGTTTCGTGGGGTGTGCGGGTGGCGGCTAGGCCTTTGCGGCCTCGCGTGCGCCCTCTTCCTTGGGTGCCATCTCGCCGTGGTGGTGGACCATCATGGTTGCTTCGTCGAAGGGTTCTTCGCCGGAGAGCACCCGGCCCACCTGGCCGCCGTCGATCTCCTTGACCCAGGTGCCGATCAGGACGGTGGCCACGGCGTTGCCCGTGAAGTTGGTCAGGGCACGGGCCTCGGACATGAACCGGTCGATGCCGACGATCATGCCCACGCCGCCCAGCAGCTCTGGACGGTGGGCCTGCAGGCCGGCCGCCAGGGTTGCCAGGCCGGCGCCGGTCACGCCGGCGGCGCCCTTGGAGGCGATGATCATGAAGATCAGCAGCGAGATCTGCGCGCCCAGGTCCAGCGGGGTTCCCATGGCGTTGGCGACGAAGAGCGAGGCCATGGTCAGGTAGATGGCCGTACCGTCAAGGTTGAAGGAGTAGCCGGTGGGGACGGTGACGCCGACGACGGGCTTGGAGACGCCCAGGTGTTCCATCTTGGCGATCAGGCGGGGCAGGGCAGCTTCGGAGGATGAGGTGGAGAAGATGAGGAGGTATTCGCGGGCCAGGTACTTCATGAGCTTGAAGATGTTGACGCCGGCCACTACCTGCAGCAGTCCGCCGAGGATGACCACGATGAACAGGGCGCAGGTGATGTAGAAGGCAATCATGAGGGTGAACATGCTGATGATTGCCTGGAAGCCCGTTGCACCGACGACGGCGGCGATGGCACCGAAGGCGCCTACCGGAGCCAGCCACATGATCATGATCAGGATGCGGAATACGAGAGCCTGGCCGTAGCTGACGGCCTTGAGGATGGGGGCACCCTGGGCGCCCATCTTCTGCAGCGCGAAGCCAACCAGGATGGCTGCCAGCAGGGTGGGCAGGACGGGGACGTCACTGGGAATGATTCCCAGCAGGAAGTCCACGGTGCTGTCCGTGGCGGCCTTCTTGTTGGGGTCGTACGGCGACAGCTTCAGGCCCTCACCCGGGTGGATGATGTTTCCCACCACAAGGCCGATGGCCAGGGCGAAGGTGGACATGACGACGAAGTAGCCCAGGGCGAGGCCACCGACCTTACCGACGGTGGCCGCCTTGGCAATGGAGCCGATGCCCAGGACGATGGTGCAGAAAATGACCGGAGCGATCATCATCTTGATGAGCTTGATGAATCCGTCACCCAGGGGCTTGAGGGACTTGCCGACTTCCGGGAACAGCAGGCCGACGGCTGCACCCAGGATCACGGCGACGATGACGGCAATGTAAAGGTAGTGCGATTTGTCCAGGCCTTTGCGCCGCGTCTTCACGGTGTCAAGGGACTCTCCTCGTTGAGAAGCCATGATGTGTCTCCTTATGGATAATCTGATAGACGCTGGGGCACAGTCTCTGGGCTCGTCACGTCCTTGCGGTGTGATATCCATCATTGGCTACGCCGTGATCCAGCTCACCGTTGCGTTCATATTGGTCGCGGCATCCGCAGGGTCAACGAGAGGCAGGCATGATCCACCGCTGGAGTATCGCCCGCCGGCTGTTCCTGGCCAACCTGCTGATCGTCGTGTCCTTTATCGCCATTGTGGGAACCGCCGCCTACGTGGATGCCCGGGACCGGACCTATGACGAGGCCGGCCGCCGGATGGAAGGAGTTGCCGCTTCCATCGCCGCCAATCCCCTGGTGCTCCAGGCTGCCGTCACGCCGGACCCGTCCACCCTCCTGCAGCCGTATGCCAGGGATGTGACCACCGCGGCCCACGTCGACTTCATCACCATCATGGCTCCCGACCGCACCCGCTGGACCCATCCCAGGGACGAGGAGCTGGGCCGGCCGTACATCGGATCGATTGACGCCGCGCTCCGGGGCCAGCCATTCACCGAAGTCACGGCCGGGACCCTGGGCCCGTCCGTGCGCACGATTGTTCCGGTCAAAGATTCCGCGGGGACCGTCAAGGCGCTCGTGGCGGTGGGAGTCACTGTCCGCAGCGTCGATATTGCCTTCGCCGGGCGTCTTCCCGTCCTGCTGGCCGTTGGCATAGCCCTCCTGGTGGGCGGCTCCCTGGCGTCGTGGCTGCTGGGCAGGTACCTGCGGCGGGTAACCAGGGGCTGGGGTCCCGAGCAGCTGGCGCAGCTGTTCGCCTACTACGAATCGGTGCTGCACTCGGTCCGTGAAGGACTGATCCTCATCGATGCGCGCAAGCGCGTGGTGATGTACAACGACCAGGCTGCCGAACTGCTGGGCCTGGCGGACACGGGCAGCAATGATCCCACCCGGCCCCCATCGCTGGCAGACCTTCCCTTGGACGAAGAACTGCGCAGCCTGTTCGAATCCGGACGGACCACCAAGGACGAGATGGTCCTGACCGATTCCCGCGTGCTGGTGGTCAACCAGGGGCCGGCCCGGGGTCCTGAATCCCACGGAACGCGCGGAAAAGTCCCCGTGTACGGCACCGTGGCCACCCTCCGGGACCGGACCGAGATCGAAGCGCTGGGCAATGAACTGCAGACCATGCGGACCCTCTCCGACGCCCTGCGCGCCCAGACCCACGAACATGCCAACCGGCTGCACACCATGGTTTCGCTCCTGGAACTGGGAAGGACCGGGGAAGCCCTGGACTTTGCCACCCAGGACCTGGCCCTGAGCCAGCAGCTGACGGATGACATGGTGAGCTCGATCGATGAACCGGTGGTGGGCGCACTGGTCATGGGAAAGGTGGCCGAAGCCCACGAACGCGGCGTCCAGTTGGACGTCTCCACCCTGGGCTCCGGCACGGCAACCGGAGTGGCCGTCCAGGACCTGGTGACCATCCTGGGCAACCTGCTGGACAACGCCATCGACGCCGCCGCCGATGCACCGCCTCCCCGGCGTGTGGAACTGACCCTGGAGGCCGACGACGAAGGCCTGGATATCGCCGTAAACGACTCCGGGACGCCCATCGACCCCGCGGACGCGGAAAAGATCTTCCGGCACGGATTCAG
The DNA here is from genome assembly GCF_006715165.1 of Arthrobacter sp. SLBN-122. Lineage (NCBI taxonomy): Bacteria > Bacillati > Actinomycetota > Actinomycetes > Micrococcales > Micrococcaceae > Arthrobacter > Arthrobacter sp. SLBN-122. Next base: position 3,639,468 of record NZ_VFMS01000001.1, on the reverse strand, counting down.
CACGAAGCCCGCGGGGCCCGGAGGCCGGGGCATCGGCCTTGCGCTGGTCCGGCAGGCGGTGCAGCGTTTGGGCGGTACGCTGGCCATCAACGGCCGGCGCGGCGCCAAGTTCGAAGTATTCCTGCCCGCAGCGTCCGCGGAGAAGGAGCACAGACAGTGAGCAACATCCGGGTCCTCGTCGTCGAAGACGAGGCCATCGCTTCGGCAGCGCACGCTGCCTACGTGGGAAGGCTGGAAGGATTCGAGCTGGCCGGGACTGCCCCCGACGGCCAGTCTGCCCTGCGGCTGCTGAACGAATTCGTGGCCGCGGGACAGCCTGTGGAACTGGTCCTGCTGGACATGAACCTGCCAGACCTGCATGGCCTGGACATCGCCCGGCGGATGCGTTCGGCGGGCATCCTCGCGGACATCATCGCGATCACGGCAGTGCGTGAACTTGCGATCGTACGCAGCGCGGTGGCAATCGGCGTGGTCCAGTACCTGATCAAGCCCTTCACGTTCGCAACGTTCTCCGACAAGCTCGAAAACTACCGCCTGTTCCGCCAGCAACTGGGTGGTTCCAGCGGCGGTCCCGGCAAGGGGGGTGCGTCCCAAAGTGAAGTGGACAGGGCCTTTGCCAGCCTCAGGGCGCCGTCCGAACTCCCGCTTCCCAAGGGCCTTTCCACCTCGACGCTGGGCTCCGTCCAGGAGTTTCTCCGCCGGCAGCCGGAAGCAGTGTCCGCCACCGAAGTCATGGACGCCCTGGGCATGTCACGCGTGACGGCGCGGCGCTACCTCGAATACCTTGCCGATGCCGGCACCGTTTCGCGGACCGCCCGCTATGGCACGCCCGGCAGGCCGGAAAACGAATACCGCTGGAACCCCCGCTGAACTGAATCGGGGTTGGACGGCCCTTGGATTCCCCTTTCAGCCGGCTTCCGGTCCGTCCACCCGGAGTGCTCCGATCAACTGGTCGATGACCCCCGGATCCTCAATGGTGGAAGGCACTGTATACTCCTCGCCGTCGGCTATCTGGCGCATGGTCTTGCGGAGGATCTTCCCGGACCGCGTCTTCGGCAGGGCATCCACCACCGTCACCTGCTTGAAATCCGCAACCGCACCAATGTCCCGGCGCACCAATGCCACCAGGTCCTTGGCCAGGACGTCTTCAGGAATGTCGACGCCGGACTTGAGCACCACGTAGCCACTGGGACGCTGGCCCTTGAGGGAATCGGCGAGGCCGATCACCGCGCACTCGGCCACGGCAGGGTGCTGGCCGAGGACTTGTTCGATGGCGCCGGTGGAAAGCCGGTGTCCGGCGACGTTGATGATGTCGTCGGTGCGGCCCATGACAAAGAGGTACCCATCCTGGTCCTGGTAGCCCGAATCGCCGGTGGCGTAGCAGCCATCGAAGGCCGTCAGGTAAGAAGAGATGAAGCGTTCGTCGTTACCCCAAAGAGTGGTCAGCGTGCCAGGCGGCAACGGCAGCCCCAGCACGATGTTGCCCTCGGCGCCGGCTGCCACCGCATCGCCGGTCCCGTCGAGAATCCGCAGCCGGTAGCCGGGCATCGGAACGCTGGGGGAACCGGCCTTGATGGGCAGGGGCTCCAGGCCGCGCGGGTTGGCACAGATGGCCCAGCCGGTCTCCGTCTGCCACCAATGGTCCACCACCGGCACGCCAAGGACCCGGGATGCCCAGTGGAAGGTGTCAGTGTCCAGCCGCTCACCCGCAGTGAACAGGGTCTGCAGGCTGGAGATGTCATACCTGCCCAGCAGCGATGCCTCAGGATCGGCCTTGCGGATGGCGCGCAGCGCCGTGGGGGCGGTAAAGAGCACGTTGACCTTGTGGTCCTGGACCACCCGCCAGAAGGCACCCGCATCCGGGGTACCAACCGGTTTGCCTTCGTACATCACCGTGGTGGCGCCGGCGAGCAGCGGCCCGTAGACGATGTAGGAGTGTCCCACCACCCAGCCCACATCCGAGGCAGTCCACATCACGTCGCCCGGACCGACGTCGTAGATATTCTCCAGCGTCCAGCGCAGCGCGACGGCGTGGCCGCCATTGTCCCGGACCACCCCCTTGGGAGTGCCGGTGGTCCCCGATGTGTAGAGGATGTAAAGCGGATCGGTGGCCTTTACGTCAACGGGAGCGGCCGGCTGCGCAGAAGCCATTTCCATATCCCAGTCCAGCCACCCGGCCCGGTCCGCCGCCTTGGACGCGAAACCGTCCCGCTCCTTGACCAACACGGGAATGTCCCGGGCGCCTGCCAACTCAAGCGCCTCCGCGACGGCCGGCAGGTACTCGATGCGGCGCATGGGTTCGATCCCGCCCGAGGCGGTGACCACCGCAGCAGGTGCGGCGTCCCGGATCCTGGCCGCGAGCTCCTTGGGCGCAAAACCGCCGAAGACCACGGAATGGACGGCGCCGAGCCTGGCGGTTGCCAGCATGGCAATGGCGGCTTCCGGGATCATCGGCATGTAGATGACCACGCGGTCCCCCTTGCCCACGCCGTGGCCGCGCAGCACGCCGGCGAAGCGGGCCACGAGGCCGGTCAGTTCGGCATAGGTGAAACGCTGCCGGGTTCCCAGCATGGCGGAGTCATGGATCAGTGCGTCCTGCTCCCCCCGGCCTTCGGCGACGTGCCGGTCCAGGGCGTTGTAGCAGGTATTCAGTGCGCCGTCCGGAAACCAGCTGTAGAGCGGCGCCCGGCTGGAGTCCAGTGCCCGGGCAGGAGCAGCGCTCCAGTGGATCTTTTCCGCCGCCTCCAGCCAGAAATCTTCCGGCTCTTCAATGCTGCGCCGGTAGGTATCCCGATAGCTGTTGCTGACCATAACGTAATCCCGTCCACGACATTGTGATGCAGCTCATGGTAGCTGGCCCCTCCGCGGGTAACAAGAGGTTCTGTATACAGAAGAGCCTCCTTTCGCGCTTTTTTCCTTCTTCTTCCCAAAACAACAGCACTTGTGTATACACTGGAGCCCTCAGCCGAGGAAGGAGACGGGCATGCGCGCCAGCGACAAAGCCTATGCCGCCCTGCGGGACGACATCATCGAATGGCGTCTGGCCCCGGGGACGGTCCTTGCCGAGGTGGAACAGTCCGAGCGCCTGGGCGTCTCACGAACGCCGCTGCGGGAAGCCCTGGGCCGCCTTACGGCGGAAGGATTGACGACGGCGGGCGGCCGCGGCGTGGTGGTCAGCGACATTTCCCTGGAAGACATCGACGAACTGTTCGAGCTTCGCGAAACCCTCGAAGGCAGGGCGGCAGCCTTGGCCGCACGCCGCGGCGACGCCAATACCTTCGAGCACCTGCAGCATGAACTTCTCCGGGCTCCTGAATTGATCGGCGGCGATCACCCTGCCCTGCATGAATACTACGAACTGGTGGGCCGGCTGGATGCAGCCATCGACGCAGCCATCTCCAACTCCTACCTGGCCCAGGCCATGCGGAGCCTGCGCGTCCACCTGGTCCGGATCCGCCGGCTTGCCGCCGATGACGCGTGCCGCCTCACTGCCGCCGCTGCCGAGCATGCCGCCATCGCGGAGGCCATCGCGGCCGGCAATCCGAGGCTTGCCGAGGCGGCCACCATCGTCCACCTGCACCGCAGCCTCTCCCGCGTCAAAGCAACCCATACATCCCACCAAAAGGAGCATCATGGTTAAGGAACACCACGTCCGCGTCTACCGCAGCGAAGAAAACCTCCCGCGTGAGGACCAGCTCGCGTACAAGATCGCCCAGGTTGCTGCGGACCCCGTGGCTGTGTCTGACGAAGTGACCGACATGGTGATCAACCGGATTATCGATAACGCTTCGGTGGCCATCGCCTCCCTGAACCGGGCTCCCATCGTCGCAGCCCGCGCCCAGGCACTGACCCACGGTCCCAGCACGGGCGGCAAGGGTTCCAAGGTGTTCGGCATCGAGGAACGCGTCGCCCCGGAGTGGGCCGCCTGGGCCAACGGCGTGGCCGTACGGGAACTGGACTACCACGACACCTTCCTCGCCGCCGACTACTCCCACCCGGGGGACAACATCCCGCCGATCCTCGCCGTCGCCCAGCACGTTGGCGCCAACGGCCACGACCTGGTGCGCGGCATCGCCACCGGGTACGAGATCCAGGTCAACCTGGTCAAAGCCATATGCCTGCACAAGCACAAGATCGACCACGTGGCGCACCTGGGCCCCTCCGCGGCCGCAGGCATCGGCACCCTGCTGGGCCTCGACGTCGAAACCATCTTCCAGTCGGTGGGCCAGGCGCTGCACACCACCACCGCCACCCGGCAGTCCCGCAAGGGTGAGATCTCCACCTGGAAGGCCCATGCCCCGGCGTTTGCCGGCAAGATGGCTATCGAGTCCGCGGACCGGGCCATGCGGGGCCAGACCTCCCCCGTGCCGATCTACGAAGGCGAAGACGGCGTCATCGCCTGGATGCTCGATGGTCCGGACGCATCCTACATGGTTCCGCTGCCCACCCCCGGTGAAGCCAAGCGAGCCATCCTGGACACCTACACCAAGGAACACTCAGCCGAATACCAGGCCCAGGCCTGGATCGACCTGGCCCGCAAGCTGCACCGTGAACACCCGGAGGTCACAGACCCGGCCAACGTTGCATCCGTGCTGATCAAGACCAGCCACCACACGCACTACGTGATCGGCTCCGGCGCGAACGACCCCCAGAAGTACAGCCCCACCGCGTCCCGGGAGACCCTGGACCACTCCATCCCGTACATCTTCACCGTGGCCCTGCAGGACGGAGCCTGGCACCACGTGGACTCCTACGCCCCGCAGCGCGCCGCGCGCCCGGACACCGTGGAGCTGTGGCACAAGGTGACAACCGTGGAGGATCCGGAATGGACTCGCCGCTACCACTCCCTGGACATTGCCGAGAAGGCCTTCGGCGGCTCCGTGGAAATCACGCTCAAGGACGGCTCCGTCATCACCGACCAGATCGCTGTTGCCGACGCCCACCCGCTCGGTGCCCGGCCGTTCGCCCGTGAACAGTACGTCAACAAGTTCCGCACCCTCGCCGCCGGGCTCGTGGAGGAGGCCGAAATCGAACGGTTCCTCGCCGCCGTCGAACGCCTCCCGGAACTTGCAGCCGGGGAACTGGACCAGCTGAACATCACCGCCGCCCTTGGCGTCATCGACCCCGCGGCCGCGCCGAAGGGACTGTTCTAAATGCTGTATTCGAAGACCACTCCCGAGCAGAAGCGGGTCCGGTTCCGGGAACTGCTTGCCTCCGGGACCATCCAGCAGTTCCCCGGTGCGTTCAATCCGCTCTCGGCGCGGCTGATCGAGGAGAAGGGCTTCGCCGGGGTGTACATCTCCGGCGCCGTCCTGGCCAACGACCTCGGCCTGCCCGACATCGGCCTGACCACGCTCACCGAGGTGGCGACGCGGGCCGGGCAGATCGCCCGCATGACCGACCTCCCCTCGATTGTCGACGCCGACACCGGCTTCGGCGAACCCATGAACGTGGCCCGCACGGTGCAGGAACTCGAGAACGCGGGCCTGGCCGGCGGCCATATCGAGGACCAGTTCAACCCCAAACGCTGCGGCCACCTGGACGGCAAGAACGTGGTGGATCTGGACACCGCCACCAAACGCATCCGCGCCGCCGCCGACGCCCGCCGCGACCCCAACTTCCTGATTATGGCCCGCACCGACGTCCGCGCCACCGACGGGCTGGAAGCCGCGCAGCAGCGGGCCAAGGCGCTCGTCGAAGCCGGGGCGGACGCGATTTTCCCCGAAGCCATGCGGGACCTCAGCGAGTTCCGGGCCATCCGGGAAGCCGTGGACGTGCCTATCCTGGCCAACATGACAGAGTTCGGAAAAAGCGACCTTTTCACCGTTGACGAGTTGGCCGGTGTGGGCGTGAACATGGTGATTTATCCGGTAACGCTGCTCCGTAGTGCCATGGGCGCTGCTGAGCGTACTCTGGAATCGATCAAATCCGACGGCACCCAGGAGGCACAGGTTCCAAGCATGCTGACCCGTGCCAGGCTCTACGACCTCGTTGATTATGAGGCCTACAACCGCTTTGACACCGGCGTGTTCAATTTCCAGATCCCCGGCACCTGATATCCAACCGGAATCCCGGCCGCGGCCGGACCAACAGGCTTTAGGAACAAAGGAGTTTCAGCATGGCTGAAAATGAGATCAAAAAGGGCCTTGCCGGCGTGGTGGTGGACTACACCGCCGTTTCCAAGGTCAACCCTGACACGAACTCCCTGCTCTACCGCGGCTACCCCGTCCAGGAGCTGGCCGCCAGGTGCAGCTTCGAGGAAGTGGCGTACCTGCTGTGGAACGGCGAACTGCCCACCAAGGACCAGCTTGCGGAGTTCACTGCACGGGAACGCGCCGGCCGCGCCCTTGATCCGGTGGTGAAACAGGTGATTGATGCCCTGCCCGCCACCTCGCACCCGATGGACGTATGCCGGACCGCCGCCTCCGTCATGGGGGCACGGCATCCGTTGGCGGAGGATTCCTCCCGGGAAGCGAACATGGCCAAGGCCGTTGACCTCTTCGCCGCCATGCCGGCGGTAGTGGCCTACGACCAGCGCCGCCGCCATGGGCAGGATGTGGTGGAACCCCGCGAAGACCTTGGCTACTCGGCGAACTTCCTGTGGATGGCCTTTGGCGAGGAACAGGTGCCGGAGGTAGTGGAGGCTTTCAACGTCTCGATGATCCTTTATGCCGAGCACTCCTTCAACGCGTCCACCTTCACGGCCCGGGTCATCACCTCCACGCTCTCGGACCTGCATTCCGCCGTGACCGGTGCCATCGGGGCCCTGAAGGGCCCGCTGCACGGCGGCGCGAACGAAGCCGTCATGCACACGTTCGACGAAATTGGCATCCGGCAGGAGGAGTCACTGGAGGAAGCAGCCGCCCGGGCCAAGGCGTGGATGGAAGACGCCCTGGCGCAGAAGAAGAAGGTCATGGGCTTCGGACACCGCGTCTACAAGCACGGCGACTCCAGGGTCCCCACCATGAAGGCCGCGCTGGACAAGATGATTGCCCACTACGGCCGGCCCGAACTGCTGGGGCTGTACAACGGCCTGGAGTCGGCGATGGATGAGGCGAAAGCCATCAAACCGAACCTCGACTACCCGGCCGGACCCACCTACCACCTGATGGGTTTTGATACACCAACATTCACTCCCCTGTTCGTGGCCAGCCGGATCACGGGCTGGACCGCACACATCATGGAGCAGCTGGACGCCAACTCCCTGATCAGGCCGCTGAGCGAGTACATCGGTCCGGAGGAACGGCACCTTCCGTAAGCTTTAGCAGGAACGTCCGACGGCGGGTGGGCACCTTTCGCGTGAATGCGACCGGTGCCCGGCCGCCGTCAGGCGTTTAACCGCTTACTCCAGCAGGCTCCGGGAGGAGGCGACCGACTCGTTGTCGGTGTGCATGGTGACCACCACCTTGACCGTGCGGCCTTCCAGCACCACCGGCAGCCAGTGGTCCGCGTCCTGCCACATGCGGTCCACCGGCAGCGTATCCACGCGGAACCATTCAGGCACGATCTCCTCGCTGGGTGCGGGCTCGCCCTGCCAGGTCCGGGCGGTGAAGAGCCTGGTCTGCATATCCCATTCCGGCCGGGCCGGAAAGACAAAATGGACCGATCCTGCGTCCACCAGGTCCTCCATCTGCAGCACTACGCCGGTTTCTTCCAGAACCTCCCGGATGACGGCCTGGGCGTCCGACTCCCCCGGTTCCACGTGGCCGCCGACGCCCACGATCTTGCCGCGGCCGAAACCGGTTTGCTTCAGCCCAAGGAGTACTTCGGTCCCGCCGGCGCCGTCGCGGAGCAGGAAGCAAAGGGTAACCCGGGCTGCAGTCATGCATTCAAGCCTAGGGGGTCCGGAAGTTCCCTGCGGCACGCGCCATGGGGCGGCGGATATGCCAAGCTCTACGTGTGACTCCCGAAACAGCCCACGGGATACGGCCGGCCCGCAACTCGACCATTGACGCCCGCCTGCCGGAGTGGCTGGTACGCAACCCTTTGTACTGGGGCTGGGCCTGGGCCTGTGTGTGGACAGCGCTCATTGGCACCGATGAATTCGTGGACCTGGCAGGGTGGACGTGGTATCTGCTGGTGGCTGCGGCAGCCCTCCCCACGCTGCTCAGCACCCTGGCCGTGCTCCACGTGACGCCCCGGCAGCAGGTGAAGGCCGCCAGGGAGTCGGTTTTGGGCCTGTTCTTCGTGCGTTTCCTGGCCCTGGTTGCTGCATTCATGGTCTGGGCCATCTCGGTGGTACTGAGTGCCTCCATCTCAACCACCATCCAGGCCGTGGCGGGTGACTCCGAGCGTGAAGTCACCGCCCTGGGCTTCACCCTGATGGCGGCCCTCGTCCCGCTGGTGGTGGCCGTCCTGTGGCTGGCGTTTGTTGCCCGGTGCGCGTGGTTCCTGCGGAGGCTTCGCGGCTGGCGGCAGGTACCCACGCTCTCGCGGGTACCGAAATCGTTCCTCCGCGGCCGGCCACGGCTGCGCCGGGTGGTGCTTGGCCTCGCACATCCGGGACTGATGCTGCTTGCCGGCATGGGCACCTCCGTGCTGGCTTTCCTGCTGGGCCCCGTGGAACTCACCATTGAGGCGCTGTTCTAAAACTTCAGCCGAGCGCCCGGGGATGGGCGGCCGCGTAGATCTCCCGGAGCGTATCGGCCGTGACCAGGGTGTACACCTGGGTGGTGGTCACGGATGCATGGCCCAGGAGTTCCTGGACCACCCGGACATCCGCGCCGCCTTCGAGCAGGTGGGTGGCGAAGGAGTGCCGGAGCGTGTGTGGTGAGACGTCCCGGGTGATGTTGGCCTTCTCCGCCGCCACCTTCAGGATGGTCCAGGCGCTCTGCCGACTGATCCTGCCGCCGCGGGCATTCAGGAACAAGGCCGGGGTGCCTTTGCCTTTGGCGGCGAGCAGCGGCCGGCCGCGGACCAGGTAAGCGTCCAGCGCCCGGGCCCCATAGGAGCCCAGCGGCACCAGCCGTTCCTTCGATCCCTTGCCGAACAGCCGGACAATGGCAGGCCCGGACTCCGGCTCCGCGAGGGAGATGTCGTCCACATCCAGTCCCACGGCTTCGCTGATCCTGGCGCCGGTGGAATAGAGGAATTCGAGCAGGGCGCGGTCCCGCAGTCCGGCGGCGGTGTCGGTTCCTGCCGCTTCAAGGATGCGGGTCACCTCGTCAACGGTGATGGCCTTGGGCAGCCGCTTGCCGGCCATGGGGGGATGGACGTCGCGGGCTGGATCGGCCGGCGTGTGGCCCTCAAGGGCCCAGAACTTGTGCAGGCCGCGTACCGCCACCACCGTCCGGGCCGCAGACCGGACCCCCAGGGTGGAGCCGCCGTCGGAACCGTCCGAAAGGGCACGGACATAACCGGTGACGTGGTGCCGGGTGATGTCCTCCGGCCGCGCGCAGCCGGCTGCTGCCAGGTAGCGGGCGTACCGGGCAAGGTCGCGGCGGTAGGCTGCCAGCGTGTTCGCGGCCAGTCCCCGTTCCACCCCCATGTGCTGCAGATAGTCCGTGATTCCACGGTCGATGGCTGGAGGCACTGGCGCGGCGGCAGCGGCAGCGGTTCCCGTGCCCGGAACCGGTTCAACCGCAGATGCCGCTTCAGCCGAAGGGGCCACGCTTACCGAAGCACCTGCGCTTACCGAAGCACCTGCCATCAGCGCTGGCTGGGGTGCGCGGGCCAGGGGGCGTCGGCGGGGCGAAGCCCTTCATAGTTGGCGGCGCGGGCGGCAGCGGCGGCAAGGATCCCGACGACGGCGGACGGGTTGTGCAGGCGCCCGGCCAGGACGGACGCAACGGCATCGTCCAGGGAGATCCAGTGGAACTCGATCTCGGCTTCCTCGTCCGTCCGTTCGTGGCGCTCATGGTGCGGCACTTCGGTGAGGTCACGGGCAAGGTAGATGCGGATGGCCTCGCTGGAGGATCCCGGGGAATTGAAGAGATCGGCCAGGACGTTCCAGGTTCCGGCGGCAAGGTCCGCCTCCTCGGCCAGTTCGCGGGCGGCACCCTCCACGAAGCCTTCGCCTTCGACATCCAGCAGTCCGGCGGGAACCTCCCAGAGGTCCATGCCCACCGGATGCCGGTACTGCTTCAACAGCAGGACCTGCCCCTCATCGTTCATGGGCAGGACCGCGACTGCGCCGGGGTGTTCGATGTAATCGCGGGTGAGCGCGTCGCCGGAATCGGAGAGCTGGAAAGTGTCGCTGACAACGTCCCAGATCCGGCCCTGGTAGACCTTCTCCGTAGACAAAAGACGGCGCGGGCTTGGTGCATCCGAAACCTGTTTGGCAGGGGTGGCTTCAGGTGTACCAGGCATCGCGCCGTCCTTTTTGTTCTCTTGACTACTTAGCGGTAACGGTACCCGATGCTGCAGGCTCCCCGGCCGCGGGCACAGCCGTGTCGGCAGCGTCATGGCGGTTCACGCCCTGGTGGTCCAGGGCAGCCTTGACCAGGCCGGCGAACAGCGGGTGCGGGCGGGTGGGCCGCGAGCTCAGTTCGGGGTGGGCCTGGGTTGCAACGTAGTACGGGTGGACATCGGCGGGCAGTTCAACAAATTCCACCAGCTTGCCGTCCGGGGACGTGCCGGAAAATACCAGGCCCTTGTCCGCGATCTGCTGGCGGTACTTGTTGTTGACTTCGTACCGGTGCCGGTGACGTTCGCTGACGGTGGTTTTGCCGTACGTTCCGGCGATGACCGAGCCTTCATCCAGTTTGGCTTCGTAGAGCCCCAAACGCATGGTGCCGCCAAGGTCACCGCGGCCTTCAACGTACTCCAGCTGCTCCTCCATGGTGGCGATTACCGGGTATTTGGAGTCCGGCTCGAACTCGCTGGAAGAGGCGCCCTCCAGGCCCACCACGTTGCGGGCGTACTCGATGACCATGCACTGCAGGCCAAGGCACAGGCCCAGCACGGGAAGCTTGGTTTCGCGGGCGAACTTCAGGGCGCCGAGCTTGCCTTCGAGGCCGCGGATGCCGAAGCCGCCGGGCACGCAGATGGCGTCGACACCGTCCAGCGCCTTGATGGCGCCTTCGCGGGTCTCGCATTCGTCCGACGGGACCCAGCGGATCTTGACCTTGGTGTCGTTGGCGAAGCCGCCGGCGCGCAGCGCTTCGGTGACCGACAGGTAGGCGTCGGGGAGATCGATGTACTTGCCCACCAGGGCAATCTCGACGTGGTGCTTGGGGTTGTGGACGGCTTCAAGCAATTTGTCCCAGCTGGTCCAGTCAACATCCTTGAACGGCAGGTCCAGGGCGCGGACGATGTAGGAGTCCAGGCCCTGGGAGTGCAGGGTCTTGGGGATGTCGTAGATGCTCGGCGCATCCGGGCAGCCGATAACGGCTTCGATGTCGACGTCGCACATGCGTCCGATCTTTGCGCGCATCGCTTCGGGGACCTCGCGGTCAGAGCGGATCACGATCGCCTCGGGCTGGATGCCGATGGAGCGAAGCGCGGCCACGGAGTGCTGGGTGGGCTTGGTCTTCAGTTCCTGGGACGGGCCGATGTAGGGCACCAGGGAGACATGGGCGAAGAAGACGTTGTTCCGGCCGATGTCCTGGCGGACCTGGCGGGCGGATTCCAGGAACGGCTGGGATTCGATATCCCCGACGGTGCCGCCGATTTCCGTGATGATGACGTCCGGGGCGTTGTTGCCTTCTGCAGGCAGGCGCATACGGCGCTTGATCTCATCCGTGATGTGCGGGATGACTTGGACGGTGTCACCGAGGTATTCGCCGCGGCGCTCCTTGGCAATCACGGTGGAGTACACCTGCCCGGTGGTCACGTTCGCGGAACCTTCGAGGTTTTCGTCAAGGAAGCGCTCGTAGTGCCCGATGTCCAGGTCCGTCTCGGCGCCATCGTCGGTGACGAAGACCTCGCCGTGCTGGAACGGGTTCATTGTGCCCGGATCCACGTTCAGGTAGGGATCGAGCTTCTGCATCGTGACGGACAGGCCGCGTGCCCGCAGCAGATGACCAAGGCTGGACGCCGTCAGTCCCTTGCCGAGCGAGGACGCCACACCGCCGGTGACGAAGATGTGCTTGGTCGTCTTGGAGGAGCCCGGGAACCGGGAATTTACACGGGAATTTGATCGCTGCACCACGGAATTCGAGCCTATCATCAATTGCGCCTTCCCGTGGCTGTTCCGTCAGGCCCGCTGCGGCAGGAGCTTGGCGTCGTCCAGCAGTTCCTGGGCGTGCGCCCGGGCCGATTCCGAGTCCTCCTGGCCCGCCAGCATGCGGGCGAGCTCACGCACCCGCTCCGGGCCGTCAAGCAGCCGCACGTCACTGGAGGTGAACCCGGTGGCCGTGCCGCCGTCGGCTCCCCTGACTGAGGTTTTGGTCACGGTGATGTGCTGGTCCGCGAACGCCGCCACCTGCGGAAGGTGCGTGACCACCAGCACCTGCACGTGGCGTGCCAGCATGGCCAGGCGGCGGCCGATCTCGACGGCGGCCCGGCCGCCAACGCCCGCGTCCACCTCGTCGAAGACAAACGTGGGGACGGGGTCGACGGCGGCAAGCACCACTTCGATGGCCAGCATGACGCGGGACAGTTCACCGCCGGACGCGCCCTTGCCCAACGGCCGGGCCGGGGCGCCGGAATGCGGCTGCAGCAGGAAACTGATCTCGTCCGCGCCGTGCGGGCCCAGCTGCCCCGCCGGCTCAATGGTGATCACCAGGGTGGCGTCGGCCATGGCCAGGGCCTTGAGTTCAGCGCTGACCCGGCCGGACAGGTCCTTGGCGGCCTTGGCGCGGATTTTGCTGACGGCAGCTGACTGCTTCTTCAGTTCTGCTTCGGCACGGACCACTTCAGCGTCCAGGGACTCGATGCGGGAGGAATCGTCCTGCAGCTCGTCGAAGCGGATCCGCGCCTTTTCCGCCCACTCCAGCACTTCGTCGATGGTGGGGGCGTACTTGCGGACCAGCTTGGCCAAGGCGGCGCGCCGGTCCTCGATTTCGGCGAGCCGTTCCGGGCCCTCCGTGTCCAGGCCGGCCTGGTAGCTGGCCAGTTCGGTGGCGATGTCGTTGAGCAGGAAACCCACCTCGGCCAGCCGGGCCGCTGCGGAACCGAGCTCCGCATCATGCTCCGCCACGTGTTCGAGGGTCCTTTTGGCGGAATCCACCAGCGTGGTGGCATCCCCGGTTTCGCCGAAGTCCTCGGCGATGAGTGCCTCGTGCGCGGTGCTGGCGGCGATCCGCAACTCCTCCACGTTGGCAAGCTTCACGGCCTCGGCCTTGAGCAGCTCGTCCTCCCCCGGCTGCGGATCCACCTCGTCGATCTCGGCCAAGGCCGCCTCAAGGGATTCTGCCTCACGGAGCCTGTCCCGTGCTGCGCTGCGAAGGGTGTCCAGCTCCGCCTGGCTGGACTTCCAGTGGTTGTACAGCTCCTGGTAGCTGGCCAGCGGGCCGGCCAGGGCGTCGCCGGCGAACTTGTCCAGCGCTTCACGCTGCGCCGTGGCGCTTTTGAGCCGGATCTGGTCTGACTGGCCATGCACCACCACCAGTGACTCACCGATCTCTGCCAGGACGCCCACGGGGGCGGCCCGGCCACCCAGGAACGCACGGCTGCGTCCGTCCGCACCCAGCCGGCGGGCCAGGATCAGCTCCGCGCCGCCGTCGAACTCCTCCGCCTCGGCACCGGCCTCAAGGGCACGGGCGATGGCCGGGTGCCCGGCGTCGAGTTTCAGCACGGCTTCTGCCGTGGCGCTCTTGGCGCCGCTGCGGACGGCGCCGGCATCCGAACGGGCGCCCAGGAGCAACCCGACGGCGGTGACCACCATCGTCTTGCCCGCGCCGGTTTCGCCGGTGACAACGCTCAGTCCCGGGCCGAGCGGAAGCGTTGCGTCGGTGATGACGCCGAGATCGCGGATTCTCAGTTCTTCAAGCATGGATTCACTTTGCAGTCGACGGATCGGGATCGCTGCCGGGGTTCTCCACATGCGGTACCGGCAGCGGCGGCATGGGCCGCGGGGTCCGCACAATGGGAATGGGGCCGGTATGCACCGCATCAGACTTGGGCACCGGGCCCCGCCAGCCGTGGATGGGCAGCTCGAACTTTCGGACCAGGCGGGCCGAGAACGGCGTCTGGTGGGTGCGCGCCAGCCGGACGGGAGTGGCGGACTTGGTCACTTCCACGCGGGCGCCGGGCGGCAGGTCCACCGAACGCCGGCCATCGCACCACAGCACGCCCTGGGCGTCCGTGCGGCTTAGGACCTCCACGGCGAGCTTTGACCGCGGCGACACCACGAGGGGCTTGGCGAAGAGCGCATGGGCGCTGATGGGGACTATCACCAGGGCTTCCACTTCCGGCCAGACCACCGGTCCGCCCGCGGAGAACGCGTAGGCCGTGGACCCTGTGGGGGTGGCCAGCACGATCCCGTCGGAACCGAAGGACGTCAACGGGCGCTCGTCCACTTCGGTCACGACCTCGAGCATGCGTTCGCGGTTGGCCTTCTCGATGGCGGCCTCGTTTAAAGCCCAGGTGTGCCAAATCTTCTGGCCCCGGACCCACACCTGGACATCGATGGTCATGCGTTCTTCAACCGTGTACTCGCGGCTGGCAATCCACTCGACGGTCTGGGCAAGGTCTGCTCGTTCGCTTTCGGCCAGGAAACCCACGTGGCCCAGGTTGACGCCCAGCAGCGGCACATCCACTTCGCGGACCAGTTCGGCGGCCCGCAGGATGGTGCCGTCACCGCCAAGGACCATGACGAGTTCCACATCGGGCAGCTGAACATGGTCGTGAAGGACCTCCACCGGCTGGGCCAGATGCCCGAAGAACCGTTCCATGTCCCCCAGCTCGGACTCCTGCATCACGGGAACTATGCCCGAGGCGTGCAGCAGCGCGCAGGCTTCCCAGGCGGCCTTCAGCGACTCCTCGCGGCCGGTGTGGGCAAGGACCAGTACACGCCTGCTCATCAGGTTCCGCTCTCTAGTGGTTCGGCCAGATTTGTCCGAGCAACGCAGCGGCTGCTGCCTCTCGCTCTTCGATCTTAGGCAAGTCTTTGCTGATCCTGCGTTTTATCCACAGGAAGTATTCGACGTTTCCGTCCTGCCCGGGCAGTGGACTGGCCGCCAGGCCGCACAGGTCCAGGCCGGCGTCGAGCGCTGCCCTGGCCACCTTCTCCACGGCCATCCGCCGCTCGCGCTCCGACGTGACCACGCCGGTCCGGCCCAGGCGGTCCTTGCCGATTTCGAACTGGGGCTTGACCATCAGCACCAGGTCTCCACCGGGCTCCGTGCAGTCCGCCAGCGGCTGGATCACCAGGGTGAGGGAAATGAACGACAGGTCCGCGACCGTCAGTGCTGCGGGGCCGCCGATGTCGGCCGGCGCCATGTACCTGACGTTCAGGCCTTCGTGGACGTCCACGCGCGGATCGCTGCGGAGGTGCGGCACCAACTGGCCGTGTCCGACGTCGACCGCCACCACGTGTGCGGCGCCCCGCCGAAGGAGGACGTCGGTGAAGCCCCCGGTGGAGGCGCCGGCGTCAAGGCACCTTTTGCCTTCCACCGAGACATCAGGGAAGGCGTCGAGGGCACCGGCCAGCTTGTGGCCGGCGCGGCTGGCGTAGGTGTCCTGGTCATCGTGGTCGACGGCGAGGTCCCGGCTGTCGTCCACTTGAAGCGACGCTTTGCTGAGGACCTCGCCGCCGGATCTGACCTTGCCTTCGCTGATCAGCGACGCGGCATGGGTGCGGGACCTCGCCAGTCCGCGCGCCACCAGTGCCTGGTCGAGGCGCACCGGCATCAGGCTTCACTCACGGTGGGGCCGGGCTCTGCGGGATCGCTGTTGAGGGCGGCCAGCAATTCGTCATGAAGCCCGTTGTAGACGGTCTCGTGGTCCCCGACAGGCAGCCCGGGCAGCTCGAAAAGCCCGGCGATGGCCTGCGACACCTCCGGATCGGTGATGTCCTGCCCGCCTGGCTGAGGCCACTCGGGTGCCGGCCGGGCTGTGGCATCGTCCGGTTCGGTCAGCTCAGTCATTGAACCAGTCTAGTGATCCAGCCACACCAGCTTGGGTGCCTGCGGGGCTGCGGCGCCGGGTGTCTCCGCCCACCAGGCTGCGCATGCGGCACGCCAGGAGTCGAGGTGATCCTTGCTGCCAATGATGCCCACCGCTCCGTTGGCCACGCGTGCCGTTGACTGGCCGCACGTGTAGGTGCCGTCGTCGTGCGTGACCTCCGGGTATGGGCGGTGCAGGTCCGTCAGGTTTTCGATGATGTAGTCGGGCCGTTCCGCCGACCTTGCGGCGAGGATGGTTTCGCGTGTGTCGACGCCGGTCAGGACAGCCACGGTGGCAAAGCCGGCATTGTTGCCGCCCAGGATGTCCGTGTCCAGCCGGTCGCCCACCACCAGGGGACGCTCCGCTCCGAGGCGCTTGGCGGCCGAGTGGAACAGCGGCGCCTCGGGCTTTCCGGCGACCCTGGGCTGTTGGCCGGTGGCAGCAGCGACGGCGGCAACCAGGGTGCCGTTACCCGGAGCGATGCCCCGCGCCTGGGGAATGGACATGTCCGTGTTGGTGGCCACCCACAACGCTCCGGCGGACACCACGTAGGTGGCTTCCGCCAGGTCCTTCCAGCCAATGGCGGGGCTGAACCCCTGGACCACCGCCACTGGGTCCTCCGCCTGGCTGCCCACGGGCACCAGGCCCACGAGCTCGATTTCCCGGGCCAGCGCAGGGCTGCCCGTGATGAGGATCCTTGACCCTGGTGCCAGCAGCGAGGCGAGCAGCTCGGCGGCTGCCTGGGATGAGCTGACCACCTGGTCGTCCTCGGCAGGAGCACCCAGCTCGCGGAGATGGGCTGCAACCTCTCCCGGGGAGCGGGAGGCGTTATTGGTCACGTAGCCGAGGCCGATTCCCAAACCGGAGAGCTGCCGCAGTGAATCCACGGCTCCGGGAATGGCGTGGGGCCCGGCGTAGACCACTCCGTCCAGGTCGGCGAGGAGCGCATCGAAGCGCGCGACCAGCGAGACATCACTCATGACTTTTCAGTCTTCCCGGCGCTCTTCATCATGGTGCGCGTCACTGGCGTCCTCCGCGTTGGCGTCCTCAGCGGCTGCGATTTCGAGCTCGTCGTGTTCCACCGAGTCCTGGTCCGATTCGGCATCGTCGGAGACGAAGTAGTCGGCGTCCTGGTCGTCGAGGTTGCTGTCCTGGGCTGCCTCCGCTTCGGCGGCGCGGGTGTTTTCCGGTTCAGCTGCTGCGGTGGCTTCGGCGGGGGCTTCTGTCCCGGCAGCTGTGGAGGCACGCTCCAGCAGCCGGCGCCGTTCAGCCTCTTCCCGTGCTTCTTCTTCCTCGTCCCAGCCGAGGTCGATGATTTCGGGTTCCTGGTCCACGCCCTGGCCCAGGGCGTTTTCTGCCACGACGGCCTGGCGGCTCCACTTCTCCGCTTCTTCCTGGCGTCCTACCGCTGCCAGTGCATCGGCGTAGGCGCGGAAGAGGCGGGGGCTGTAGGAGAAGGCGCGGTTGATGTCCAGCTGCGGGATTTCGAGTTCGGCCACTGCCGCATCCAGCTGTCCCAGATCGGTCCGGGCACCGGCCGCCACGATGGCCAGTTCCACCTTGCCGGGAGCGTCAAGGTCCTGGGCTTCCTCCGAACGGGCAACATCGAGGGCACGGTCGGGGCGCCCCAGGCCGCGTTCGCAGTCGGCCATCACGGGCAGGTGCACGTTGGAACCGCTGATCCGGCGGAAGGTGCGGAACTCACGGAGCGCCTCGCCGTAGTGGCCGGCAGCATAGGCAGTCAGGCCAACGGCTTCACGGACGGCAGCGAGTCTTCCACCGCGGCGGCTGGCAGCGAGAGCGTGCTGGAAGGCAAGCTCGGGCTCGTCATCAAGCAGCCTGCCAGCCATCACCAGGTGGCGGGCCACCCACTCTGCGCTCTTGGGCTCGAGTGTCTTGATCTGGTGGTGTGTGGCACGGTCCAGCTCCTTGCCGGTGACGTCCTCATCGATCTCGGGTGAGCGCTCCCGGTCCGGACGGTTGGCGCTGCGAAGGTCGGCGGCGTTGGGCACGCGGGCAGGGCGCTCCTCCTGGCGGTCGCGGCCAAAGCCACGGGGGCCGGATCCGCCGCGGCCGGATTCGCCACGGCCGGATTCGCCACGTGCGTCACCGCGGTCAAAGCTGCGCGGCGCCCGGTCCTGCCGGTCACCGAACGGCTTGCGGTTCTCGCCGCCGAAACCGCGGCGGTCGCCTTCGCCATCACGGCGCGGACGATCACCAAACGGCTTACGGTCACGGTCACGATCGCCGCCGAAACCGCGGCGGTCGCCTTCGCCATCACGGCGCGGACGATCACCAAACGGCTTACGGTCACGGTCACGATCGCCGCCGCCAAAGGCACGGCGGTCACCCTCACCATCACGGCGCGGACGATCACCGAACGGCTTCCGGTCACGGTCACGATCGCCGCCGCCAAAGCCACGGCGGTCACCTTCACCATCACGGCGCGGACGATCACCAAACGGCTTCCGCTCACCGCCACCGGCTCCGCCACCAAAACCACCGCGGTCACCCTCACCATCACGGCGCGGACGGTCACCAAAAGGCTTACGGTCACGATCACCGCCACCAAAACCACGGCGGTCACCCTCACCATCACGGCGCGGACGGTCACCAAAAGGCTTACGGTCACGATCACCGAAAGGCTTACGGTCACGATCGCCGCCGGCTCCGCCACCAAAACCGCGGCGGTCACCCTCGCCATCACGGCGCGGACGATCACCAGAAGGCTTACGGTCACGATCACCGAACGCCTTCCGCTCACCGCCGGCAGCACCACCACGGGAGGAGTTGTCGCCGTCGCGGTCGGACCGGGACCGGAATCCGCGGGGATCCCCACCGGAGTTGTTGTTGCCGCGGAACGCGCCACGGTCGTTGCCGCGGTTGCCCCCGTTGTGCTCGGCCATATGGATTCCTCCTGTTGTGAGCCGACCACTGGCGCAACTGCAGCCGCTCGTTTCGTTTCCTACGCAACCCGAAATCAAGCGCTTCGAAGTCCGTACATCTTCATCAATTCTAGTGGAGCCACAAAATCCCGCGGGACAGTGGGAGCCCTGGTGGCGGTATCGTGGCCATCTTCACAGCAACGCCCGCTCACCTTTGACAGGTTTTCCTGTAACGCCCCGCCAGTTCCCGGGGATCCCCACGATGCCCGCTCACTTTTGGCAGGTTTCCTGTAACGCCCCATCAGTTCCTGCGGGTTTGCCCGGGCGCCGGTGTGGGGGTTTGTTGGGTGGAGGTCGGGTTAAAGCAGTAGGACCCTGACATTCCTTTGTCAGGGTCCTACTCAATGTGTGTCCGGCGGTGACCTACTCTCCCACACCCTCCCGGGTGCAGTACCATCGGCGCTGTGGGTCTTAGCTTCCGGGTTCGGAATGGGACCGGGCGTTTCCCCCACGCTATGACCGCCGTAACCCTTGTACCCGTCACCAACCCGTGGGGGGTGGTGTGGGAAGACTTGTGTGGTTACAACATTGTGGTGTTGTTATTCAGTTGTGTT
This sequence comes from Arthrobacter sp. SLBN-122, assembly GCF_006715165.1. NCBI lineage: Bacteria > Bacillati > Actinomycetota > Actinomycetes > Micrococcales > Micrococcaceae > Arthrobacter > Arthrobacter sp. SLBN-122. The sequence goes on along the minus strand of NZ_VFMS01000001.1, from coordinate 3,619,979 downwards.
GGTTCCGTGCAACCATTCCCCTGGTGTTGGGGGTTGTTGGTTGGGAACCACATAGTGGACGCAAGCAGAGTTTGTATATATCTGTGTGGTGTAAGTTGTTGGCCTATTAGTACCGGTCAGCTTCACGAGTCGTTAGTCCTCGCTTCCACATCCGGCCTATCAACCCAGTGGTCTGGCTGGGGGCCTCTCACACCCGAGGGTGTATGGAAATCTCATCTTGAAGCGAGCTTCCCGCTTAGATGCTTTCAGCGGTTATCCCATCCGAACGTAGCTAATCAGCGGTGCACTTGGCAGTACAACTGACACACCAGAGGTTCGTCCGTCCCGGTCCTCTCGTACTAAGGACAGCCCTTCTCAAATTTCCTGCGCGCGCAGCGGATAGGGACCGAACTGTCTCACGACGTTCTAAACCCAGCTCGCGTACCGCTTTAATGGGCGAACAGCCCAACCCTTGGGACCTACTCCAGCCCCAGGATGCGACGAGCCGACATCGAGGTGCCAAACCATGCCGTCGATATGGACTCTTGGGCAAGATCAGCCTGTTATCCCCGAGGTACCTTTTATCCGTTGAGCGACGGCCATTCCACAATGTACCGCCGGATCACTAGTCCCGACTTTCGTCCCTGCTCGAGATGTCTCTCTCACAGTCAAGCTCCCTTGTGCACTTACACTCGACACCTGATTGCCAACCAGGCTGAGGGAACCTTTGGGCGCCTCCGTTACTTTTTAGGAGGCAACCGCCCCAGTTAAACTACCCATCAGGCACTGTCCCTGACCCGGATTACGGGCCGAAGTTAGATGTCCAAAGTGACCAGAGTGGTATTTCAACGATGACTCCACCCGAACTGGCGTCCGGGCTTCAACGTCTCCCACCTATCCTACACAAGCCACTCCGAACACCAATACCAAACTATAGTAAAGGTCTCGGGGTCTTTCCGTCCTGCTGCGCGTAACGAGCATCTTTACTCGTACTGCAATTTCGCCGAGTTTATGGTTGAGACAGCGGGGAAGTCGTTACTCCATTCGTGCAGGTCGGAACTTACCCGACAAGGAATTTCGCTACCTTAGGATGGTTATAGTTACCACCGCCGTTTACTGGGGCTTAAATTCTCAGCTTCGCCTTGCGGCTAACCGGTCCTCTTAACCTTCCAGCACCGGGCAGGAGTCAGTCCGTATACATCGTCTTGCGACTTCGCACGGACCTGTGTTTTTAGTAAACAGTCGCTTCCCCCTGGTCTCTGCGGCCCCGATCCCCTCCCGGTCGCTAGTACCGTTCAAGGTTGGGGCCCCCCTTCTCCCGAAGTTACGGGGGCATTTTGCCGAGTTCCTTAACCATAATTCTCTCGATCGCCTTGGTATTCTCTACCTGATCACCTGTGTCGGTTTGGGGTACGGGCGGCTAAAACCTCGCGTCGATGCTTTTCTCGGCAGCATAGGATCACCAAATCCCCCCAAACGGGGGTCCCATCAGATCTCAGGCTTCGTGAGTGGCGGATTTGCCTACCACTCGCCCTACATCCTTAGACCGGGACAACCATCGCCCGGCTCGGCTACCTTCCTGCGTCACACCTGTTAATACGCTTGCCTCCCGGGATCAGGTCCTGCGCTCCACCAAAACCCTCACACCACAAGGGTGATCGGGCAGGTCTCGGGCAGTTAGTATCCCCCGCTCAGCATGGGCGGTTTTTCGCCGGTACGGGAATATCAACCCGTTGTCCATCGACTACGCCTGTCGGCCTCGCCTTAGGTCCCGACTTACCCAGGGCAGATTAGCTTGACCCTGGAACCCTTGATCATTCGGCGGACGGGTTTCTCACCCGTCTTTCGCTACTCATGCCTGCATTCTCACTCGTGTAGGCTCCACCGCTGGTTTACACCGCGACTTCACCGCCCACACGACGCTCCCCTACCACTCCGGACGCCTGAACTAACTCCACAAGGAAGCAGCTTAGCTATAATCCGAAATCCACAACTTCGGCGGTGTACTTGAGCCCCGCTACATTGTCGGCGCGGAATCACTTGACCAGTGAGCTATTACGCACTCTTTTAAGGGTGGCTGCTTCTAAGCCAACCTCCTGGTTGTCTGGGCAACTCCACATCCTTTCCCACTTAGCACACGCTTAGGGGCCTTAGTTGGTGGTCTGGGCTGTTTCCCTCTCGACTATGAAGCTTATCCCCCACAGTCTCACTGCTGCGCTCTCACTTACCGGCATTCGGAGTTTGGCTGACGTCAGTAACCTTGTAGGGCCCATTAGCCATCCAGTAGCTCTACCTCCAGCAAGAAACACGCAACGCTGCACCTAAATGCATTTCGGGGAGAACCAGCTATCACGAAGTTTGATTGGCCTTTCACCCCTACCCACAGCTCATCCCCTCCATTTTCAACTGAAGTGGGTTCGGTCCTCCACGACGTCTTACCGTCGCTTCAACCTGGCCATGGGTAGATCACTTCGCTTCGGGTCTAGATCACGCCACTGCAACGCCCTATTCAGACTCGCTTTCGCTACGGCTGCCCCACACGGGTTAACCTCGCGACGTAACACTAACTCGCAGGCTCATTCTTCAAAAGGCACGCCGTCACCAGAATCAGACTGGCTCCGACGGATTGTAAGCACACGGTTTCAGGTACTGTTTCACTCCCCTCCCGGGGTACTTTTCACCTTTCCCTCACGGTACTGGTCCGCTATCGGTCATTAGGGAGTATTTAGGCTTATCAGGTGGTCCTGACAGATTCGCACGGGATTTCTCGGGCCCCGTACTACTTGGGATACTCTCACAGGCGGTACAAACACATTACGGTTACGGGACTAACACCCTCTCTGGCCGGCCTTTCAAAACCGTTCACCTATGCGCGCACATCACACCCCACCAGCCCGGCAGAACTGGTACGGAAAGTCCCACAACCCCGACCATGCAACGCCCGCCGGCTATCACACATGGAACGGTTTAGCCTGATCCGCGTTCGCTCGCCACTACTAACGGAATCACTATTGTTTTCTCTTCCTGCGGGTACTGAGATGTTTCACTTCCCCGCGTTCCCCCCACGCACCCTATGTGTTCAGGTACGGGTCACCAAGTCACTCGCGCGCTTGGCGGGGTTTCCCCATTCGGACACCCTGGGATCACAGTCCGGTTATCGACTCCCCCAGGCTTATCGCAGATTCCTACGTCCTTCTTCGGCTCCTAATGCCAAGGCATCCACCGTGTGCTCTTAAAAACTTGACCACAAAGATCAAAAACAAAAAACACTCGAGAGAACCATGAAAACCAACCACGCTCCCAACACCCCAAAAGGGCATCAACAACACAGCCAGATCCAGGTTCATTATCTTGGAAATTGCTTCTTATACAAGATGCTCGCGTCCACTATGTAGTTCTCAAACAACAACCCCACACCACACACCCCCACACACAACCCCCAAAAGGGAGCCAGCATGCGCGGAGGCGTCATGGCAGGGAAACCAGAAACAAACAAACCCACAAGGAGAACAAACCCCCCATGGCCCTGTTGCCTCAGGACCCAACAGTGTGCCAAACACTAAACCATGCCATCACTCCCCCACCGTTCCAGAACCATCACTGGCTCGTACTAGGACAAGAAGAAAACAACGCGGCCGCTATTTGTTGATATTCCACCCATGAGCACCCGCCGCAGAACTTGCGTCTGCGCAACGGGCTTTGCTTCCTGACAAACCCCCACCACCACATACGCGGCATGAACGATTTGTAGGTGCTCCTTAGAAAGGAGGTGATCCAGCCGCACCTTCCGGTACGGCTACCTTGTTACGACTTAGTCCCAATCGCCAGTCCCACCTTCGACAGCTCCCTCCCACAAGGGGTTAGGCCACCGGCTTCGGGTGTTACCAACTTTCGTGACTTGACGGGCGGTGTGTACAAGGCCCGGGAACGTATTCACCGCAGCGTTGCTGATCTGCGATTACTAGCGACTCCGACTTCATGGGGTCGAGTTGCAGACCCCAATCCGAACTGAGACCGGCTTTTTGGGATTAGCTCCACCTCACAGTATCGCAACCCTTTGTACCGGCCATTGTAGCATGCGTGAAGCCCAAGACATAAGGGGCATGATGATTTGACGTCGTCCCCACCTTCCTCCGAGTTGACCCCGGCAGTCTCCTATGAGTCCCCACCATCACGTGCTGGCAACATAGAACGAGGGTTGCGCTCGTTGCGGGACTTAACCCAACATCTCACGACACGAGCTGACGACAACCATGCACCACCTGTAAACCGACCGCAAGCGGGGGACCTGTTTCCAGGTCTTACCGGTTCATGTCAAGCCTTGGTAAGGTTCTTCGCGTTGCATCGAATTAATCCGCATGCTCCGCCGCTTGTGCGGGCCCCCGTCAATTCCTTTGAGTTTTAGCCTTGCGGCCGTACTCCCCAGGCGGGGCACTTAATGCGTTAGCTACGGCGCGGAAAACGTGGAATGTCCCCCACACCTAGTGCCCAACGTTTACGGCATGGACTACCAGGGTATCTAATCCTGTTCGCTCCCCATGCTTTCGCTCCTCAGCGTCAGTTAATGCCCAGAGACCTGCCTTCGCCATCGGTGTTCCTCCTGATATCTGCGCATTTCACCGCTACACCAGGAATTCCAGTCTCCCCTACATCACTCTAGTCTGCCCGTACCCACCGCAGATCCGGAGTTGAGCCCCGGACTTTCACGGCAGACGCGACAAACCGCCTACGAGCTCTTTACGCCCAATAATTCCGGATAACGCTTGCGCCCTACGTATTACCGCGGCTGCTGGCACGTAGTTAGCCGGCGCTTCTTCTGCAGGTACCGTCACTTTCGCTTCTTCCCTACTGAAAGAGGTTTACAACCCGAAGGCCGTCATCCCTCACGCGGCGTCGCTGCATCAGGCTTGCGCCCATTGTGCAATATTCCCCACTGCTGCCTCCCGTAGGAGTCTGGGCCGTGTCTCAGTCCCAGTGTGGCCGGTCACCCTCTCAGGCCGGCTACCCGTCGTCGCCTTGGTAGGCCATTACCCCACCAACAAGCTGATAGGCCGCGAGTCCATCCAAAACCACAAAAGCTTTCCACCAACCACCATGCGATAGTCAGTCATATCCGGTATTAGACCCAGTTTCCCAGGCTTATCCCAGAGTCAAGGGCAGGTTACTCACGTGTTACTCACCCGTTCGCCACTAATCCAGGAGCAAGCTCCCTTCATCGTTCGACTTGCATGTGTTAAGCACGCCGCCAGCGTTCATCCTGAGCCAGGATCAAACTCTCCGTTGAAGTAAAACAGACACAACCACAACCACCGGAAATAACGGCGACCACGGCTGCACAAAATTTGAAACCAGCTGTAAAAACCATGCCAACCACGGGGTGGCGGCACAGCAAATTCAACCAATTCATAAAAAATCGGTATCAACAAACTTGGCACACTATTGAGTTCTCAAACAACAGACACATTCGAATATTCCCGGAAGCAATTCGTTGAATTGCTTATTCCGTATTTCTTCGCTGCGATGTTTCAATCTTATTTCATTCATATTCACTTTTGCAAATCCGGTTATTTTCCCGGAATCCACTCGGTGGAATGAATCCGCCCAGCAAAATGAGAAGCAATTTCTTCAGTTCCACGCCCTGCGCGGTAAGAATTGCTTCTCAGAAGTTGGGGGTTTGTCGCCACTCAGCGGCGGCGACTCAGAAAACAATACACGCCCTCCAGCGGCCGTGCAAATCGGCTGCGGAAGGGCGTGCGTGCAGGACCCGAAGGTGCTAGGGAACCAGCACCTCGACGGTGGCCAGGTTCTTCTTGCCCCGGCGCAGGAGCAGGTACTGGCCGTGCAGAAGTTCGGACTCGGAGATCACGGCTTCTGGATCGGAGACCTTCTCGTTGTTCACGTAGGCACCCCCCTCACCCACTGTCCGGCGGGCGGCGGACTTGCTTTCCGAAAGACCGGACGCCACCAGCAGGTCGATAATTCCCATCGCATCCACCTGCACTGTGGTGGAAGGAAGCTCGGAGGTGGCCGCCTGCAGGGTTGCCTTGTCCAGGGCTGCCAGGTCGCCGTTCCCGAAAAGAGCGGCGGAAGCGGCTATGACCTTTTCCGTTGCATCCACTCCGTGCACCAGGGAGGTTACTTCGAAAGCAAGCTTCCGCTGGCCTTCCCTGGCAAAGGGACGCTCGGCCACGGAAACCGCGATCTCTTCAATTTCGGCCCGCGTCAGGAACGTGAACACCTTGAGCCGGTCCACCACGTCTGCGTCCGACGTGTTAAGCCAGAACTGGTAAAAGGCGTAGGGGCTGCACATGCCGGCGTCCAGCCAGATGGCGTTGCCCTCGCTCTTGCCGAACTTGGTTCCGTCGGAGTTGGTGATCAAGGGAGTTCCCAGGGCGTGGACGCTCTTGCCCTCCACCTTGCGGATCAGCTCGGTACCGCTGGTGAGGTTGCCCCACTGGTCCGAGCCGCCGGTCTGCAGCACGCAGCCGTAGTCGCGGTAAAGCTGCAGGTAGTCCATGCCCTGCAGGATCTGGTAGCTGAACTCCGTGTAGCTGATGCCCTCATCGGAGTTCAGGCGGGACGCCACGGCGTCCTTGCGCAGCATGGTGCCCACCCGGAAGTGCTTGCCCACCTCACGCAGGAAGTCGATGGCACTGAGCGGGGCCGTCCAGTCCAGGTTGTTCACGATCCTGGCAGCGTTGTCACCCTCAAAGCTGAGGAAGCGGCTGACCTGGGCCTGCAGATAGCCAACCCACTCGGCCACCGTGTCCTTGGTGTTCAAGGTACGCTCCGCCGTCGGACGGGGATCGCCGATCATGCCCGTGGAGCCACCCACCAGGCCGAGCGGCTTGTGCCCGGCCAGCTGAAGACGCCGCATGACCAGGAGCTGGACAAGGTTGCCCAGGTGCAGGCTCGGCGCGGTGGGATCGAAACCGCAATAGTACGTAACCGGCCCATTGGCGAGGAGCTTTTCGAGCTCTGCTTCGTCGGTGGAGACATGGACCAGCCCACGCCACTTCAGTTCCTGCCAAATGTTGGCGAAAGTGGGGTCGTTGCGCTGCGGTTCGAGGTTGTTCAGTTCTGGCACGCTTTCTAAGTTAGCAGTAACGCCCAACAGCGGGTCAGCCCGCGATCCCGGCAGGCACGGGTTGTGAGGCAATCAGCCGCAGGCGCTGCGTGGCACGGGTCATGGCCACGTACAGGTCCCCCACCTTGCCGTGCTCGTGGTTGAGCATGACGGACGGTTCCAGGACCACGACGCCGTCGAACTCCAGGCCCTTTGCCTCGCGCGGGCTGATCACCACGATGTCCTGTTCGTAGCTGCCGGCGCCGGTGCCGATCCGGCGCCCATACATGGTGCGCAGGGCTGCCGTGGCCTCGGGCAGGAGGTCACCGTCGGCAATGACGGCGAGGAGGCCGCCGTCGAGCGCCTTGATTTCTTCCGGGAGGACCTCCACCAGCTTGCTGACCACTGCGCCCTGCCCGACTTCGTCAATAATGGGCGCCCAGCGCCCCTCGCGTACCGCCTTGGGCGCGGAGACCACCAGGCCCGCGGCGTTGGCCATCCTGACGGCTGCTTCGGCAATCTGGGAAGGCGTGCGGTAGTTGACGGTGAGCTCCTCCAGCTGCCAGCGGTCGCCGAACATCGGGGCCAGTGCCCCCTGCCAGGAGTTGGCGCCTGCCACGGAACTGGTCTGGGCAATGTCGCCCACAATGGTGAAGGACTTCAGCGGGCAGCGCCGGACCAGCAGCCGCCACTGCATGGGCGAGAGTTCCTGCGCTTCATCCACCACAATGTGCCCGAAGGCCCAGGTGCGGTCGCTCGTGGCGCGTTCGGCGGCAGTCTGCCGGGCTTCCTGCTCCCGGTTCTGCTCGGCCAGTTCCTCCGCGGACATCAAGGGGTCCACGCCGGCGGCTTCCATGTTGACCAGGGTCTGCTTTGCGTTGGCCAGGTCGCGGGCACGGTCGTGCTCCTGCTGCGCCAGCCCGCGCCCGGCAGCCGGGTCCAGCTCGCCGAGCAGTTCGGCGGCCTCGTCCAGAAGCGGCACGTCGGATTCGGTCCAGGGGGCGTCTGCGGGACGCTGCAGCAGCGCCCGCTCGGCGGGGGTCAGGTTGGGGGTGCAGAATTCAAGGATTTGCGGCTTGCTGAACAGGTCGGAGATCAGTTTCTCCGGGGTCATGGGCATCCAGCACAGGTTCAGCGCGATCCGCACGTCCCGGGCGGTCCGGACGTCCTCGGCAAGGTATGAGCGGTCCGCGTTGTTGCCGAGGTTGCCGGCTTCGACGAGCTCCGTCATCTGTTCGGTCAGTTCCCGCAGCAGGATCTTCACGAACGTCACCCGTGCCTCGTTGTAAGGCTTTCCGGTGGCACGGGCGCGTTCCCGGGCGCGCCGGACCTGCCGGGGCGTCAGCGTGAGCTTGCGGCCGTCCACTTCGAGGATCCGGTTCTGCGCCGGGACGCGCATGCGGTTGGACACCGCGTTGGCCACTATGGCAGCCATGTCCAGGCGGCCCTTGATGGCGGCCACGGCCGCGTCGGTTTCGGGAACGGCATTGATGCCGGGCATCAGGCGGCCCACACTCGCCATGACAACGCCGGTCTCACCGAGCGAGGGCAGCACCCGTTCGATGTATTTCATGAACGACGACGACGGCCCCACCAGCAGCACACCTGCACTCTTAAGGCGGTCACGGTGGGTGTACAACAGGTAGGCTGCGCGGTGCAGGGCCACTGCAGTCTTGCCGGTGCCCGGCCCGCCCTGGACCACGACGGCGCCGGAGATGGAGGACCGGATGATCCTGTCCTGTTCCGATTGAATGGTGCTGACGATGTCCGACATGCGGCCGGTCCGCTTGGAGTTCAGGGCAGCGAGCAGGGCGCCTTCGCCCTGCAGCGATTCGTCGTCCGTGAGCATCCCGGCGTCCAGGACGTCGTCCTCGATGGCCTTTACTTCGCGTCCCTGCAGGATCAGGTGCCGGCGGCGGCGCACGCCCTGCCGGTCGAAGGCAGTGGCCTGGTAGAAGTGGCCGGCCTCGGGTGCCCGCCAGTCCACCATCAGCCGCTGCAGGTCCTCGGTGGTCAGCCCGATGCGGCCAATGTACTGTGCCTCGCCGGAGTCCAGGTCCAGGCGGCCAAAGACCAGCCGGTCATCCACCGCATCCAGCTGCGCCAGGCGGTCCTCATACAGTGCCGCGAACGCATCACGTTCGGAAACGTTCTGCATGGTGCCCACGGCTCCGGCGCGCCGGACCTGCGCAAGCTGGCGGCGCTTTTCCTCCCGGAGTTCCTCCAGCCGGGCATACAGGCCGGCTACATACTCCCGTTCGTGGGCCAATTCGGCGTCGTGCATTAACGTTCCCCTATCGCGAAAGACAGACCGTCCATTCTACAACCATTTCCGTTAACGCTTGTGAAACGTTGCAGCCGGTGACAGGCCTTCCTGCTGCTTCCTGATCCGGGGCTTGGCCGCCTTGTATTTGGAGACTGTGGGATCGCCGGTGAGCCAGAACCGCCAGGCGTATTCCACCGATCCTCCCGGGCCGGCCACGCCCACCCGCGGACCGGAACTGACGGGCCCACTGGTGCCGGAGGGAAGCTCCAGGCCAAAAGGCGGAGCCAGCGCGTCCCGGCCGCTGTCCGCCGTCGTCAATCCCAAGGCCTTTGCAAGGCGGGCCGGGCCGCTGGCCAGGTCGGCGGGACTCTTCGACGTAGGACGGCGCCGTTGCGCCAGTTCCAGGCCGTCCACCACCTCGCCCGCGCGCAGCAGCAGGGCGGACGCGACGCCGGCAGGGCCGCAAACGATATTGGTGCAGTGGTGCATCCCGTAAGTGAAGTACACATAGAGATGTCCGGCGGGGCCGAACATCGGGGCGTTGCGCGGGGTGGGACCGCGGTAAGTGTGCGAGCCGGGATCCGGGTGCAGGGAATCCTCGGGCCCAAGATACGCCTCCACCTCGGTGAGCCGGATGGACACGTCGCCCTCCCTGGACTGGTGCGTCAGGACGGCGCCCAGCAGTTGCGGAGCAAGCTCGCGGGCATCCCCGGACAGGAAGCTCCGAAGCTGCCCGGCGTCCGAAGTACTTTCGTTCATTGCTTGACCTTACCCAGATGGGGACGGCTTCAGCTCCCCGCAATGCGGCCAGGCACCGGATTCCGCCCTTCCACGGCCATGTCCGATTTCCGCTAGTACCTGCCATGGCAGGCTGGCAGGATGAAGGAATGGACTTCTGGCAGCGCTACCGGGCAATCGACGCCCGCGACCCCCGGTTCGACGGCCAGTTCTACACGGCCGTCCGCACCACGGGAATCTACTGCCGCCCCTCGTGCCCGGCCCGGACGCCCAAGGCGTCAAACGTGACGTTCTACGAGACCTCCGCCGCGGCACACGAGGCAGGCTACCGCGCCTGCAAGCGCTGCCTGCCGGAGGCCGTGCCGGGTACACCGGCGTGGAACGTGCGTCAGGACGTTGCGGGCCGGGCGATGCGGCTGATCAACGATGGCGTGATCAACCGGGACGGGGTTGCCGGTCTGGCCTCCCGTCTGGGCTATTCGCCCCGCCAGCTCAACCGGATCCTGGGCCAGGAGCTCGGCGCCGGTCCCCTGTCGCTGGCCCGGGCCGCAAGGGCCCAGACCGCGCGGACGCTGTTGGTGTCCACCTCCATGAAGCTGGCCGATATCGCCTTCGCCGCCGGGTTCAGCAGCGTGAGGCAGTTCAACGAAACCATCGCCGAAGTGTTCGACATGACCCCCACGGCCCTGCGCAATTCGGCTCCGGGCAGGACGGTCCGGCACCCGGTCACCGGCGGCGGCACGACGGCCCTGACCCTGGGCCTGCCCTACCGGCCGCCGTTCGATCCGGGCATCTTCCCGTTCCTGGCCGTCCGCGCCCTCCCAGGGATTGAAGAGGGCACGTCCACCTCCTACTCACGGACCCTGCGGTTCCCCCACGGCGACGCGCGCTTCCGGGTGGCGTACGACGGCGGCACGCGGGAAGGGCAGCTCACCCTCACCGTCGGCGCGGTGGACCTTCGCGACCTTCCGGCACTGCTGAGCCGGGTGCGGCGGCTGTTCGACCTGGACGCGGACCCGGAAGCGATTGACGCCGCCCTCGCAGCCGATCCGCGGCTTGCTGCCACGGTTGCCTCCGCTCCAGGAATGCGGCTGCCGGGGGCGCTGGACCCGCAGGAGCTGCTGGTCCGGGCCATGGTGGGCCAGCAGATTACAGTGGCTGCGGCTCGGACCGCATTGACCCAGCTGTCCGCAGCCGGCAGTCCCAGCAGTACCGCCGGCGACGGCCTGGACAGGCTTTTCCCCACCCCGGCCCAAATAGCCGGTGCCGGACATCTGCTGAGCGGCCCCAGGAGGCGGACCGGATCGCTGCTCGGTGCAGCATCAGCCATGGCCGCCGGAGATCTGGAGTTCGGTTATGGGGACGACCCCGCAAGCCTGGCCGCCAAACTGCTGCCCTTGCCGGGGGTGGGACCATGGACCGCAGGGTACGTGGCCATGCGGGTCCTGGGCGCCCCGGACGTCTTCCTTGCCAATGACACCGCCGTGCGGAACGGGATCCGTGCCCTCGATAATGGGGAGGGCACCCTCAGCCCTGACTTCCGGGAGACCAGCCCGTGGCGCTCCTACGCCACCATGCACCTGTGGCGCGCCGCGGCACGGCCTGCACTGACAACAACCGTTCCCGCGAAAGGGATGCCATGAAAGCTCAACTGTTGCAGCTGTCCACACCGGACGGACCATTCACCATCCTTGCCCGGGATGGCGTGGTCCTTGCTTCGGGGTGGACGGCGGGCCTTGCGGAACTGACCGGACAGGTCCATCCCGCACTGCGGCCCGACGCCGTGGAGGAGGTAACGGACCTCGGCGGCATCTCATCCGCCGTCGAGGCCTTCTACTCCGGGGACCCCGCCCCGGCCATGGCAGTCCCGGTCCTGCAGCAGTCCGGCCCGTTCCGTGCCCATGCGTGGGATGTGCTGCGCCAGGTCAAACCCGGCTCACCGGTCACGTACACGGAGTATGCGGCCCTCGCGGGCAACCCGCGTGCGGTGCGGGCTGCGGCCAGCGCGTGTGCCTTTAATGCGGCGGCGTTGTTCGTGCCCTGCCACCGCGTGATCCGGACGGACGGCTCACTGGGCGGTTTCCGCTGGGGCCTGCGCATCAAGGAAAGTCTGCTGTCCCGCGAGGCCGCCTGACGCCTGGCAACTCCCCCACCTCCGTGGCTTGCTCCATCACTTGTGGTCCCTAAAACCCCGGTTTAAGGACCATAAGTGATGGAGCAAGGACGTGTTACTTGGGGTCGGGCATCGCCGAAGGCCAGGGCAGCAGGGCAGGCAGGTCGGTGCCGTCCCCGACGGCAGTGGCCCGGAGGCTGTCCAGCGATGGCTTCCGCCCCGCAAGCCATGCAGCAATGTCCGTGACCATGCCACTGACGACGACGGTGCTGCCGCCGGCACCGAGGGCCAGCGGCGGAAGTGCCACCGGCTGCAGGACCAGCCGGGTTTCGGCCGGGACGCGGGCCGCCAGGAAGTCGAAGAGGTGGGAGCAGAATTCCCTGTTCCAGATTTCGGGTCCCGTGCCGCTGTCCAGGTCCGCGGTATGAATGACCAACTCGCGCCAGAGCGCCAGCCCGGCGTCGAAGATCACTCCGTCGCGGAAGGCGATGTGCGTCTGCCACTCATCCTCGCCCAGCGCATCGAAAGCAGCCAGTGCGCGCTGCAGCACTGCATCGACGTCATTGCGGTGCTGCTCGACGCTGTGTCCCGCGGCGAGGTCGATGGCGCGGTTGCGTCCTTCCACGCCGCCGTCGTAAAGCTCCACCGTTTCGCCGCGGCGGCCGTACTCCACCTGCCGCGCCAAAGCTTCGCAAATGCCGGTGATGTGGGCCAGGAGGTGGCCGCGGCTCCAGCCGGGAAGGGTGGACGGAGCGCTTTCACCGCCGTCTGGAATGCGGTCCATGGCGGCGGTCAGCGCGTCGGCGGCCTTGTGCAGTTCAGCCAGCAGCACGGCAGGGGAAGGAGAGGTCATGCGGCCAGCCTAGCCGAGCAACCAGGCGGCCCAGGTACTAATCCAGCAGGGTTCCGTCAGGCCCCACACGGTGCCGGACATGGTTGCCGTCATTGCTGGCCTGCCAGAACTCGATCTCGGTGGGCTGAACGGCGTAAAGCTGCCAGTGCGGATTGTCGCTGCCATCGGCCCGGGGCCGCTCGTGCCAGTCCACTGCGGACGCCTCCGCGGAGAGGTCGGCCACGGTGCCGACCACCCGGACCTGGCGGCCCAGGCCCGGCCAGTAGAAGTTCATGGCGGCACGTGGCTCGGCGGCCAGTTCCCGGCCCTTGCGCGAGGTGCGGGACGTGGCAAAGTGCCAGCCGTCGTCGTCAATGTTCTTCAGGATCAGCATCCGCGAGGACGGCTGCTGCCCGCCCCCGGATGCCGCGCCCACCGTGGCCAGGCTGAACGCGTGCGGCTGCTGCTCCCCCGCGTCCAGCGCCTCATCCAGCCACTGCTTGAACAGCAGCGCCGGGTCCTGCGGCGCGTTGTCCGGATCGAATCCGGGCAGGTCGGCCGGAAAGTCGGGAAGGGTGCGAAGGAATTTGCGGAAGGTTTCGCTCATGGAGCCAGCCTAGCCACAGACGCCAAGGGCCCCGGGGGAACATGCCCCGGGGCCCTGCCAACAATGTTTCCTACCCGGCGTACTCCCGCACGCCGGCAAGCTCGCCTTCCAGCGCGGCCAGCTGGCGTTCGACGGCGGCCGGCGCAGTTCCGCCCTGGGAGTTGCGGCTGTTCAGGGACCCTTCCGTGGACAGGACAGTGCGGACCTCAGGGGTGAGGTGCGCCGAGATGGCGGCGTACTCTTCGTCCGTGAGGTCCCACAGCTCCACGCCGCGGGATTCCGCCTGCTTGACGGCAGCGCCGGAGAGTTCGTGCGCCTCGCGGAACGGCACGCCCTGGCGGACCAGCCACTCGGCGATGTCCGTGGCCAGCGCGAAGCCCTGCGGGGCCAGCGACTCCATCCGCTCCGTGTTGAACTTCAGGGTGGCGATCATGCCGGACACGGCCGGGAGCAGCAGCTCCAGGGTGTCGGCGGCGTCGAACACCGGCTCCTTGTCCTCCTGCAGGTCGCGGTTGTACGCCAGCGGCAGGCCCTTGAGCGTGGCCAGGAGCCCGGTCAGGTTGCCGATCAGGCGCCCCGCCTTGCCGCGGGCCAGCTCCGCCACGTCCGGGTTCTTCTTCTGCGGCATGATGGAGGACCCGGTGGAGTAGGAGTCATGCAGCGTGACGAAGGAGAATTCCTTGGTGGCCCAGAAGATGACCTCCTCCGAAATGCGGGACAGGTCCACTCCGATCATCGAGCAGACCCACGCGAACTCGGCGAAGACGTCGCGGGACGCGGTGCCGTCGATCGAGTTGTGGGTTGCGGAGAAGAAGCCCAGGTCAGCGGCTACAGCTTCCGGGTCCAGGCCCAGCGAAGAACCGGCCAGCGCACCTGAGCCATAGGGCGACACGCCTGCCCGCTTGTCCCAGTCCTGAAGCCGCTGCACGTCGCGCAGCAGCGCCCAGGCGTGGGCCAGCAGGTGGTGGCTGAGCAGGACCGGCTGGGCATGCTGGAGGTGGGTGCGGCCCGGCATGGCAACACCCTGATGGGCTTTGGCCTGCTCCACGAGCGCGTCCACCGTAGCCAGGACGCCGCGCGCGATGATCTTTGCATGGTCGCGCAGGAACATGCGGCCCAGCGTGGCCACCTGGTCGTTGCGGGACCGGCCGGCACGGAGCTTGCCGCCCAGCTGGGCGCCTGCCCGTTCGATCAGCCCGCGTTCCAGCGACCCATGCACGTCCTCATCGGACTCGGCGGGCAGGTAGGCGCCGGACGCCACGTCCTCGTCCAGCTGGTTCAGCGCTGCGAGCATGCCTTCGAGCTCGGCGTCGTCCAGCAGCCCGGCCTTGTGCAGCACGCGGGCGTGCGCCTTGGAACCGGCAATGTCGTAGCGCGCCAGGCGCCAGTCAAAGTGCGTGGACTTGCTCAGCGCCGCGAGGGCGTCCGCGGGGCCGCCGGCGAACCGGCCGCCCCACAAGGCTCCCGCGTTGGTAGCTTCGGTCTTGGGCTCAGCCACAGGGGCTACTTCCCTGCGACCCGGATGTCGCGGCCGGAGGCAACCTTGGCGGACATGCCCCACAGCTCAATGAAGCCCTTGGCCTGGGACTGGTCGAAGGTGTCGCCGGTGTCGTAGGTGGCCAGCGAGAAGTCGTATAGCGAGGTGTCGGAGCGGCGGCCGTTGACGATGGCCTGGCCGCCGTGCAGGGTCATGCGGATGTCGCCGGAGACGTACTTCTGGGTGTCCTCGATAAAGGCGTCCAGGGAGCGCTTGAGCGGGGAGAACCACTGGCCATCGTAGACCAGTTCGGCCCAGCGCTGGCCAACCGTTGCCTTGAAGCGGGCCTGCTCGCGCTCAACCGTGATGTCCTCGAGGTGCTTGTGCGCGGTGATCAGCGCCATGGCACCCGGAGCTTCGTAAATCTCGCGGGACTTGATGCCCACCAGGCGGTCCTCGACGACGTCGATCCGGCCCACGCCCTGCGCGCCGGCGCGGCGGTTGAGTTCCTTGATGGCCTGCAGCGGAGTGACCTTCACGCCGTCGATCGCCACCGGCACGCCGGCTTCGAAGGAGATGGTGACTTCATCCGGTGCCGGCGGGAACTCCGGGGTGGCGGTGTAGTCGTAGATGTCCTTGGTGGGCGCGTTCCAGATGTCTTCGAGGTAGCCCGTTTCCACGGCGCGTCCCCAGACGTTCTGGTCGATGGAGTACGGGTTCTTCTTGGTGGTCTCGATGGGCAGTCCCTTTTCCTCGGCGAAGGCGATGGCCTTGTCGCGGGTCAGGGCGAGGTCGCGGACCGGTGCGATGCACTTCAGGTCCGGGCCCAGGGTCTGGATGCCCACTTCGAAGCGGACCTGGTCGTTGCCCTTGCCCGTGCAGCCGTGCGCCACGGTGGTGGCACCGAATTCGCGGGCGGCCTTCACCAGGTGCTTGACGATGACCGGGCGGGAGATGGCGGACACCAGCGGGTAGTGGCCCTGGTAGAGGGCGTTGGCCTTCAGCGTGGGCACGCAGTACTCGTTGGCGAACTCGTCCGACGCGTCGGCGACGTAGGCCTCGACGGCGCCGCAGCCCAGGGCGCGCTGGCGGATGGTTTCCAGCGATTCGCCGCCCTGTCCGACGTCGACCGCCACGGCGATGACCTCGGCACCGGTGGCTTCACCGATCCAGCCGATGGCGACGGACGTGTCCAGGCCGCCGGAGTAGGCCAGCACAATGCGTTCAGTCACTTTAGATGCTCCTTGTTGGGATTGGTTGTTTCGTTGTCGTCAAGCTTATTGCCCGGCTTCCTCGGCCATTTGCAGGAAGCGGGCTGCGAGGTCCGGGCCGCCCAGCGGGTCGCGGGAGACCAGCAGGACGGTGTCGTCGCCGGCGATGGTGCCCAGGATGGACGGCATCACCGAGTGGTCGATGGCCAAGGCCAGGAAATTTGCGGCGCCCGGCGGGGTGCGAAGGACGGCGATGTTGGCGGAGGCTTCGGCGGTGACCAGCAGTTCACTGCAGAGCCGGGCCAGTCGCGCGTCCAGGATTTCCTGGGTCACGCCGCTCTTCGCGGCCCGTTCACCGCCTTCGCCGGGAACGGCGTAGACCAGGACGCCTTCCTTGCCGCGGACGCGGACGGCGCCCAGTTCCACCAGGTCGCGTGACAGCGTGGCCTGGGTGACCTGCACGCCGTCGTCGGCCAGCAGCGCCGCAAGCTCAGCCTGGGAACGCACGGACTGCCCGGTGAGGATGGCGGTGATGCGCGCCTGCCGGGCGGTCTTGGTGGCCGGGCTGGTGCCCGGAGTGGACGGCTGGGCGGACACTAGAACGTGCTCTCTCCGGTGCCTTCGACGGGGGAAAGGCCATCGACGAAGGCCAGGCCTGAGCGGTGCATCAGCCATGCCATCAGCGCCTTCTGGGCGTGCAGCCGGTTTTCCGCCTCATCCCAGACGATGGACTGCGGGCCGTCGATGACGTCGGCGGAAATTTCGTAGCCGCGGTAGGCGGGGAGGCAGTGAAGTACGACGGCGTCATCCGCGGCGAGTGCCAAGGCGTCCGAGTCGACGGAGTAGTCCCGGAAGAGCTGCATCCGGGCTTCCTTCTCGGCTTCCTGTCCCATGGACACCCAGGTGTCGGTGGCGACAACGTCGGCACCCTTCAGCGCTTCCTTGGCATCGGTGGTGATGAGGACTGAACCGCCGGTTTCTGCCGCGCGTTCCTCTGCCGTCGCCACGATCTCCGCGGCCGGCAGATAGCCCTCCGGCCCGGCGATGCGGACGTGCATGCCGGCGGTGACCCCGGCAAGCAGGTAGGAGTTTGCCATGTTGTTGGCGGCGTCACCCAGGTAGCTCATGGTGAGCCCCTTGAGGTTGCCCTTGTGTTCCTTGACCGCGAGCAGGTCGGCGAGGAGCTGGCACGGGTGGTAGTCATCGCACAGGGCGTTGATGACCGGGACCCTGGAGTTCTCCGCCATGGCCACCAGGCCGGCATGCGGTCCGGTGCGCCACACGATGGTGGAGACCATCCGCTCGAGCACCTTGGTGGTATCCTCCACGGATTCCTTGTGCCCGATCTGAGCCTCGCCGGGGTTGATGATCAGGGCGTTGCCGCCCATGTCCGCGATCCCGGTGGCGAACGAGACCCGGGTCCGGGTGGAGGTCTTGTCGAAGATCACGGCCACGGTCTTGCGGCCGCTGCCCTGCGCGGCGAATGGCTGGACGCTGTAGGGGGCAGCCTTCATGCGGGCGGCGAGCTCAAGGACTTCGGCCTGCTCGGCGGGGCTGAGGTCGGTGTCCTTGAGGAAGTGCCGGGTTGCAGTGGTCACTGGGCGTCCTTAGCGGTCTGGAGGATTGCCGGGAATGCGGCGAGGAAGGTGTCGGCCTGTGCCGTGGTGAGGATCAGCGGCGGTGCCAGGCGGATGGTGCTCGGGCCCGGGCTGTTGACGATGAACCCCGCATCGAGGCCGGCCTGCACCACCGCGGGGGCTACGTCGGCGTCCAGGTCGAACCCGATCAGCAGCCCTTCGCCCCGCACCTCGGTCACGCCCGGGATCGCGGCCAGCGCGGAGCGCAGGTGCTCCCCCACCGCCGTGGCGTTGGCCAGGACATTCTGGCTTTCGAGGGCGTGGAGGGTGGCGAGGGCGGCTGCCGTGGCCACGGGGTTTCCGCCAAAAGTGGTGCCGTGCTGGCCGGCGGACAACAACGACGACGCCTGCTCACCCATGGTGATCAGGGCACCAATGGGGAAACCACCGCCCAGTCCCTTGGCCAGGGTGATGGCGTCGGGGACGATCCCGGCGTCCTCGCTGGCGAGCCACTTTCCGGTGCGTCCGATTCCGGTCTGGACCTCGTCCAGGATCAGCAGGGCCCCGGTCCGGGCCGTCAACTCCCGAGCAGCTTGCAGGTAGCCCGGCGGCAGCGGCCGGACACCGGCTTCACCCTGGATGGGTTCCAGGAACACGGCTGCCACGGTTTCGTCCACTGCTGCCTTGAGTGCCTCCACATCCCCGAACGGGATGTGGACCACGCCGCCTGGCAGCGGCTCGAACGGCGTCCGGTAGGCCTCCTTGGCGGTGAGCGCCAGCGCTCCCATGGTCCGGCCGTGGAAGGCACCCTCGAGGGCGATGATTTTGGTCCGCTTGACCGCACCGTCGCCGGTGTTGCGGCGGGCCAGTTTGAAGGCGGCCTCGTTGGCTTCCGTGCCGGAGTTGCTGAAGAACACCTTGGAACCGGCGGGAGCGTGGGCCAGTTCCAGGAGTTTTTCGGCCAGTGCCACTTGGGTGGGGCTGGTGAAGAAGTTGGAGACGTGGCCCAAGGTGGCGAGCTGGCTGGCGATGACTGACGTCACGAAGGGGTGCGCGTGGCCCAGGGCGTTGACGGCGATGCCGCCCAGCAGGTCCAGGTATTCCTTGCCGTCGGCGTCCCACACCAGGCAGCCTGCACCGCGGACCAGGACCCGCTGGGGCGTACCGAACACGTTCATGAGGGAGCTGGAGTAGCGGGAGAGCCACTCGGAGCCTGCGTGGCCCGTGGTCTCGACCAGCTCGGTCACTGATGATTTTTCCATCGTGTTCATCCGTTGATCTCCTCGTCCGGGACTACCTGGGTGCCGATGCCCGCCGTCGTAAATGTTTCAAGAAGCATGGAGTGGGCCAGGCGGCCGTCCACGATGTGTGCCCGTTCAACGCCCTCGTCAACGGCCTTGAGGCAGGCAGCCATCTTGGGGATCATTCCTGATTCGAGCCTGGGCAGCATCTGCCGCAGCTCCGAGGCGGTGAGGGATGAGATCAGTGAGGACTTGTCCGGCCAATTGGCGTAGAGGCCCTCGACGTCGGTCAGGATCACCAGCTTGGAGGCGCCCAGCGCCGAGGCGACGGCGGCCGCTGCCGTGTCCGCATTGACGTTCAGGACCTGGCCCGTGGGCTGGAACCGGGCAGTGCCCGCCACGCCCTCTCCGCCGTCGACAATTTCCGGGGCCACCGTGGAGATCACCGGAATGCGCCCTGCGCCCAGGATGTCCACGATGCCGGCCGGGTCCACGCCCACCACCTCGCCCACCAGCCCGAGGTCCACCTCTTCCCCGTCCACCACGGTGCCCGTGCGCACGGCGCGCAGCAGTCCGCCGTCTTCGCCGGACATGCCGACGGCGTAGGGTCCGTGGGAGTTGATCAGGCCCACCAGTTCGCGTCCCACCTGGCCGGTGAGGACCATGCGGACCACGTCCATGGCTTCGGGGGTGGTGACGCGAAGGCCGCCCTTGAACTCGGATTCAATGCCCAGCCGGCCCAGCATGGAGTTGATCTGGGGGCCGCCGCCGTGGACCACCACGGGGTGGATGCCCACATGGTGGAGGAAGACGATGTCTTCGGCGAAAGCGCGGCGCAGTTCGCCGTTGACCATGGCGTTGCCGCCGTACTT